>CAZFUG010000243.1:0-6983 GCA_964522035.1 uncultured bacterium
AACCACCGATAAAGGCGTGATGCTCGGCAATTACCGCCTGAACTTCAGGTGTTTCCTTGGGGTAATAGCGACCGACGGCGATCATCGTCCGAAGCTGGTCGAAGCTCTGAAAAAACTTCGTGACGCCTGCCGTCGTCGTCTTATTGTTCTGATTCCGCACGCCGATTCGCCGCTCGACGAAACGATGCGGCAGATTCTTGGTCTTGAAGAAATATGCACTGAAAGACGGCGAGTGGCTGTTCTTTACTTTGCCATGGTTGATTGTGGCATGTTGCCAAATCTTGAAATTATAAACCGCCCCTTCCGCTGGACATTCTCCAGTCGTGAGGAAGCATGTGAAACGCTGCTGCGCAAGTCGGGCGTGAATCCTGCGTGCTGCAGCATGCCCAGGTTTGCCGATTATCTGGCGACCAGACTGATAAAAGACTCCGATGGTCGTTACAATCTCGTCTACAATGTTTCACAGGCTTTGTTTACCTGGAACCGCCAGCCCTGACACTATTTGTGCTGAACTCTGAAAACGCCGTCCCAGTCGGGGCCGGGCGGCCGATCGTGCAGTTCCCGGCAGCGGGTGAGATACATTTCGGCGGCGGCATCCTCTGGTAAAATGTCGAGTATCTGCTGAAACTGCTCGTAAGATTCACGCCACTGGCGGTTAAGATAGCTTTCCAGCGCCTTTTCCGCCATCTGCACAAGCCGGTTGAATTCTTCTGCCTTCGGGTCGTCGGCCTTGCCAAGCAGCTGAAAAATTCTGACACTCTTTTTGCGCCCCTTGACCGCGACCAGATCGAGCGGTCGGAAAATGAAACCCTTGCCGGCACCGGCGACGGTCGATTCACTGACGATGACTTCTGAACCATAAATTTTGTTGAGACCTTCAAGCCGGCTGGCAAGATTGACGCTGTCGCCGACGGCTGTGTAATTGAAGCGGTCTGACGAACCAAAGTTTCCGATCAGTGAAATCCCGGTATTGATACCGATTCTGGTTTTGAGCTGGTCGCTGTTTTCGGCAAGCCATCGGGCGTTAAGCTTTTTTACCGCTGCTTCAATTTCGAGGGCAGCGGCGCAGGCGTGTTCCGCCTGGCGTGAATCACGGGCCGGGGCTCCCCAGAAGGCCATGACCGAGTCGCCGATGTATTTGTCGATCGTGCCGCCGTGTCGATGAATGACGGCAGCAATGCAGTCGAAATATTCAGACAGCTGTTTCATAAGCTCAGCCGGCGCAACCCGTTCAGTGATCGCCGAGAAATCACTGATGTCGGTGAACATCAGGGTAATTTCTTCGGCCTGAGCCTGCAGTCTTGCTTCATCGCGACTGTGAACCAGCCCCTGAACGATTTCTGACGGAACGTATTTTTTGAACGCGCCCAGCGCCTTTTTCATGGAATCCATGGTTTCGCCCATCTGCTGAATCTCGGTGATCGGTGAGCGCAGGTCAATCGAGCCGTCAAAATCGAGGTTCTGAATGCGGCCGGCCTCGGCGGTCAGATGCTTGATCGGTTCTGTCAGTTCGCGGGCGATGGCTGAGGTAAGAAAACCTGCAATTATCAGCAGCCAGAACGAGAAGAGCAGGGTGGTTTCGTGAATACGGGCGATTGGCCCGATAAAATCGTCTTCAGGAACGATGATGCCGAGAACCCAGTCGCGGCCAAAATTTTCGGGGAACGGTCGAAACGACGAAACATAGCGGTTGCCCTCGTGATCGAGAGTGAATTTGAACTGGTGGCTGTTGAGAAAATTCTCGATAGCGGCCTTGATCGGACCTGATTTTAGACTCTCGCGTGTCGGTGACCTTGGCACTCTGATATTATCTGTGCTGATTCCTGATTTTTCAGGATAGGCGAGTACATTGCCTTCGCTGTCTGCGATAAAGGCGATGCCGGATTCACCGATCTTCAGGCTTTTGAGAAATTCGGCAAGTTCGTAAAGCCTGAAGTCTATACCTACCGCGCCAACGAAGTTGCCGTCATGGTCGAATACCGGATGGGCGCAGGTGATACCTGGCACCTGATCTGTGAACAAACGATACTCACGGCTCCATACTGTCGTGCCTTCGGATTTGGCCAGTACATACCATGGTCTCTCGCGCGGGTCGTAATTGAGCAGCGAGCTGCTGCGGGTGGCAATAATCTGCCACTGCTGATCGCGGTCGATTTCGATTACTCCAGAAGGTTCGCTGGTGCGTGAGATGATTCTTGTAGAAAAATTGCCGTCGTCGAGTCGGCGTGACATGATGAAATTACCGTTTTCGTCACCAAGATATACTGCCGAAAACTGCGGATAGATTTCAAGAGTTTCAAGACTGATCGTCTCAATCAGTTCGGGCGACTTTGAGAATGAGTTGCCGCGTTCGATCATTTTGCGCAACAGAGTGCCGGTTTTGCGCGCCGGGTCGAGGTGGTTGCTCGTCTGCCTGATAACCGTTTCAGAGATCTGGTAAAGCAGTTCGTCTGAAGACTGCAGCATGATTTCTGAATTGCTGCGATAGCCGTAGACGACGATTCCGGCCACTATCAATGAAAACAGAGCCAGAAACGAAAAAAAGACCACGACCTGCAGTCGGTATGTACGAAACCCGGTATTGTTCATCAGTCGATCCTGTTCGAAATTCTAGCACTTTTACCCTTTTTTCGCAGCAATATTAAACCGTCGCCATATCTTTGCCTGTTGCTCAAAACCGGGCGAAAGGTTATATTGTCTGTCGAAAAAAGACAGCCCGGAGGTCGCAAGGAATGTTGGACAACAAGACAATTGCCGCTGCCATGACCATCAAGCTCGATGCCGAACTGCCGTCTTATCCGGCCTTTGAACCAGGCATCAGAAGAGCCCCGGATCGTGGCTTTACCCTCAACCAGAGAGAAACCGAGACAGCTCTCAAGAATGCTCTGCGCTATATTCCTGAAGAACTGCATGAAGCTCTGATACCGGAATTTCTCAATGAGCTCAAAACCCGCGGCCGCATTTATGGCTATCGCTTTCGCCCGGCGGGCAACCTCAAAGGCCGGCCGATCGATGAATACAAAGGCAACTGCATCGAGGGCAAAGCTTTTCAGGTAATGATCGACAACAATCTCGATTTTGCCATCGCGCTTTACCCTTATGAACTCGTCACCTACGGTGAAACGGGGCAGGTCTGCCAGAACTGGATGCAGTACCGCCTGATCAAAAAATACCTCGAAATCATGACCCAGGACCAGACTCTGGTAGTGATGTCGGGGCATCCGTTCGGTCTGTTCAGATCGCATCCGTCAGCGCCGCGTGTCATCATGAGCCATGGCCTGATGATCGGCATGTTCGACAATCAGGAAGAATGGCATCGCGGCATGCAGCTTGGCGTTACCAACTACGGTCAGATGACTGCCGGCGGCTGGATGTACATCGGGCCGCAGGGCATAGTGCACGGAACCTTTAACACCATTTTGAATGCCGGCCGCATGAAACTTGGCATTGGTGCTGACGAAGACCTTACCGGTCATCTTTTCGTTTCTTCGGGTCTGGGTGGCATGAGCGGCGCACAGCCGAAGGCCATCGAAATTGCCAATGGCGTCGGCATAATTGCCGAAGTCGATGAATCTCGCATCAAGACCCGCCACGAGCAGGGTTGGGTTGCCAAAGTTGCCAGAACTCCGGCGGAAGCCTTCGAAATGGCGCATGAACACATGCGTGCCCGCAAGAGCACTTCTATCGCTTTCCATGGCAATATTGTCGATCTGCTTGAATATGCTGTTACCAAACGTATTCCGATCGAGCTGCTTTCGGACCAGACATCCTGCCATGCGGTTTATGATGGCGGTTACTGCCCGAAAGGTCTGACCTTCGCCGAGCGCACCGAAATGATCGCGAAGAACCCGGTTAAATTCAGGGAAATGGTTGATGCTTCACTGAAAGCCCATTTCAAGGCGATCAAAACCCTCTGCCAGCGTGGTACCTATTTTTTCGATTACGGCAATGCCTTTATGCGCTCGGTTTTTGATGCCGGTGTTAAAGAAATCTGTGCCAATGGCGAGAATCCGCGTGATGGTTTTATCTGGCCCTCATACGTCGAAGATATCATGGGCCCGATGCTGTTCGATTATGGTTACGGGCCCTTCAGATGGGTTTGCCTCAGCGGTCGCAAGGAAGATCTGGCGAAGACCGACCAGGCTGCCATGGCCTGCATCGACCCGAACCGCCGCGCCCAGGACCGCGATAACTACGTCTGGATCAGAGACGCCGAAAAGAATGCGCTCGTGGTCGGAACCCAGGCGAGAATTCTTTATCAGGATACCGAAGGCCGGGTTAAAATCGCGCTTAAATTCAATGACATGGTGCGCAAGGGTGAAATCGGTCCGGTAATGCTGGGCCGCGACCACCACGATACCGGTGGTACTGATTCGCCATACCGCGAAACCGCCAATATCAGAGACGGCTGCATTATCATGGCCGAAATGGCTACGCACTGCTACGCCGGTAATGCCGCCCGCGGCATGAGCCTGATTTCGCTGCACAATGGCGGCGGGGTTGGTATCGGCAAGTCAATTAACGGCGGCTTTGGGCTGGTTCTCGATGGCAGCGAAAGGGTCGACGAAATCATCAGGCAGGCCATGACCTGGGATGTCATGTGCGGTGTTTCTCGCCGTGCCTGGGGGCGCTGCGAAAACGCCATCGAAGTGACCGCCGCTTTCAACCGTAAGGGTGCCGGCAATCACGTAACCCTGCCGTTCATTCCGCAGGAAGACGCAGTCAAAAAGGCCGTCGCCGACCTGTTCAAAAAGTAAAATCGCCTCATAAGGTGCATGCCCGCGTGTTCTGCTTCTGCAGGCCGCGGGCATGTTTTTTGGGGGTTGTTTTTAAAGTATTTCGATCAGATGCTCTTCTGGCTTTTCTGAGCTGATCTGTTGGCGTTGCCAGGTTGCAGGCAGTTCACTGCTGGTTGTGGCGTCGATCATTACCCGGCTGGCGGTGCCTGATTTGCTGCGGCTTTCGAGTTGTGCGGCCTGACCGACCAGACTGCCGATTACGGTGGCGTCGAGCATGCCCTGTTCAGAGCCAACCCGGCCGCTGATGACGCTGCCGGTGCAGATGCCGACGCCGTTTTCGATTGTAAAAAGGCCTCTCTGCTGCCGGTCGAGATTAAAGTCGCGCAGTGCCGCCCGCATCGCCAGACCTGCTTTAACCGCGCTCTCGGCGCAGTTGTCGTTTTCGTGGGCGTAAAAAACTGCCTGAATGGCATCGCCAATAAGTTTGTCGATCAGACCACCGTTGCTTTCGATACAGTCGGCCATGCGGCTGAAATAGTCATTGAGCATGGCGACGACTTCTTCGGGGGGATATTTTTCTGAAATCGTCGTAAAGCTACGGATATCAGAAAACAGAACACTGGCCCGGACCCGGCTGCCGCCTGGTTTCAGCAGATGTTCGTCATCCTGAGAAATTGCATCGAGTACGTTGCGTGAAACCAGCTGGCTCAGCTGCTGCTTTTCGAAAAGTTTGCGCGAGGCCTGATTGAACGCTGTCGCCAGTCGGTCAAATTCGTCTCCGTTGTTTATCTGCAGGCGAAAATTGAAGTTCTGGCGGCCCAGATGGGCAACCGCCTCTTCGAGTGCCGGAATCGGGCGCAGCAACACTCGGCTCAGACCTCTGGCAAGCACCAGGCCGCAGAGAATGGCCAGAGCAGCCAGCAACAGCAGGCCTGTCGAGCCTGATACGCTTTTCCCATCGCCTTCTGGCCTGGCATAACCCATTATCCAGACGTCACCGTTGGCTGCGGGGGTGGTAAAAATCAGATGCGGTTCAGGGGCGTCGAGATTGTTGATTCTCAGCGAATCGCCGAATGAATACAGCGCTTCGGCAAGTGGCCAGAGCTGTCGCCAGGCCATATTGTTGTGAACGCTGGTTTTGACCGACTGGTCAGTAAGACTCCGGTGATTGTAAGACTGCCTGAGATAAAGATTGAGAAAAATGCGATAGCCATTGTGCGAAAACACCTGACTTATCAGACCTCTCTCTATAAGCTCGCTGAAATCGTAAAACCAGCAGGACGCAGCAGTCTGAAGAATCGAAATACCTTTGATTCTGCCGCCTGCGTCGCGCCAGATCGATGTGGTCAGCTGTTCGCGTCTGGTGCTCATGGCATTGGGAACAGGAGCCTTTTCTTCGGCAAAAGTCTTAGAGGTCAGGCGGTTGTCGATTATATTGTCGAGAAAGCCCATCGTATACTGAGATTTATTGAGCACCTGGCGAATTTTTTCCGGCGGCAGGTGGTCCATGGCACCCAGCTGGTGCAGCATGTTTCTGGCATGACCCCCGACGAAGATATAGGGCGTTTCAGTGATTTTCCTGCGGCTGCTGGCCATGCCGATTATGTCGTCGAGGTCAGGGTGATAAAAAATATAGGAATCGATCAGGTCGGTCAGGCGCAGATGTTTCGGGCCGGACTCTCTTTCCGCACCTTCTTCGACAAAAAAACCGGTTCGGTCATTGATGGTTTTAAGTCTTTCCGGTTGCCAGTCAGAAAGAATTTCTGTGAAAAGATTGCGGAAAAGGGCGTTACGCGCCAGCTGGGTTTTTATGGCCTGATCGGTGATGAAGGCGGCATTACGCATGCGGTCGAGCACGTCTTCTGCCTCAAGGTGTCTGCTGGTGTTCAGATAGCAGATGCCGAACCAGATCGAACCGCTCAGCGGCAGAAGCATGCCGGCAAAAAGCCCGGCGGCCACTATTCTCTGTATGCTCTGCATACTCCTGGCCCGGCCCGATCTGATTGCCGCCATTGCCATGGTCATGGCGAGAGCGTAGGCGAGAAGAATAATGCTCACCATGGTTTTTCTGGTTTCCGAGTTTTCCTGGCGGGCGTCAGAAATTCTTATGGCCAGAGGCTTCTCGCCCCTTTCAATATGCTTCCAGGCCAGTTTTCTGAAAGATTCTGGGGTGGCCCCTATCAGGGCGAGTCTGCCTTCTGTTTCGAAGAATCCGGGCAGGCTGCTTAAAGATGTGCTGCCGAA
>CAZFUG010000244.1:0-6974 GCA_964522035.1 uncultured bacterium
GCAGAGACGAAGATGGTGCCGGGCTCGGCGAATTGTATGCAATTTATCTCGATAACTCCTGCCGGGGCAAAGGCCTCGGCAAAGAAATTCTTGAAGATGCCATTCTGCAAATGCAGAACGACGGCTTTTCGACCATAACTCTCTGGGTTCTCGAACAGAATTTCCCAAGCCGCAATTTCTACGAAAAAGCCGGATTCAAGCACGACGGCACTGCAAAAATCATAGAAATCGGCGGCAGTAAGCTGATAGAACTCAGATACATACTGAATATGCATAAATAGTACAACCAGCGCATGGAACTGAAAGTGCGCCCGTTACCTGCGCCTTTGTGCGACCAGCTTTTTTCGCAGGGGGGCGGGAAGTTTTTCGCTTGTTGCCTGCCAGGCCGCTGCTGAAATCTGGTCGAGCTGCGCCTCGATAAAACTCAACGCTGCCTCGGGGTAACAGTTGTAAATCTCTCTGATGGTCCAGCCGACGCCCTTCTGCACGTAATATTCGTCATCGGCGAGCAGATTGGTGACCATGCCGATCAACAGCTCATACGGCAGTATTTTTTTGCGGAGTCTGGCATAATAAAGCAGACTTACCACCGATGGCCGGCGTTTCCAGGGGTTGTCGGAACGGTTCCAGTTCTGCAGCACCGGCAGAACCAGTTCGGGCATTTCTTCGAGCGCCCGGGCGTAGATCGACGAAAGCCCGTCGCTGTGCGCCCAGTTGTCGCATTTTTCGATCCAGCCCGAGATGGTGTTGAATTCGTCGGCTGACAGAGATTTCTTCTCGTAATGATAAACGGGCTGGCTCATCTCTTCAAAATATCTGCCGTTTTTCCAGATGTAGTCGAAAATCTCGAGCACCCTGTCCGGTGCATAATGCAAAAAGCTGTAGCCGGCCTTGAGAGCGGCGCGGGCCTGCGGAACCGACAAACCGAGAGTCGGAGTCGGCGAATTGTAATGATTGCCGGGTTTCAAAACGGCCAGAGAGGCGAGCCGGTCTTTTACTTCCTGCAGGTATTTCTGCAGATCAGGCCCCTGTCGAACCCGGTTGTCTTTTTTTGCAGCTGAGTTTGTCTGTTTTGGCATATATGCATTGAATCTAATGCACCGGGCGCGATTTGTCCATATGAATACATAAAATTGCCCGAAAGCATAATTTACAATACAATGAAACGGATGATAAACAGGCCTGAATTCTTCTGTTCGTGAATAAACCGGCAAAGCGTGGGTAGAAAATCATGATGATTCAAAGACTCTGTAATTTGAGCGACGCAATGGCGACCGGCGTTGTCGAACTGCTTTACGGTGCACAGATAACCGGCAAGCAAAGCCGCGAAGACATCAGAAACTTTGTGGCCGGGCGTTATTTCGACACCGGGCGCTTTATGCTGGCAGCCGTCGATGACGACCGCGTGCTGGCAACTGGCGGTGCGGTTGTTGCCGAGACCAGCCACGGCGAAATTTTCATAACCGCCATGGCGGCGGCCCCGGGCGCGGAATCGGCGCTGAATGAAATTCTCAGGCAGATTCTTGCCGACATTGCCGTGTTTCCTGACTGCGTGATCAAACTCGGCATCGGCGGCACAACGAAGGTCCCTGACGGTTTTCCCGGCGCATTCGGCTTCAACCAGGCCTATTCCCTGCTGCAGATGAAGTTCGCCGGCACGCCGCCTGCCGCAAAAAGCAATGCCCACATCGAGCTGACGCCTCTGAGCCCCGATAACATCGACGAATACGTATCGACGACCAACGCCGGCTTTGCCGGAACCCCCAATGCCGCCACCATTCAAGCCGACGACGCCAGGCAGATGCTCGACAACGAGACTTTGCGCTGCGGGCTGATCAGAACCGGCAATCACACCATCGGCTGTTACGAGCTCAAGCTCGATGGCTCTGACGGCTGGATCGAATCTGTGAGCCTGCTGCCCGCTTCCCGAGGCAAAGGGAACGGGGGCGCGGCTGTCGTCAGACTGATCGAGATGCTGCGCCAGCTTGGCTCAGCAACGGTGAAGCTGTCGGTCATCGATGCCAACGAAAAGGCTTACAGACTTTATCAGCGCCTCGGATTCGCCATCGACCGCGTGCTTTCCAGGTGGTATGTGAAAAAATGAAACCTGGCAATGAAAGTGCACTTTTGCATACGAAAATCAGGCTGTTCGACCATTACTCAGCCAGCCAGGAACACTTGAAGGAAAGTTGTCATATCATGAAAAATTGTCTTTTGTCTTTTGTCATCCTGACGCTTTTTTTCTCGCTCACCGGAAGCCCCGCTCAGGCGCTGGAAAAGGCCGGGGTCCAGTTTGAAGATTCAATTGAAATAGAAGGGACCAGGCTCACCCTCAATGGCCTGGCCGTTCGCTCAGAGCAGGTTCTGTTCATGAACTTCAAAATTTACGTGGCAGGTCTCTACCTTTTAAACAAGACCCAGGACGGCGAAGCCATACTGGCAAGCGACACTCACCGTCACCTGGTCATGCATTTTCTTCACTCGAGAGTCCGCCGCAAGGAACTGACCGACGCCTGGAAAGAGAGCTTTGCCAGGCACAATTACCATGGGGAAAATGTCGATCAATTCATAGCTTTTCATACTGAGGATCTGAGGAAGGGAGAAAAAATCATCTTCACCTATCTTCCGGGAACAGGAACCAGAGTGACGATGAAGGGCAAAGTCTGCGGTACAATCCCCGGAAAGGACTTTGCCAACACCCTGTTCGCCGTTTACATCGTCAATAATGCGTGCTTGCCCAGAATCAGGGATGGACTCCTCGGAAAGTAAGACTAGAGATCTGATGCAATTTCTGTGCGAGGTTAAGGATGAGAAACAAATTTTTGGGAACCGGCCAGCAGGGCTTTGCTCCGATACGCAAGATTCGTGTTGCCCTGCGCGGTGAACAATATTCGATAATTTTCGATTTCGCCGTTGCCTACAAGATAGTAATCTCGTTTTTTATGCTGGCCGCCTGTTTTTACTACAGGCAATGGATCGATTTCGGCGTGGTGCTGGTCGCGACCGGCCTGATGGTTGTTGCAGAAATGTTCAACACGACCATAGAGGCACTCTGTGATTTTATCGAATCCAATGAAAACGAAAAAATAGGCATCATTAAGGATATCTCGGCCTCAGCCGCCGGAATCAGTATACTGGTGTGGTTTATCGTCGTCGTTATCGAGGCAATGCGCTTATTTAAGGTATTAACTTAGGCCCGGGCATAGTATTCCTGCCGGCCCGGAATGAATTCGGCCTGAAAAAACCTGCCAGTTTCGGCCCGAGCTCTTCAGCCTGTTTCCAGCCGGCCTCGGTATAATCTGAAACCGGAAAAAGGCGGCCATCCTTCAGGCAAATCATCAGTGCATATTCACACCAGGTGCGACTTTTCGTCGAACGCTGAATGCCATCGCGATATCATAAAAACATCACATGACCGGGACTATCATTGAAAGTGCATGAAGGTGATCAGCTGATCTGACCTGAAAATTTCGCTGTTATCAGAATCAGATATGCGAAAGCCGTCGGTAAAAAAAAGCCGGCCTTCTGCATCAATATCAAACCAGATCACATTCGTTCCGATAACCTGTTCTTTTCCATCCGGGCTTCTTTTTATAAGCTTCCAGTCGCGGTTCACGGCAACCTGGCGGCCCTCACGGCGCGAAGCTTCTGCAGCATCCACCAGCTGCCCATGAATAAACTGATGCGACAGGTCGACGGCAGGATACTCCGGACCACCAGCAGACATCAGCGGCTTTTTCCCAAAAATCATGGAAAAAATATTCAGGAAACCGAAAATCGCGACAAGCAACCGGTAAGGAAACAGCAGTATTTCTTTGAGGAGCGACAAAAAGCCTGCCGACTGGCCAGGCCCAAGATGCGGGCGCTGAATGAAATAAAGATTTCCGGCCAGATCTGTTTTTGGCAGAAGGTAATCGATATTGCAATCCTCTTTTACAGTTTCAACGCTGCCAGTGTCAAAATCAAGTCTTGCAATGGCACTCGCAGACCTGGCGGCAAGATGCCCGTCCGCAGTTCTCGCCAGACCGGAAGTCTGGTAGAAAAGATTATGGCCGGAAACCCACGGATGCTCGTCGATACAGTCGCCGCCGGTCAGTTCCTGGACTTTGCGCCCCTCTTCGTTAATTCTGACAAGACCGACCGAACCGTCGCGATTGTTCTGAGTGGTGATAATGCGCCCGTCTTTTTCGAGAAAAAAGCCGCTTGGAGAGAATTCTTCGCGGTGAAAAAGGCGCATCTCTTTTTTATCGTCAAGATCGTAGTAAAAAAGCCCATGGCTTCGGCTCATTGCCAGGATGTAATAAAGCCGGTTGCCGGCGTGGGCACAAAATTTGAATACCGGCCTGAAAGAGGCCTCTACGGTTGGCTTTGCACCCCAGAGAGCCGTTCTTGAGAAAAGCTGGTTGCGGTCGTCATTGTCGTTGCCGGCATTTTTCCAGGCCTGCTTTTCACACCGGTGCTTTTCCGCCTCGACCTTTTCCACGGCAAACTGGCTGACGATCTCCTGTTCTGAGCCGTCGGCAATTCTGTAAAGGGCAGAATTTTTGATAATGTACATGCACCAATTATAAGCGAAGCCGCCGCAGGATTTCAATAATTTTACCTTCTATAAAGGGGTTTGAAGCAGATCTTATTGTCTGCTAGAATGTCCGGGATTCACGATAAGCTGTTACGTTCTGCGAGCCGGGAAGGATATAACAATGGACGATCTGAAACTACTTATAGATTTGCATAAGGGCGCATGCCGTCAAGGGCCTGGAGGCGATGCCGAAACCTTGAGAGCTATCGATCTTGCCGGGCTTAATCGAAATAAATCACTGAAGATTGCCGACATTGGCTGCGGCACGGGTGCTGCGGCGCTGCTCATGGCACGCCTGCTCGATGCCAGAATTACAGCCGTGGATTTCCTTCAGGATTTTCTGGATGTCTTGAAAACCAGGGCCCAGAACGAGGGCGTTGCGGAAAAAATTTCTCCTCTTTGCGCCTCGATGCAAAATCTGCCATTTGCTTCAGAAGAGTTTGATGTTATATGGTCCGAGGGCGCGATCTACAACATCGGCTTTGCAAAAGGTGTCTCAGACTGGATTCGCTACCTGAAGCCAGGCGGGATGCTTATCGTCTCAGAAATTACCTGGATTACAGGCACTCGTCCTCCTGAAATTCAAAATTACTGGAACAGTGAATATCCAGAAATCGACACGGCATCAGCAAAGATAGAAGTGTTGGAAAAAACCGGCTATTCGCCAGTTGGCTACTTCATTTTACCCGAACATTGCTGGCTCGACAATTACTACGGGCCGATGCGCTGCAGCTTTCAAGCCTTCCTGAACCGTAACGGAAACAGTAAAGAAGCTTGCTCAATTGTGGAGGCAGAGCGCCGCGAAATTGAACTTTATGAAAAGTTCAAGGCACATTACAGCTACGGCGTATACATTGCGAGAAAGTCCGAAGTGTAAAAATCATTCTCTCCAGACTATGCCGACGTTAAATCCCGGGCTATCTTTTAAATTGTAACTGCGGTCAGGCTGCGGTCTGATTTTTAAAGAACGGTGCCATACGCTCGATGCCGGTGGTGAAATTTTCGGGTGTGCCGGCGAAAGAGAGTCTGAGCCACTGGCGCGTGCTTTCGCCAAAGGCCAGGCCGGGCGTCGTGAGAACATCGGTCTGTTCGAGAATCTTCAACGCAAGATCCAGTGAATCACTGGTGAAACTGGCACAGTTGAGCAGAATGTAGAAAGCACCATCGGGCGTTGTGTGAGGCAGATGCGGCAGATGGGCGTTCAGAGCGTTTATGGCGTTCTGGCGGCGTTCGGTGTAAAGCGGCAGATGCACTTTGCGCAGCTGTGGGTTCTCAAAAACATAGCCGGCCATGTACTGTGAGAGCGTAGGCGCGCAGGTTGTGAGAACGGCATGTGAACGCGTGAGCGAACCGGCCAGGGTATTGGGTGCAATCAGATACCCCAGACGAAAGCCGGTCATGGCGACGTTCTTCGAAAGGCCGCTCACCAGAATGGCGCGGTTCGAAAACTGCGTGGCTGAAGGCATCGCAGTATCGGTGTAGAGAATGTCAGAGTAAATTTCGTCAGATAAAATGTAGAAATTGTGCCGGTCGGCAAGTTCAGCAAGGGCCTGAAGCTCGGCTTCGGTGTCGCATTTTCCGGTTGGGTTGCCGGGAGAATTCAGAACCACCAGGCGCGTGCACGGCGTAATTTTTTTGGCAAGCGCCCCGGTATTGAGGCGAAAACCTTCAGATTCGAAACGCTGTGCCGTAACTACCCGTGCGCCGAGAAATTCAGCCGCCATGGCATACCCCGGAAACGCCGGATCGCCGACAATCACTTCGTCGCCCGCATCGAGGCAGGCGGCCATGGCTGCCAGAATGGCTTCCTGTGCCCCGCAGGTGACGACGACATTTTCAGCAGAGCCGGCAAAAGGCAGATTGTGCGCCCTGGCAATGATATCGCGCAGCGAAAGCATACCGGCATTTGCCGTGTAGCCCATGTCGCCCTGCTTCAGACGCCGCATGCCCTCATCGATGATTTGCGCGGGCACGTTTTCCGAGGGCTGCCCAAGGCCGAGATTTATCGAAGTGCTTTTTTTGCAGTCGAAAACCTTGCGAATCAGAGACTGGCGCATCGTGCCGATGCGCGTCGAAAAGGCATCAGTCGGCAACATGGCGAAGCGCTCCTTCAAGAGCGGTGCGGGCGTTGGTTTTGGCGTCGCGGTATTTAACGATCATCGGGCTCATAATGCCGAGGCCGTTTTCCTGGGCAAATTTGCCCTTTGCCATACGCACTCCGGGTATCACAACGGCGCCGGCGGGAATTTCGAGCGGCGCGTTTTCTGAGGCGCGGTAAACACGTTAATTTACGATATCGTAAACGGCGGTGGAATCGTTGAGAACCGTGCCTGAAGCGAGCACGGCCCCGGCGCGAACAATGACGCCCTCATACACGCCGCAGTTGCCGCCCACC
>CAZFUG010000245.1:0-6915 GCA_964522035.1 uncultured bacterium
ATCAGAGCAAATTTATGAATGACCAGGCATAATCGCTGCGAAGACTCAAGGAAATAGATGATCGAAACGCAGCCAACCGGGCACCGGAAACGGCAGAAAGCTTTCTTGCCGGCATAGTCAGACCGTCGCCATTTTCCTCTGTCGCTCTGATCGTGCCGGATATGCCGGAGGCGCAATTTCCCCCGGTTCAGAGCTGGATATCCGGAATCATGCAGTTCTCACCAAGAGCCTGCTTCTGGGACCAGGCCGGCCTGATCGGCAAAAATTCAATCCCGCAGACACAGATCAAGCTGCGTTATCCGGTTCCTGTCAGGATAAATGCCGGTCTGACGCCATTGTCCATTTTCCCGCAGCAACCTGATTTTGCCGATCTGCCTCACATGAGCTTCGAAGAAAAAGCCGGGTTTCTCAGACACGCTATCCGCAGCCTTAAAAGCTCTTCTGAGGTCTGGATAAGCATTCGCGCCAACGAACTCAATGCATGTTCTGCAATTCTACACGCGACTGACGCGGTATGCATAATGGTGCCTCCGCATCCCGATTCGATTCTGCGCTGCTACGAAACGGTCAAGAGCATTCACCTTTCGGGGTATTTTTCGCCAATCGGGCTGCTCGACTTTCTCGGACCAAAATCAGCTCCAGAAGAGAGTTCCAGCAATCGAATAAAAATTGTTGCAAAACAATTTTTGGCGCTTGACCTTGTCACTGCCGGAATGGTACTTTCTAACTGCACCTACCTCCCACCCGAAAATGAGCCAGGCCTGAGAAATCGAATTTCCGCTGTAGAAGACGCTTCCAGAGATTTTCTCTACTGCCTGAGTGAGGGTTTAATCTACCAGCTGCCGGGGATGATCTAAGCCGATGAACGAACCTATTATCAAGCCAATTGAGGCAATTATCGCTGAAACCCGCAAGGAAATTCAGCCATTTGTCTTCAAACGGCTTGAGGCGAGAACTCCGCGCAAGGCCGGCGAAAAAATCGCCAGAACCATTACGGTAACTTCCGGCAAGGGCGGCGTCGGCAAAACCAGTCTGGTGGCCAATATGGCGATCTGTCTTGCCCAGGCCGGGCAACGGGTCATCATTCTCGATGCCGATCTAGGTCTTGCCAACATCGATGTGGTGTTTGGCATACGCCCTCGCAACAGTCTGATGGACGTAATCAATGGCGACATGAACCTTGACGAGGTCATGGTGCAGGGGCCACACGGCATCCAGATCATTGCCGGCGGCTCCGAAGTTTCAGAACTTGCCGATATCGAAAACGAAAAGGCCCAGAGACTTTTTAACCAGTTGCGGTTCCTTGAAGACAAGGCCGACTTTCTGCTTATAGATACAGGTGCCGGGATCAGCGAAAGCGTGATTTCTTTCTGCCAGGCCGCCGATCAGATTGTTGTCATCACAACTTCAGAGCCGACCGCGCTGGCCGACGCCTACGGAATAATCAAGATCATCAGCAACCGGCGCCCGGAAAGTCATGTTTCAGTTCTGGTCAACCGGGTTGACAACGACGAAGAAGGCACTCAAGTGCACGCCCGCCTGGCGCGAGTCGCCGGCGAATTTCTCGGCTTTACCGTGCATCACCTTGGCAACTTGCCCCAGGACCGCAACATGCACATTGCGGTGCGTCAACAGACGCCGCTGATGTTGTTTTCACCAATGTCGCCGGCAGCAACAGGCTTGCGCCGGATCGTTTCACAATCTTTTTACGAAGCCCCCGAAGGTTTACCCGGTGACAACGGCGAAGGATTTTTTACCAGACTGGCAAAATTGTTCAAAGGAGGTTCAGCACAGCAATGAGTTATCAAAGCTACGACAAAGTTGTTGGCGATACCTTTTTTGAAGCCAATCTGAAGGCTGAAAACAAGTTTGGCAAGGGCAACTTCGAGATTATCTCGACGAGACGCGTCAAACACACTATTTATCTTGGGTTTGGGCACAAGGAGCTGGTCGAACTGACGGTCGGAATTCATGACCCGCAGAAAACCGCTAAAAAAGCTATCGAAGCGCCTTCAAGGCCTCTTCCTTCGGTTGAGGTTTCACTGCCGCGAACAGTATTTTCGAGTTTCAACGAGAATGAAAAAAGCGCCGAAAAACCGGCCATAAGGACCCCCGCCATCGCGACCGCCAAACCTGCTGCAGCGGCGGCCAAACCGGTTCAGGCTGTATTGCCGGTTGTCGACAAGCAGGGCCTGAACAGTTATGCCCAGATTCAGCAGCAGACCATTAAACCAAGCCACGAAACCAGGGGCGTCAACGGTTTGCGCTCAAACCAGGAAGGTAACAGCGAACCCCACTCACAGAAGCTTTTTCCGGAAAAAGGCCTTGAAACTGAACAAATCAATGACCTGCTCTCTCAGATTCAGGCAGTCAAGAGCGAAAGAACCAGAATCGATCGGATTGCCAACAACAACCCGACCCAGGGACGGCCGGTTGCCCCCGCCGGAAACATCCGCCAGCCGGCAGCATCTTTCAATCGCGAACCGGAACAGGAAAAGGACAATGCCTTCAGTCAACATTCAACCCCTGTAAGCATGCCAGATACCGCCAGAATGGCCAAAATGCTCGCCGACATGGAATCGCGGATGGAAAGTCTTCTGTCAGCACTGCAAAAAATGAATGTCGATACCGGCAAAGTTCTCGAACGCGAAACCCCCGATCTTCCGAAGGGTTTATACGAAGTCAAAAAAGGCCTGCTGGCCATGGAAACTCCACTGGAAGTGGCAGACGATCTGGTTTCAAACCTTCGCCAGCAGCTTTCAGGCACCGCGCTGAGGGTTCCTGACGAAGCCATCAGAGCCACAACCAACTGGCTGGAACAGAAGCTCAGATTTTCTTCAGAAATCAACATGCGCGAAACTTCAGGGCCAAGCATCGTTGTGTTGATCGGCCCCACCGGGGTCGGCAAAACCACGACTATCGCTAAACTGGCGGCGGCTTATGGCCTGAGTGACAAATTCAAGAATTCAGTAGCTCTGTTTACCATGGACACTTACCGAATTGGCGCCACCGAACAACTGCAGCATTATGCCCAGATCATCGATGTCGACATGGAAGTTCTCTACAAACCAGAAGATGTAGACACGGCGCTTGAACGTCACTTTGACAAAAGTCTGATCATCGTCGATACAGCCGGCCGTTGCCAGAAAGATACCCAGGAACTCTGCGAACTACGCAGTTTCATCGACCGGCTGCCATCAGCATCGAGATATCTGGTGCTGTCAGCAACGACCAAATATGTCGACATGCTCGACACCATAAGATCTTTCGGCAAAGTCGGCTTCGAACACCTTATTTTTACCAAGGTAGATGAAACCAATAATGTGGGCCCTCTGCTGGCTGTGCTCTTTAAAACAGGCAAGTCACTGGCTTACATCACTAACGGGCAGAAGGTTCCTGATGATTTCAGGCCAGCCGGATTCGATTTCTTCAACAATCGAATGTTCTCGCATATGTGAAAACTGCCTGACAGTTTCGGGGCGGCAATAATTATTTTTCCCATTTCGACCGATTTACTGTATAATTGTTTCTCTGTTGCAGCATGCTTTCTTAATCATTAGCTATTGCCGAGGCATTTGATGGACATAGATCTTTCCCAATATATGGGGATGTATGTCGACGGTTCGCGGGAGAACCTCGACCTGATGGACAAGTTTCTGCTTGCCCTCGAACAGGATCCGAGCAATCTCGAAGCTGTTGGTGAAATTTTCAGAGCGGCCCACACCCTCAAAGGGATGTCGGCTACCATGGGTTTTGAAAAAGTTGCTCATCTGACCCATGAAATGGAAAATGTTCTCGACCAGCTGCGCACCCACCAGGCTGAAGTAACGACCACCATCATCGATGTTCTCTTCGAGACTTTCGATGTGTTGCGCATTCTCGTAAATGACAGCATCGAGGCTACTGATTCGAATGTCGACATCAATGCCATTATCGTCAAACTGTCAGAGGCGCCAAAAAGCAAAAGCGCGGCCACCAGAGTCGAAGCCAAAACGATAGCTTCGGTTGAAGTCAAAACTGCGGCACCAGAGGCCCCTTCTGCCGGTGCCGCGGCCTCGCAGCTCGCTCTCGAACTTGCCGACATCAGCATGAACGAATTCGAGAATCAGCTGCTGATGGAAGCTCATCAGCGCGGGGCTCACATCATGCTGATGGTCGTAACCCTGGTACAGGATTGTCTGCTCAAGGCTCCGCGCGCCTTCATGGTTGCACGTGGCCTCGAAGAACTGAATTGTGAAATAATCAAATCCGTTCCTGACACGAAGGATATTGAAGAAGAAAAATTCGACCTCTCTTTCAAAATGGTCGTTCTTGGCGATTCAGACCCAGAGAAGGTCAAATATGCGATTGAATCCATCTCTGAAATTGATTCAGTAAAAATTACTGCTCTCAAGCCCGAAGACTTTCAGTCTAACGGCAGTGCGGTCTCTTCACCGGCGCCAGTACAGGCTCCGGTTCCAGCGCCGGCTCCGGTTCCAGCGCCGGCGCCGACCCCCGCACCTGCTGCCAGGCCGGCAGCCGCACCTTCTCAGCCAGCCGCAGCTCCGACACGACCGGCCCCTGCAGCGGCCGCCACAGCCAGACCGGCACCGGCTCCCGCCGCAGCTCCCGCCAGACCAGCTCCAGCACAGCCAGTGCCTCAAGCAGCGCCGCCGGCTCCGCCTCCAGCTCCACCGCGACCACCGGCGCCACCCGCCAAACCTGCCGAACAGGCAAAAAATACCGCCGCAGCTGCCGATAAGCGCAGCAACCAGACAGTTCGCGTCGACATGCGGCGCCTCGATGAACTGATGAACCTGGTCGGGGAACTCGTCATCAACCGAACCCGACTGGCGGACATCGGTGCGGCACACAAGCTGAAAGATCTCAACGAAACTCTGACGCGCGTTTCCCAGATCAGCTCTTCGCTGCAGAATGTTGTCATGCAGGTGCGCATGGTGCCGATCGAACAGGTTTTCGACCGCTTCCCCCGCATGGTGCGTGACCTGTCGAAAAAACTGAATAAAAAAATCAATCTGGTGGTCGAGGGTAAAGAAACCGAAATGGACAGAACGGTCATCGACGAAATCGGTGACCCAATGGTGCATTTGATCAGAAACGCCATTGACCACGGCATTGAAATGCCCGAGGACCGTGTCGCCAGAGGCAAGTCCGAGGTCGGCACGATCACCCTCGTCGCCCGTCACGAAGGCAATAATGTTCTTATCGAAGTTAAAGATGACGGCAAAGGCATCGACCCGACGATCATCAGCCGGCTCGCCATTGAGCGCGGTCTGTTCACCCCCGAACAGATGGCCAAGATGCCGCCCGAAGAAATTATCAAGATTATTTTCCTGCCGGGTTTTTCAACTGCCAAGGAAGTCAGCGACCTCTCAGGGCGCGGCGTTGGCATGGATGCGGTTAAGGCCAAACTAGAAGACCTCAACGGGGTTCTCGAGCTTGAATCGAAGGTTAATGAGGGCTCAAGAGTAACCATCAAACTGCCGCTGACTTTGGCAATTCTGCCCGCGCTGATGGTAAAAGTCGGCCAGGAAATGTTTGCGGTGCCGCTCGGTTCGGTTCTCGAAACCATGGATATCACCAGAAGCGACATCAATATCGTGCAACACCAGGAAGTGACGCTCCTGCGCGGTGATGTGCTGCCGATCATCCGCCTGAGAAATGTGCTCAATGTTCCCACTACCGAAGAAGAGCAGAAAGCCATCGATGCAAAAGAAGAAGAAATCTCTATCGTTGTCTGCGCTTCTGGCGAAAAACGTGCCGGCTTCATGGTAGACGAGCTGCTCGGCCAGCAGGAAATCGTTATCAAATCGCTTGGCAACCTGCTTGGCGGCCTGCCAGGCATCATGGGCGCAACCATGCGCGGCGACGGGTCAATCGCGCTGATTCTCGATATTCCATCGTTTTTCCAGAAAGGTCAGGCAATACAGTCATGATGCTTAAGCCTTTCTTGAGACGGCATAAGGAGGTTGCGGGTTGAACCTGGATCTTTCCGAATATATGGGTGCCTACATAGACGGCTCCCGCGAGAACCTCGACACCATGGACAGGTGCCTCCTGAGCCTGGAGCAGAACCCGTCGAACCTTGAAGCCGTCGAAGAGATTTTCCGCGCCGCTCACACATTGAAGGGCATGTCTGCCACCATGGGTTTTGAGAAGATCGCTCATCTGACCCATGAAATGGAAAATATTCTCGACAAACTGCGAAGTCGAAAGCTTGATGTTTCGGCCGGAATCATCGACCTGATTTTCGAAACCTTCGATGTTCTGCGCACTCTCGTTAACGACAGTATTGAATCGACAGATTCCAACATTGACCTTTCTGAACTTTCGGCAAAGCTGTCGGCAGCTGCAAATGGTGGCGGCGTTCCCGCAGCTTCTGCAAAACCGGCTTCTGCACCGGCCAAAGCCGACGGCGGCGCCAAAAAGGCTGCAGGAAAAGGGCCGGCGGTAGATCTCGGCGATATGGGGCTCAGCGAGCTCGAGCTGGCCAGTCTCGAAGAAGCCGGCGACGACGGGCGTCACATCCTGCTGCTGCAGGTCTCCCTGGTCGCCGATTGTCTGCTGAAAGGTCCGCGTGTGTTCATGGTTCTGCGCACGCTCGACGATCTGCAGTGTGACATTATAAAAGCCGTTCCGGAAGTGAAGGATCTCGAAAACGAAAAATTCGACCGGTCCTTCAAGATGGTCGTGATTACCGACAAAGCCGCCGAACAGCTGCGTGACGGAATTGAATCAATTTCTGAAATCGATACGGTTGAAGTTACCGACATAACCGGTGGAGCCGGTGGCTCGGCACCGGCGGCAGCTGCTGCTCCCCCACCCCCGCCACCACCGCCACAGTCACATGCTCCAGCAGTATCTGCACCGCCCCCGGTTCAGCGGGCACAGCCTGCTGCAGCTCCAGTTCAAGCC
>CAZFUG010000246.1:0-6914 GCA_964522035.1 uncultured bacterium
CTGAGGCTGATTTTGGGCCACTGTCGCTCGGTAACATTTCGGCGGTCTGGAAAAAAGAAGGGGCTGCGCAGGCACTGGTAATGGCGCGACAGCGGCTGCTGATGACCCCGGAAGACCCGTTTGCCTGCGGCATGCTTGGCGATATTTATCTGGCGCAGATGAATGTGCCTCTGGCCCTGGCCTGTCTGAGCCGCGCCTGGCATCGCGCCCCCGATTCACCGGTGGTTCTGCACGTTCTCGGGCAGGCTTTTCAGGCCGGCTATTTTGCCGCGCAGGTAGATCTCTGTCGCCAGAAACTGTCACTGTTGCCTGAAGTTCAGGCCAACCCGCGGCCATATCAGTTTGGCGTCGAACTGTTTCTCAAGTGCGATGCCGAAGAAACGCAGGTGGCGGTGAACGGCAACAATCTCGGCCTGTGCCCTCTGCAGATCCGCAACGTCAGACCCGGAACCCTTAATATTCAATGGCTTCTCAAAAACGGCCGCGAAAAACGCTTTTCTGTAACCGTTGACGAGGCCACCGTCGCCAAATTCCGTTACCACCCAGATTCTGACAGCGTCAGCGACGAAATCAGCCGCGACGGCGTCGTCACCGTCTTCACCTCAGAAGGCTCAAAAACTCTAAACGAGCTCATTCCCGAATTCCTCGTCACCGACCTCGCCAACCTGCCGGACCCCACCATCGAACAATGTCTCGGCAGTTGAGTATTGCCTGTTCGTCATTTTAAATCAGTCGTTCTATGCAAAATTGATAACAACTGTTCCGGTGTAAATCTGAGGTCGTGCGCCGGCAGTTGTAAGTGATTGCCACCTGTACCCGCCTGGAGCAAAAGTGGACTAAATTTCAATTCCTTGTCTTCCGGCGAAATTTTCCGTTCAGACTGCCTTGAGTGCTTTGTTTTTCTTGAATTTTTGGGGTAAACTGCAAGTCAGTTGAATATGTAATTCTTCAAGAGGAAACCAGTATGGAAAAGGGTAATGCGCGGTTTGCGAAGAGTCGGGAGTTTTTGAAAGATGCGGTAAGGTTCAATATTGATTTTGCGCAGACGGCGCAGAGCCTTAAGCTGCCGGCGCCGCCGTTGCAGAAACCATGCCGCCAGGGGGCGGTTACCGTTAAGTTGCCTGATGGGGCGGCGGCTCTTGCGAAGACCTGCAATATGTCGCTGGCCGAAGCTATCAGCCGGCGTGTAAGTGTGCGCGCTTACGCCGCCGAAAGTATCAGTCTCGAAGAACTTTCGGCGGTGCTTTACGCGACCCAGGGCGTGCGCAAGACCATCAGTCCTTCAACGGCGACCCGGGTTGTGCCGTCGGCCGGTTCACGCCACGCTTTTGAAACTTATGTGATCGTAAACATGGTCGAGGGCCTGAAAAAAGGGGTCTACCGCTTTCTGCCCTTTGACAACCAGCTTGAATTGATTGCGCTCGACGAGAATGCTGCAGAAAAGGCCGCAAAGGCATGCCTTGGTCAGATTTTCGTCGCCAGCGCCGCTTTTACCCTGTTCTGGACCGTTATTCCTGAACGCATGGAATGGCGCTACGATCTCGCTGCTCATAAAGTTCTCGCAATTGACGCCGGCCATGTCTGCCAGAACCTTTACCTGGCGACAACCGCCATTGGAGCCGGAACCTGCGCCATTGCCGCATATGACCAGAACGCCTGCGACCAGCTTCTCGGTGTAGATGGTGAAGAAGAATTTACCATCTATATCGCTCCGGTCGGCCGCTGCCGCTGAAATGCAACCGGGCAGAAAAGCTTTGTTGCTCTATTTCTGCCTGGCTGCGGCCTTGTCTGCATTTTATTTCTTCGGAAGGTCATTATGGTTTCCACAAGTTGTCAGAGTTTCCGGAATGCGCACAGTTGCTGATATTATCGAAATTCACGGCGCCTCTGCCGATGCAGACCTGCAACCAAGGTTCGCTGCGGCAGGGGCGGCTTATCCACCCGCGTCAATGACCTTTATCGCTCTCAAGCAGGAAAAAATACTCGAAGTCTGGGCGCCTGGCAGTAAAGCACCAGTGCTGGTCGCGACTTACCCGATTCTTGCCGCCAGCGGCGGCCCGGGCCCGAAACTGCGTGAGGGCGACCGCCAGGTGCCTGAAGGGCTGTATCGTCTCGCCGGCCTCAACCCGAACAGCAGCTTTCATCTCTCGATGAAAATCAATTACCCTAACGAATTTGATCTGCGCCATGCCGCCACTGAAGGCCGCACCAGCCCGGGCAGCGATATTTTCATTCATGGCCGCGAAGCTTCGATCGGCTGCCTTGCAATGGGCGACCCGGCAATCGAAAAACTCTTCGTGCTCGTCGCCCGCACCGGTTTTGAAAATGTCGAGGTGATCATGGCGCCGTATGACTTCAGAACGACGCCGTCGCAACCGGCTGGTGACCCGGTATGGTTGCCTGAGCTCTATGCCGCTGTCGCAGACAGAATGAAGAATTTTACAGATTGATCAACAGGTGAAGCAGATGTGGCTCTGGACAGGTATCGCTGCCTCGATCTTCTGCCTTCTGGCAAGCGCCGGGCTGGCCATAACCTCATTGAACGACGCCGGCCCCGGTGTGGTGGTTTTCGCTCTGCTGGCGCTGTTCTGGGCGAAGATGCTTTTTACCATGCTTCGTCAGACCAGAAACCCTGAAGCTCATTCTGTCAGAGAGACGGAGCAGGGAGCAGAATCGCAATCTGACTCTGAATATGAGCCTGGGCCTGTGCCAGAGGCAAGACCGGAATCGGATCAAACTGGGGTTTATGCAAAGCCGGTTGCCCGCCAGACAGTTTTTGTTGCCCACTGGTTTCTCATGGGTGCCATCATGCTCACTGCTCTTCTGATCTGCCTGGCGATCATTGTGCCGCTGTTGGTAAAGTGACGGCCCGGCTGCTGTTTTCAATTTTCGATCTGGTCGGCGGGAATGATGGCCATTACGTTGTCGAGCAGTCTCAGTTCTTTGAGAAGTGTCGGGTCGCCGATCGCTTCTGCTTCAAGACTTAAATGCCTTCTAAATACGCTCAGCGCATCGTTCGCCGCAGCTGAAACCTGCAGTTTGCGGCCTGGGCGTTCCCAATATGACCAGCCTGAACCGTCTGAGTCTGCGGCATCGGCATTGGCGGTTGCCACTCTGATGCCGTGCCGGCCGGTTGAAGTTTCTTTAAGCAGGTCGACATATCTGGCCAGCAGTATGCCCTTTCTGATGCCATTGTCTTCGTAAAAGTCTCCGGACTGGGCTTGCAGAATGATTTTTTCCTGGGCATCATGAATGTTGCCTCTGCGGTCTTCATAACTGACTGTCAGGGTCAGCCAGGTGTCGACCATTGGCCGGTCGAGCTGCAGCAGAATAATGCCGCCGCGGGTTCCCTCTGCATTTGTGGGCGCAGGAAACAGCGTGCTGACATGCATGATGCGGCCGGTGGCCAGATCGGCCTCGGGCGAGCCGATAACCTTCATAATCCTGCATTCTGGCGCCTGCACCTGCAGCGCCAGGTCGAAAACCATCGGATTAACCATGCAGTCGAACTCATCGGCAAGCCGTTTTCGGAATTCGGCGGGCGAATGCACTGAAAAATAGTTGGCGCCCCTCACCTGCGAAATCGACTGTACCATCTGCGAGTTAAAATCAATGCCCATGCCTATGAAGGTCAGGTAAACCCGGTTGCGCGCCATTTCACGCGTCATATCGAGCAGCCCTGATTCACTCGTGTCGTCTGTATTCGGCATCGCGTCGGTCATGAAAATGATGCGGTTCTCGTATTCCTCAGGATTACACAGGGAAAAGGGCGCGAGCATGCTTCTGCCGAGTTCCAGGCCTTCTTCCATACTCGTGGCACCGGTGGGTTCGAGCGCAAGAACATGTCCCTTGAGGGATTCCATGTCGGTGCTTCGCACTGTGCTGACAGGCTTGGCCAGATGACTGCGATGGTTGAACAGGGCGATGCCTAGCCGGTCATCGGGTCGTAGATGCTCTAACATGGCGACGATTGACCGGCATGCCGATTCGAGTTTGGTCATTTTCGCCGACTCAGCGTTCATGTCGGGCCGTCGGCGATGACTTTCGTAATAATACTGATTGAAAGGGCTGCTCATCGAGCCCGAAATGTCGAGAACGACAACCAGGTTCAGCTTTTTGCGGGCTGCCGCCGCGCGGTCGAGTTGAGAACTCAGCCCAACCGCAAGAAAGTGCTCGGTTTTACCTGTCAGCGGGTTGCGGCTGCTGGCTGCTGACCAGGTTGGCGCAAACAGCTTTGGAGGCTTGTCTGAAGTCAACGAGGCGATTTTCCCTGTTTCGAAGCGGTAATCGTAGAAAAGTCCTTCGTAAGTGATGTCTGAAGGCTTTGGCAGATAGCCTGCCGCAATATTGGCCCGGAAATTGTTGATGTCTTTGGCACCGCCGGCCGAAAAGCCGAAATCGCGCGCCGTCTGGTCGGTTATGCAGCCTACCATCGGCCCGGATACTGAATATAGAATAAAGAAGGTGCCGAAAATGGTTATTGAAGTGACCGTTGTGAGCTCACAGGCCAGAAACAGCTTCGAAATTTCGAGCAGAATCATTATGGCGACTATGTAAAGCGGGCCATCCTGCAGGTATTCTTTCAGTAGCGCCAGTGGCTGTTCAGAGGTCGGCTTTTCGACCTGATATTGCCAGTCGTCAACCGGAACTTCGAAAAGCAGATTGCCGGCCGCCGGAATCGCCTCGATCAGCAGCAGGGTTGCGAGATTGAGAATGAGAAGAACGAACAACAGCCGATGAACGGTTGGAATTTTGTTCAACATGGTTTTTCTCCTGAATAAGGTCATTCGGTTGTGTTATCCCTGCGAATGCTGGGATTAAGCGACTTTTGAGATTTCCGAGAAGCCTGTCATTCAGATTATCCGGTCTTAGCGCACTTATAAATTGCAGAAGAACGGGTGCAAAAAAGCATGCCAGAGAAGCTTCCGGCAGAAACAGAGGTAAAGCATGGATTCAGTGCCCGGGAAAGCCGGTCGGTGCGCCGCCAGACCTGGGCGCGAAGTGTGTAGACGAATTCACCGCAACTCGAAAACACCTTCGTGGTTCTGAACCTGTATGCAATATAGGCAGATTTTTGCGAATGCCAAGGGGCAAATTTTTTCTGTAGCCAAAGTAAGCAAAAGAACCATGAATAGAGCGTCGCGGCAGCTTTAAAAACCTGATGTGGCAGGATTTGTGTTCTGGTTTTTGACTTTTGCCCGACGGATATGTGTTTGATGTCTCATTCTGCGCTAATTATTGAAGCAATACTCGACAGGCGGGCGAAAAACAGGCATAGTATTACTGATGACTGATATTGCAATCAATTTCCCTTATATAAGGCAAGGGCTGGAGGATATAATGAGCATTTCTGGTAAGGGTTTCAGGCTTGCGCATTTTTTACTGGCAGCATTTGTTTTTGCTGCATCTGGTCTTCAGGCTTCTCAAGTGCCGGAAGGGCCACAGGTTCCGCTGGCGCGGGAGACTTTTGAGCCTCATAACTGCGATTTTCCTCACATGCAGGGGCCCGAAGTGCAGTTTATGGCAGCTGATGAATTTCCGGCCGATGTCGACTGTGAGGTTGACCTTGAGAAAAACCGCATCGGCATTCGCAATCAGCAGGCAATAAAGGCTTACAGCGGGCCATTCAATGGTCAGGGCGTGGTGCGGCTGACTCTCGATCCTAAAACTACCGAAGTCTGCCGGGCAAGAATTGAAGTGCTGTTTGGCGAGGCTCTCAAAGACTGGAACCTGAACATCGCCGATTCGGTTTCGAACAACGGTTACTCGGGCGACAGCGGCCATCAGAGCCACGACGGTGAAGCGCAGATTCTTAACGGCAATTTTGCCCTTTACGGCGACGACCACATGCCGGCCGATGAAAAGAACGGCAAGGTTCTGGCGTCGGCAGAAGGCCTTGGCAGCCCTGGTGCCACCGTTATTTTTGAGGTCAGCAATAACCGGCTGGTCTGGCAGAACGACAGGGGTCTCGATGGCGAGGTCAAGTCGCCTTATATCTTCTGCCTCGCCGGCCAGGCCGATACCGAAGGCCCGGTTAACCAGGATATTTTCATCGGCATCAACCAGGTCATCAACGGCGGCCGCACCGGCAGCGGCGTGAAAAGAGTCAGAATAAAACTGTTTCATGAATAAGCAGTGTGATTATTGATGGCTGCATAAATAAAGCAACCAGACTGATAGAACGGGCCGCCGCACCGGTAGCCCAATTATACAGGAATCAATAATTTCGCCAGCCGGCATCTGCTGATCTGTTGTTCTTTCATGCTACAGATAAACACTGGTGCAGTCTGTAAAAACTGCCTGAAACTGGTATTGATCGATAATTTTACTGAGGTAATTATGCGAAAGAAAGTTTTTTCAGTGATTGTTCTTGCCTGCCTGACAGTGTTTTCGGCTGCCGGCCTGCCGTCGGTTCTGGCGCAGAGTCAACCTGCCGCTGCCCGGCCTGCAGACCAGACTGCTCAACCTGCCGGGACTGCAGCCTCTGTTGCTGCCGACGAAACCAGTGAAAATGAAGAGGCTGGGCCGGAAAATGTTGTGCAAGCCGCAATTCACCCGATAGATCAGCAGGTCAATGAACTGCTCGATAAAAATCAGGATACGCATGGCCAGATTCAGGCAATCGGCAAAGGCATCGAATTATGGGATGCCGAGCTGAACCGGGTTTATAAAGAGCTTATGACTGCTTACACCGGCAATGAAAAAGCAAAAGCTGCCCTTAAGACGGCTCAGCTGGCCTGGCTTAAGTTTAGAGATGCCGAGCAAAAGCATCTTTCAGAGCTCTATTCGATCAAAGACGGCTCGATGTACCGCATCTTTCATAATTCAGACCACATGGAACTCATCAAAGCACGGGCCCTTGAGCTCAAATCACGCCTCGACACCCTTAACGACGCCAAATAAATTATTTTTGC
>CAZFUG010000247.1:0-3202 GCA_964522035.1 uncultured bacterium
CTTCACTTTTGTTGAAGCCCTGATTGCCGTCGCCGTTTCCACAATGATTCTGCTGTTCGCTTATCGCATATTCTTTTCACAGACAGAAGTCGTGACCAAATCGCTTGAATTTCTGCATGTAAATGAGGGTTTTCGCAAGGTTGTCACCTTTATGGGTGACGATATCCGCGAAGCGACCACTATTCTCAAACCGGTGCCGATTTTTTCAAGCAATATCGCTTCACTGACCACAAAACCCGGTGTCATTCTTCAGGTTCAGAGCTCAGCCCTTGATCCACAGATACCATTCAACAGCCCACTTGGCGGGCAAATTTCCATGAAACGCCAGATTGAATATGAACTTGAAAAGATTGAGGCTACCGGGACACAGATAATTCCGAGGTATCGGCTGGTCAGAACTGTCAGTATTGAAGAAAAACCCGGCCAGAAGAACACCCAGCGCCAGGTGCTTGTCGACAATGTCAGAGAAATGGTCGTATTCAGAACCGCCAGAAAACCTTTCAAACCATCTAATATCGGCGCGGCGAAAGATCGCCTGCTGTTGCCGGTCGCTTTGAGCGAGTCGGGCACCGGCAACAGCCTGGTTCATGTCAGAATGGTGCTGGAGCGCACCCGAAAAGAAACAGAGACCGGGCAGGTTTATAATGTTTCGATGAACACAAGCTTTTACAAACGCGGAAAAGAGATTTTTACCAACCCATGACCAGATATTCCAACAGGCGAAAAGGCTCCGGTTACCTTGTTGTTATAGGGTTTGCCGCTCTGTTGCTGATCTTTTTCAGCATTTTCGCCAGGGTAAAGTCAGGGCATCATCAGCTGCAGTCAAAAGATGTCAGGCGTTTTGTGGCCTCGAATCTTGGTGAAGCCGCTTTAAACTGTATAATCGCCGAATTGAATGCCAACCGGGCTTATAACACTCACAGATATTTTCGTGATAAAGAGGGAGCTGGCTGGGTTAGCCCGGTTAAAAGCCGCGAGACTCTGATCGGCAAAATGGACAAAATCTATCTCGATGGCGTTAAAAATGGCATTTATTCTGGCGGTTCAGACGCCGGCGAATTCAAGGCCCGCTTTGCTCTTGTCTATGGCGCGCGCGAAAATTCAAAAACCAAGACCCTCAAAGAGGGAGAAATGTATGCCCGTGCCGAAGTGGTTGTTAAAGTTGGCGCCGGCTGGGGCATCAACGAAACGACCTGCCGCAAGATCACCGCTCTCATAGAAAGACGCTATCCGGCAACCGAAAACCTGCTTTATGATGGTGAAATGCTTGATCTTGGCGCTCTAGGGCCGTATCTCGATCGCGAAAATCAGCTCAGAACCGGTCGTCTGTATGGCCACCACTGGATAACCTTTAACACCGCGGGCGGCGGCTGTCGTGGCAATGAGCTGTTAGAAATGGAAAAAATCGAAACTCCCGGCATGATCAGAGCGTTGAAAGACACCCGTATTGGTTTCGCCAATAATATCAGTATGACCCTTTCTTCTGCCAATGATTCGGTGCAGATCAGCAAATTCGAGACTCACGAAGGTTATCTGCTCGATGGCGCTCATGGGGCGCACCCGATCAAATTTGCCCGGCTGCCGCGCGAAAGAATCAAGGCGACTGCCGAGCGCTACCGCAAGTCTTACGGTCTGACGATCGATGAAAAGGTTATGCCGGCCGGCAAATACAAAAATCCTTACGATACGCGCAGTCACTATGTCGATATCGACTTTGGTGATTTTAAAAGCACAAAACCTCAAAATGCCTCAGGAAGCAGCGAAACAGACGCTGATCCCCCTGAAACAGATGGGGAAGAAGCCGGTGCAGAAACTGATTACAGTCTCAGCTCAGATGAACCCGAAGTTATCCGTAAGCTGAAGGGCGACAAGATTCTTATTTATGCCGATGTGCCGCTGCGTATCTGGGGTTGCCCCGATCGCACTGTGACCATCTACAGCACAAAAGATATTGTCATTGGCGGCGATTTTAATCAGAACCCGCGAACCGTGCAGATTTATGAAGATAACAGCTATATGCGTTACAAATATCCGGTCGAAAACGGCAAAGACCGCAACAAAGTCGGTGCTCTGATAATGTCGGAAGGGCGTGTGCTCATCGATGTTTCACGGCCGACCCTGTTTGCCATGAATGAGATCAAACCGTATTTCCTCTACTGTCTGGCGCAGGCTCTGCATCCTTCTACGCCAGAGATAGAAGCCGAAATCAAAACGCTTCTCTGCCCGTTGAATCCAGATAACCGCAAATCTCTGATCGGCCTGGGAGAGCTTGGGGTTGACGGCAACTTCGAGGCCCGTTACGGTACCATGGCCTTTCTTTACAATAATAAAGAGCTGAATGGTGGTGGCTTATACCAGTCGAAAATGGAAGACATCATCAATTTCTTCACGCCGGGCTCGGCCGATCGGCCAAGATTTGGTATTCGCGATGAAAAAGTCAGAAATGAAATCATCGAAATTCTCAAGACTTCGATCAGAAGCGCCGGCGACCTGACCATGACCGAACAGGATCAGGTTTTTGCCATGGCCTGGAAACAGGCAATGCTCGAAGAAGAGAACGGTCCGATGCCAAACTGTGGTGCAATGGGCATTATGCGCCATCTTTTCGAAGAGGCTAAAAAAGACCCCAACGACGCTATTTACATGCCCGAAATCACAGTAAATGCTTCGCTGGTGAGCTCGGCCTGGCGGTCATCGCGATGGCAGATCGGCAACTCTGCCGACAAGGTCGATGATGAAATCGGTAACGCCGGCGGCCTTGAATATATGCGCCAACCGGGTTTCATCATTCAGCGAGTCTACGGCGGCGTGATCAGGCTGGCGGCAAAAGAACCGGAATACTTCATTTCAGGAGCGCACACCGGCAGGAACATTCTGCGCCGCCGCCTCTGGGACCCAACCAACCTGAGAAATCCCGGTTTCAAGCCGCTCGAAGCGCCGGCAGTGCACAACCTGCTGACCTTCAGCGAAGAGTCGATCAGCGTCAAAGAATACGACAACTTCTCCGGTAAAAAGTGAGATCTGGGCAGAAGGCTAATAGCTGGTTCGGCTGCCGGCGCCGGCGATGCTGAACAACCAGCCGTGCTGCGCAGTAATACCGGTTTTCTTGTCGCGCAGGTAGATGTCAATAAAGTAATTGCCTGAGGCAAAGGGGCTGTTTACGGTTGCGGTCAACATTCGCGTCTGGTTGTCAAAATTGAAG
>CAZFUG010000247.1:3212-6860 GCA_964522035.1 uncultured bacterium
GACAGGTTATCGATGCGGCAGCTGAAGGTCGCGAGCTGATCGACCACCTGCCCGGGTGCAGGGTAGTGCTCTGTGATTGGCAGAGCGGCCATGCCAAAGCGGATCAGAAATTTTTCCATGTCGTCGGTCGAATAAATGACCTGTCTTTTGATCTGCCATGGCGACATACCCTGGTAATTAGCACCGCCATCAACAGTCATGGCGCCAGAAAAGCCGGCATCTCTGGCGGTTTTGATGCTGCGGTCGCTGTAGACGCCGTAGGGCCAGACCATGAATTTTACCTTGTTGCCGAGTCGGTTTTCAATAAGATGGCGCGAAGCGACGATTTCCTGTTCAAGAAAAGCCTTTTCGACTTCCGGGGTGTGATATTTAGAAGCCAGATTGCTGTGACTCATTGAATGGCATTCTACGCTCCAGCCGGCCTTGATCAGTTCGGCGAGTTGTTCCCAGCTCATGGCCAGAGAGGAGCCGATGAAAGAGGGGTAAATGCAGACGATACCTTTGAAGCCGAATTCCTGCATGGCAGGGAAAGCGTAATCGTATACAGTTTTGTAGCCGTCGTCAAAGGTAAACACGACCTTGCGGCTGACGTCGGGGGTGTCTGAAGCGATTGCTCTGAGCAGTTCTTCTGAATTCAGGCTTTCAAAATTGCGGTCTTTCAGATATTTAAGCTGGCTTCTGAAGCGGTCGAGCGAAAGTGAAAACTTATTTTTGGCGACCGGTTCGACCTGGTGGTAGCAGAATGCGGCTATGTCGCTGCGAGCCATTGTCTGTGTGTTGAGGGCAAAAACGAAGAGTGTGAGAATTATAAAAAGCTTTTTCATCTGAGTTCCCGAAGAGGTGGATTTTTAATTCTGCGATAATATACCCCTTTTCCGGGCAAAAAAAAAGGCCACTCTAGGCAGCCTTGATCAAGGAAAGGAATGATTGAAGACAACTGACGAATAGTCGTGCAGTGTTGTTTGTATATATGCAAGACCCGTGCCAACTTTTTGAGGCCTTTGATGGTGCGATTTTAAACAGATTTTGCAGCGCAAAGCCTTTAATGATAAATATTTATACAGCTATGCAATCGCGGCTGTGCAAAAAATAAACAAATCGGCTGTTGAAACATTAGACAGAACGCGCCGAAATGAAAAGCCGCAGAAAAGAAAAAAAGGCTGCCCATGTGGGCAGCCTTTTCAGTTAAGACTTATCTTCAGCCGGGAAGATTGAAATTGTCGGGCAACTGAACAGTAGAAATAGCATGCTTGTAAATCAACTGTTTTTTGCCTTCTGATTCGAGAAGAATCACAAAAGTGTCAAAGTCAAGGATTGTACCCTGAATCTGGAAACCTTTCATCAGAAAGATCTTAACAGCTTCCTTTTCGTCTTTCAGGTACTGAAGGATATTGTCTTGAATATTTACAGCAGGCATATTTCTTACCTCCAATTAGTGTCTTATTTAAATAGACTATTTTGAGAAAAAAAGCAAATCAATTTTCATGTTCACTGCATTTGATACCTTTTTCATCAAGGGTCCAGCTACCTGATGTGGGGCAGAGGGGCACGCCGAGTTTTTTCGCAAGATCCTCAAGTGAGCCGGTTTCGAGAGTGCCGCTGGCATTGATGGCTCTGGTGTTCTGCAGATAGCGGAAAAGCCGGTTGCGGTTGTAGCTGCAGCCGGCGTGTTCGTCGAGAATCATCGGGATTGCCGGTACTTCATTGTGCTGACTGCAGTAAATCAGGCCACTGACCGCATCTGTTCTTATCGATCCGCCTGTCGGGCAGCTTTTTTCCAATTCAGGGGAATAGAACATGCGGTTCAGGAAACATATCGTGCGTGATGTGTAAATTTCGAGAATTTTGCTGACCAGCCCATACCAGCGGTTCAGGCGTTTGGTCAGCCAGCCTGCGATGTTTTCGAAATCGGTTGATATGTAGATGATATCTTCGTCACCACGTACTTTTATTACGGTTTCGAGACCCATCTGCTGCGTTTGCACCTTGAACGCGAAAAGACTGCGGGCAAATCTCTTCATGAATTCGTCGTCTTCGGCTTTCCCGGTGGTGGCTGCCGAGAATTCATTCAGGTTGCCATCTTTGTAGCTGTATCTGGTATGAATTCTTATGAAGGGCGCGAACGGGTTTTTGACAAAGGGCTGCAGCATCTTCGGAATGAAAACTTCGAAGTTTTTCCAGTTATAGATCAGTTCAATAAAGCTTTCCGGATTAAATGGGCAAAGCTGGTTGAGCAGTTCCGCGCGGTCATTTTCGGTGACTGGTCTGCCGCTGAGATAAACTGAGTTGCGGTCGGCAAAAGCATAGATGCGGCGCTGGCCAAGGCTGAATTCGCAGCGGTCGGGTTGTTCATAGTTTTTGCGCACAATATTGAGCTGCGAGAAATAGTTCGACAGCAATCCGAGCATGGCTGTGCCGGTGATTGATTCGGTTTCGATTCTGATTACGGCGTTCTTTCTGGGCTTGAACGGCCTATTGACGAAAATAGTGACCGATTTGTCTGAAAAATTGGCCGCACCGGCGACTGAGGTGCTGAGCCATCTAAAAAACTGCGGGCCAAATGAAATAACCAGAGTGTGCGAGCTTACAGGCGGCAGACCGTTAAAAAGTTTATCAGCCGATTTTTCGGTTTCAGTGCTTTCGCCATTAGCCTGTGTTTCAGAATCGGCAGGCTGAACTGAGCCTGATGCGGTCGCTGATTCAGGAGTTTCTTCGAGAGTCAGAGACGGTTTGCTGTCGTTGTCAGAAAGACTGTAGCTGTTGAAAAGAGGCTCGTTTAAAGGTCTGATACCTGATTTCACATCTGAACAGAGCTTGGTGATGTCGATTGCCTTGTCGTAGAGTTTTTCTTCCTGATAAAGGCGTGCGATGCTCATCAGGATGTTGTTTATTCTTTCCTTGTCGGCCCTTTCGCCCATGAGGGTGTGGTAGTCAGCGAGTGCTGAATGATAAGACTTTAACCGTACGGCCAGATACAGTGAATTTTCTGGATCTTTGAGTTTCGGGTCAGCCTTGAAAGCCTCTTTAAGATAGGCAATTGCCGAGTCGAAATCGTTCTTGTCGAGATAGACCCGCCCGATGTGCAGCAACACTTCACCCTGGCCTGAAACCAGCTGGTTGGCTTTCAAAAGGTAGCTGAGCGCCTTATCGATATCACCGTTGCGATAGTGGGCCCATCCAAGGGTGTCGATATACGAAGCATTGTTTTTTTCCAGCTGAAACGCAGTTTCGGCCATCTCGATTGCCTGCTTGATGTTGGTGTTTTGCTCTGTGTAAAGATAAGCAAGGTTGTTGAGTGCTTCTGCCGAGTCTGGCCTGATTTTGATGGCTTCCTGGTAATGTTCGGCGGCCTTATCGAGTTCACCGGTTGCGTAATAAACGGTTGCCAGATGATAATGCGTGTCGTAGACATTCATTTTCATCGACAGAGACTTTTTGAGCTCTTCTTCAGCTTTTTTGAAATCGCGGTTTTTGAAGGCGGCCCAGCCGAGACTGTCTCTGAATCCTGGGTTTGCCGGGTCCATATCGACGGCGCGCTGGCAGAGTTCCTGGGCCATCTGTGTGTTTACACCGTATTCGGCATAGAGATACCCGAGATTGTTGAGCGCGTGCGGGTTGTTGGGCGAAAGTTCGAGGATTTTCTTGTAC
>CAZFUG010000248.1:0-6844 GCA_964522035.1 uncultured bacterium
GTTCTTGCATGTCTGAAACAGTCGGAAGAATAAGTAAACCGGCTGATCGAGCCTTCCGGGTTTTCGATGAATAATCCAATTTGTGAAGTTACCAGAGACCGGCTGAAAAAGAGATTTCCTGATAATGCCGCCGGTGTTTTTACTGCTACAGCCCTTCTGAGAGCAGTTAACCGACGCCTGGAAAAGCCGGTCGATTTTTATTTCTCAACCTATGGTCTGGTTCGTTCAGAATATCTGACTGTTAACGGCAACTCAACGCCCTATGCCTTTTCCGATATTTTTAAATTTTCGCCGCTGGGCTTTGCAGCTGATGGTTCGCCCGGCGCTCCGATTGTGGTATTCTCGCTTTCACGTGCTGAAACTAAAGTTCTGCTTGAGCTGATGACCATGCTCAGCGGCAAAACGCCGCCCTACGAGCCTTCGGTTTCAGATAATCTGACCTACAAAAAGAACAAACTCGGAGTGCCGCTGGTTAACGGCCTCGGCAATCTCAAACTGAACGGAAAAACCTTTTTGCGCTGGCCAAAACGACTGCGAATTGCGACAACCCTTTATTTTGCGCAGAATCTGTTTAAAATTCGCGACTTGAGCAAAGGCATCATTCGTATCACACCCAGAGATGAAGAGGGCAAAGCAATCACCGTATTTGCAGATTCCGGCCTGCCACGCGAACATGTTCTGCTTGCCGAAGAACTGCGCCGCGTTGCCAATGGTGAAGTAAACGACCCGCAGGCCCAGCCCTGATTTAAACTTTCAACCCGACGAATAAATCCCCCTTAAACCTTTGGATTGAGGGGGATTTGCTTTTGCTCTGAATTGATACCGCCATTCTATACAAAAGCGTATTGAACACTTCCCACCGGTTCGGCGGCGCAGCCTATCAGACGGGTTACTTTTTCTCCAGCGATTCGCTTTCGCTCACAAGCTTACGAAAAAGTAATCCCGTCTTCTCTCTGCGCCTGGTCACGGAAATTTTCAATGAGCTTTTGTATAATCGGTCGACTCAAAATCTGTCCAACTCTCTGCGGCTGGCAAGGGGAGTGACTGCTGGTTTGCATAATTCAACTGATAAGTCTTAATAATTTCCGCTACAATTAACCGGTTGGCAAAGCCTGGTTTCTGGCTTACTTCTGAGACAGATCGGTTTCAACCCGGTAATTGAACCAGTTCTGATCGCCATTTTGATATGCAGATATATTGACGACCCTCGAAGAACTGGCGATCTGACTTTTCAATATCGTCTCATTCAGCTCAAGTATCGCCGGTATCTCACAGGCGCCACCGCACAGTTCGATTCTAGCTGGCATGCCTTCGAAAAAACTGATTCTGGTCAGCCAGAGAGGGATTTTGTGTTCCGAAAATTCTGGAGTCGCATGATATGGCTCAATCAGAGGGGCTGCCGCTGAAACTTCGCCCAGAAAAACCGCAAGCTTCGGAAGCCATCGGGTGCGAGTCTTTCCATCGTTTTTTTCGCTGGCTGTTCCCGGCTTTTCCTTTAGAATAATTGAAAAATGGTGATGAACGACCCGCGTGTTGTTCGCAGATGAAGTTTCAAAGCTGTTCAACTGTGTTATTTCAGGTTCTGAAGTCGTTTTATCCTGATCGCCGAGCCCCTGCAGAAACGCAGCAAAGCCAGGTGCCGAGCCCTGAACCGTGAAATTGATGCGGGTTCGCTGCAGTGCTGCATCTGCCTGCTCATTTCTGACTTCGAGATTGATTATTTTCAGGTTGTTTTCGTTTACCAGCCGATTGGCGTGGGAAATGAATTCTTTCTGCGCCCTGAATCTCGAAAGTTCCGGGTTTTCCTGGCCGGTCAGCGAAGCAGAACTGCACACCAGAATAATCATTGTCAGAGAAAAACAGCAGAAATTTCTCCAGAAATTTGTTCCACTCATAAGCAACTCTACTTCAATTTGATACCGACATTCTAATCGGCCGACTCAAATCTGTCCAACTCTCTGCGACTGACATGCCGTAATGCCACTTTTGGAAAGAAAAAGGTTCATGTTTGCCATTTGCGATTGACCGGGGGGAGTGATTGTGGGTTTGCATAATCCGGAGATGTCGGTGCAATAAATACCGCAGTCCGACGCCAGGATATAAAAAATAGCGGCGTCTGGTTTACATAATACCGGCAATGGCGAAAAATACCTGCTGCTTGAACGATGTCTGATGGCGCGTCTGCCTTATCTTCACTTCACCGGCGGGCAGATCAGGTGCTCGGGTATCTCTGCCATTACCGGAAACATGCGGTTCGGGCTCATCACCACCAGATCGCTGACCTTGAGATGCCGCTTTGACATCTTGCGCGAGCGGTTGACGATTTTCTGCAGCTGCTCGCCGCAGCCGGCTTTCAGGTCTTTGCTCAGGGTGATGTGCGGCTGGTAATTATCTTTATCGGCATGCGGAAACACCTCGAATTCCCTGAAACGATCGCAGATTTCGTTGTGCAGATCGATCAGAGAAGGGCAGGGCAGTACCTTCAGAAAAACGACTGTTGCCCGCCCTTCGGCATACCTGAACAGGTCGAAACCGCGCATGTAGATTTTCAGCGGCAGATACTTCGCGGCAATCGCATGAATCTCGGGAAGCAGCTCGACAATCCGCGCATCATCGAGAAAATCCGACGAAAACCCGAGAAACTTGACGGTCAGATGCGCCGTCTCAGGCGCCTCGAAAGAGTTGCACACCTGCACCAGTTTCTGCTGACAGGCGCCCAAATAACCGCGAAAACTCACCGGCACCCTGAAAGCCAGAGTATACGGCAAATTCCGGTTATTCTCATCCGCCTGTTTTTTAACTGTTCGCATCAAAAGACACCGCTTATAAGCTTCTAAAATTTAATGGCTGGCCCAATAGAACTGCTGGCACACTTTTAATTATTGCGAGGCGAGAAGACGGGATTGCTTTTTCGGAAGCTTGTGAGCGAAGCGAATCGCTGGAGAAAAAGCAACCCGGCTGATAGGCCGAAGCTTATCAATAGCACAAATACAAATCGAACACTTTGCAGAAGGTGCAGGAAACGGATTGCGCCGTTCCCTGCACCTGATTTTACATCAATTCCGGTTATTCAAGCCATGACTGCCGACAGGCAATCACAGATTCTTGAGCAGGCCGGTCTTGTCGTTGAAAGCGGTGATCATTTCATCCCAGTGCTTGATCACTTCTTCGCTGAAAGCGTCTTCCCAGAATTCCGGATCCCAGAGTTCGTTGAGTTCTTCAACGGTTTTGCCCTGCTGCTCGATCCAGGTGTAATACTTGAAGTTGTGCAGACGCTTGCGGTCATGATAGTTGAGTTCCATCATGTTCTGGCTGCCTTCGCCGAGCATGAAACGTTCGAAATCGGCCATGGCGCGACCATTGCAGATTTTGCCATGCTGATGTTCGAGTTCGCCGAGGCGTGACTGATACATTTCGGCCGAGTCAGTCAGACAGGTGAACAGAATGTCGTTTTCGTCCATTTCATAGAACTTGGCGGCTTTAACGGCTGAAAGCACGTTGCTGATGCTGCTGATGCCCATGAGAGCGAGCTTCTCAATGACTTCTGCCTTGACGCCGGCATTCTTAAGCATTGCCTGGCCCTCGGGGGTATTGAATACCCTGAACAGCCGCATGCAGTTTTCATCATCCACGGCTACGACCGTGTCGGTATTGCGGGTGTTGTGAATCCACGGAACATGCTTGTCGCCGATACCTTCGATGCGGTGACCACCAAAGCCGCAGTTGAGCAGGGTGGGGCACTGAAGCGCTTCAGAAGCGACGATGCGGGCGTGCGGGTGCGCATGCTTGATGCGGTCGCCGGCGCCGATGGTTCCGGCTGAACCGGTGGCCGATACCCAGGCGGCCATACGGCTGCGGGGGCCTTTAACTTTTTCAAACACTTCAAGAGCGGCGTTGCCGGTCAGGTGATAGTGCCAGATCGGGTTGCCGATTTCGGCGAACTGATTGAAAATTACGATGTTGTTGCCGCGTTCTTTGATCAGTTCCCAGCATTTGTCGTAAATTTCTTTAACGTTCGATTCGCAGCCGGGGGTGGCGAAAATTTCGCTGGTCCCGATTTCCTTGAGCCAGGCAAAGCGCTCAGGGCTCATATCCTGGGGAAGAATGGCGATCGCGGGCGAGTCGAGCAGGGCGCAGTCATAAGCGCCGCCGCGGCAGTAGTTGCCGGTGCTCGGCCAGACTGCTTTCTGCTTGGTCGGGTCGAATTCACCGCTGACGAGGCGCGGAACCAGACAGCTGAAAGCTGCGCCGACCTTGTGGGCGCCGGTCGGAAAATACTTGCCGACCAGACCGATGATGCGGGCCTTGACGCCGGTCAGTTCACTCGGCAGTTCAACATAGTTTACATCGCCCCAGAGACCGGTTTTTACGTCGTTCTTCCAGGAGATACGGAACAGGTTGCGGGGGTTGACATCCCACAGACCGAGCGGTTTGACCTGCTGTTTGATCTTTTCTGGAATCAGGGCGGGGTTTTTCTGCTGGGCGAAGGTCGGAATGACGATATTGCGCTCTTTGGCGCGGTTAACGGTGTTCTTGATGACTTCGTCGTTTACGTGCAGTTTGAATTTACTGAGATATTTAGCCACGATTCGGCTCCTTGCTTATGGGTATACGTGAGTTCCGGCTTCGCCTTTAACGGCTTTGGCAAGATTTTCAGGATTAGTGATGATGGCGTGTTTGCCGCCATTTTTGATGAATTTGATGATTGCTTCGCACTTCGGCAGCATCGAACCCGGCTTGAAATGGCCTTCTTTGCAATACTTTTCGAGTTCAGCGACCGTTACTTTATCGAGGGCCTTCTGATCTGGCTTGCCGAAGTTCAGGCAGGCTTTTTCAACGGCGGTCGAAACGATGAAGGTATCGGCCTTGATGTTCGAAGCGAGCAGAGCTGAAGCGAAATCCTTGTCGATGACTGCGGCAGTGCCTTCGAGGTTGCCCTTGTCATTGCGAATGACCGGAATCCCGCCGCCGCCGACTGCGACAACGCAGAAACCCTTTTCGGCCAGGGTGGTGATGGCGTTTTCTTCGATGATTTCGAGCGGCAGCGGCGAGGCGACAACACGGCGCCAGCCACGGCCAGCATCTTCCACCATTGCCCAGCCGTCATTCTTGATGCGGTCTTTGGCTTCGGCTTCGGTGTAGAACTGCCCGATCGGCTTGCTCGGCTTCTTGAAGGAAGGATCGTTCTTGTCGACGAGAACCTGGGTAACTACAGTAACGACGGGCTTCTTGATGCCGCGCTTCTTGAATTCATTGCCAAGCGCCATCTGAAAATTGTAGCCGATGGCACCCTGAGTGTCGGCGCCACAAGAATCGAGCGGCACCGGGTGCAGCTGACTGCGCGCGATTTCGCTGCGAAGCAGAATGAAACCGACCTGTGGGCCGTTGCCGTGGGTCAGAACGACGTTGTAACCCTGTTCGATCATGTCGGCGACATGCACCATGGTTCTGCAGGCTGCATCATACTGATCGGGAACAGTCTGGTGTTTGCTGTCGAGAATCAGTGAATTGCCGCCAACCGCGACTACTGCGAGTTTACCTTTTGCTGCCATAGAAGAATCATTCCTCCGTAAGTTGTGACTGACTTACAAATTATGGGTGTAACGAAGCGCCTTCAGCCTTCATTATATTGCCTTATTCGACTTTCCTTGCAATTTCTTTAGTGTAAGTTCAAATTTCTGCAGCGATTATACCCGCAAAAGTTCAAAATGTAAACTTTCCGACAAACCCCGCTGACCATAAAGCAGATCAGGGGAAAAGCGAAGCGCTGCCACGCAGGTTCGATCCGGTCTGCGGGGCAGCGCTGTCTGGTCGGTCGCTTATTGTGGCAGTGAGCTCAACAGTTCGTCGATTTCGCCGGCGAGCGGCTCAACTGCTTTCTGCAGCTTGATGCAGGCTTTTTTCCAGTAGGTGGGGTCGGCTTCACGCGCATACCAGCTGTCGGCAACCGCGGCTTTCGCGGCGGCCTTGAAATACTTGACGGCGAATTTCAGGCGCCAGGCCGGAAAATCGAAGCCACCGACCCGGGTCGAAATCATGCCGGCTTCGTTACCGGCTTTGACAGCCTTCGATGCCAGTTCTCTCCAGATGTCACGGGCTTCAGCTTCGCCAATCTTCTGCGGGAAACTCGGCAGCATAGCTTTAACGCGGTCGAGACCTTCTCTGATGGTTTTCGCCCAGAGCATGTCGCCGGTCCAGATCGGTTCGGCAGAGGCCCAGAGCTTCATTTCCTTCAGGCCGATATCGCAGGCACCCGCGAAATCGCGGCACTGAAATTCATGCACGCGGTCGGTTTCGGTTTTATGCGGGTAAATCTGGGCTCCAAGAACGAAACGCTTCTGGAAATACATCGCCCCAAGGCGCAGGCGCACCGGCAGCTTGTATTTGTCGACGAGTTCAAGCAGGATTTTCGCTGATTTCGAGCAGTTCTGCGCGATTTTGACGCGGATATCGCTCCAGCTTTTGCCATTGAGCCCTTCAGGCAGCGTTTCCGGGAACCCGGCTTCAGCACTGAACGGCGCCAGCAGCTGCCGGCATTCTTCGACGGCTTTATCAATCTGCTGCTGGTGAACCCACTGCCACGGAACATCTACTTCGGCGCGGGCCGCCACCCCGATAAAAAGAACGAATACTGTCAGAACAAGCAGTTTCGCAAAGATCTTCATCATCTGTACTCCTTGACGATTTTTCTCAATGGTACACAAACCCGCCCTGCAAACACAACCGTTATTTTCTTTCCAGCGTGTAATTGCCAGCAATTCTTGGTCAAAAACTATAGATTTCTATATGAAATTGCGAGGCGAGAAGACGGGATTGCTTTTTCGGAAGCTTGTGAGCGAAGCGA
>CAZFUG010000249.1:0-6842 GCA_964522035.1 uncultured bacterium
CGCCCTGCTTATGCTGGCGCTTCTGACAGCCCCTCTGCCGGCTTTTACCGCCGACGGGCTTCGTGACGTCAGAATGCCGCCGACTGATATTGCCACACCTCACGATGTAGCCATGCAGGCATATGAAAATGGCTATCAAAGCTATCGTCAAGGCCATTTCAACCAGGCAGAAGACAGTTTTATCGAAGCTTTAAGACATGAGCCAAACCTGATAAAGGCACATTACTGGCTCGGAAAGCTTTACCACGAACAGGGACGTCTGGAAGACGCAATTTTCCACTGGGAAGAAGTCGAACGCCTCAACACCCTCATAAAAGACCGCCGTCTGGCTCTGTCTGTTGAAAACAATGAATATCCGGCATATTCCCAGATGCTGCGCGTTTCACAGAAGGCTAAAGATGCGAAAGAAGCTTTTGAAAGAGGCCTTAATCTTCTCGACAAAGGGCACTGGGATGGGGCCGAAGTTGAGATAAGGCTGGCAATACAGCTTTACCCGGGCAATCATCGCTATCTTCTTCAACTTGCACGCATTCTATGGGACAAGGGCGAAAAACAGGCCAGTGTCAAATTTTACCGCGACCTGCTGAGCAAAAGAGATGTCGAATTTGCCAGCTTTAAAGAAGGCATTGAAAGAATGCTGCAGTGTGAAATGAAATATGTAGCAGCCCCGCTGATGCTTGATCAGAAGCTGAGATTTGCCGGTGAACCGGCTTTTGCAGCTCTTGCCGCCAATTTTTCAAGCACTCAGGATTACTCAGCAACCGCTCCCGGAAAAATCATCAGACGGGCCGATGGCCAGGTCATAATCAACCTTGGCCTTGATGATGGCCTGGATCTGTCTGATGAATACAGTCTTGATCTCAGAGCCTTCAAAGCCGGCGAACCTCTTAAAGACCCCGATTCTGGCAAGGTAATCGGCAGAGGGCCGGATCGGCCTTCAGCAGATCTGCTGTTGACCAAAGTTTATAAAAACACAAGCTGGGCACTTATCAGACGCGAATATGGCTCAGGCGTGAAAGCAGGTGACCTGATTGAATTCAAAAAAACATTCCGGTGATGGCATCAAGATAATTGCGGCCAATCGCAAAGCCCATCACGATTATTTCATTCTTGAAAAACTCGAAACCGGCATAGCGCTGGTCGGTTCAGAGCTTCGCCCCTGCCGCGAAGGCAAGGTGAACCTTAAAGATTCATACGTTGAAGAAGTCGACGGACAATTCTGGCTTCACGACATGCACATCGGGTCAAATCCTTTTTCGAACCGCCTCGACCATGAGCCCGAAAGAAAACGGCGCCTGCTTGCCCATAAGAGAGAAATCATCAAGTGGGGCTATAAAGTCAGAACCTCTGGTATGACAATCGTACCCCTGAGCATTTATTTTAAAAGCGGAAAAGTTAAAGTTGAAATTGCTCTGGTCAAGGGCAAAGCCAAATATGACAAGCGCGACACCATTGCCAAAAACGATGCAAGACGCGACATGGAAAGAGAACTCGGAGGGCGCTATTGATGTTTAGATTTTTGAACCGCAAATACCAGAATCTGCTTTCTGGAATGCTGGTAGCCATGTTACTGACCTCAGCTCCGGCTGACGCGCAGGATGGCTACATTAACGCAAGAAGCTTCGCCGAATCACAGGGCATTGCTCATCAATGGTTCCCGATTCAAAAAATTCTTGTCATGAGAAAAGGACTGAAGTCGGTCAAGCTCAAACTCGATGACACAACAGCAATTGTCGACGAAAAAGAAGTCAAAATTCCGGCGCCGCCAAAAATTCAGGATGGGCAGATTATGGTTCCGGCCGCAGCCCTGGCAAGAATTTTTCAGGGAGCTGCCTCAGCTCTTCCGGTAGCCCCGCCCAAAATTATTGCGCCTCAACCGCAGGTTCCGCCTCCGCCACCTCCGCCCCAGACGCCCCCCGGGATGGTGCCGATTGCCCAGACCCCGGCAGAGCCAGTGGTAAGGCCGGAGCCTCAACCCCCGAAAATTACTCAGGATGAACCACCGACAATCTCGGTTGAAGAATCAACCGAATCTGTATTGCTGGCTCTTAGACACAGTGTGAGAGAAGATCATACCCGCGTCGTTCTCGAATTCACTTCGCCAATCACCTATCGCACTGAATTCAAAGATGGCGTTTTTCGCCTGACCATTGTCGGCTGCCGCAACCTGATCCCGACCAAAAGAACCAATCCGGCAGGTCGTGACGTCACCCGTCTCGACATTAACAGTGGGGCTGACCGTAAAGGGCTGGTATTGAATTTTTCTCTGCCGCAGAAAGAAAAGGCACCGACTATCGAAACGGTGGCATCACCATTCCGCATGATAGTAACGCTGCCGACGCCACCTAACCTGCTGCAGGTTGCAACCGCCACCGCCCAGATTGCTACCCCGACCGTGCTACCCCCACCAGTAGCGCCGACAGCACCGGCTACAGCAAGTGTTAAGGCTCCAGAACCAGCTAAAGCCGAAGTCGCGCCCGAAATAAATATCGAGGTTGAAGCGGCAAAGCTGTCAGATCAGTCTTTTTCAGGCCGGACCATTGTCATCGACCCGGGTCACGGTGGTTCTGACAGCGGTTTCGTCGCTGCCGGACGCCCGGAGGAAAAAGAAATCAATCTGATGGTTGCTCAGCATTTGAAGAACCGCCTTGAAACAATTGGTTTCAAAACAGTGCTTACCCGTATTTCTGACATTGAAATGCCTCATTCACAGCGTGTCAGCTTTGCAAACCGCAATGGTGGCGACCTTTACATTTCAATTCATACAGGCGGCGCGAAAGACGACTCTAAGGCCGGTATTGCCTGTTATTACTTCAGCCCGGCCGGTTACCATGTTAATTCAAATGCACAGGGTGCTTCTGCAGACGCCGCTTTCACTGAATGGGCGCGCAACACCAGGTTTGACCTGGCGCTCTTCCTGGCCAGAAAAGTCAACGAAAGAATGGTTCAGCACATGCGGGTTGAAAGCCGCGGAGTCAAGGCCATGCCGATGCTCCCACTCAAGTTCATCATGAATCCGGCAGTGATGATCGAGGTTGGCATGTTGTCAGAAAAAACAGAGGGCAAGAATCTTATCAGCGATAAATACCGCCAGGCACTTGCTAATTCTATCGCCAACGCCGTTGTTGATTTCTTCAACGGCATAGTAATCAAGCAGTAAGTAACAGGAGAAAAAAGAAATGGCTGTAAAAAAGCCTTCGCGCCATAATCAGGAACGTATTCTCTTTGTTTTAATGGGTCTGATCATTGTTGGACTGATTCTTTCAGGGTATTTTCTCTTCGTCAGAAAAATCCTGCCTGAACTCTCTTCGGGCAAGGAAACCTCTACCGCCGCAGCTGCAACCCCCGGGGCTTCTGCTGCAAGCGAAGATCTGGCTGCAGCCAACGAATTCATACCCCAGGAAGAAGCTCAGGACCTGCGTATTTTCTTTGGCTTGAAAGGCACGGATATGCTTGCCTCTGAGCTTCGCCGGGTCAGAAAACGCACCATGCTGATTGCCCAGGCAAGACAGATAGTTGAAACTCTCCTGGAAGGCCCAATTACCGGCAATCTCTACCAGGTTTTTCCTGAAGGCACTGGCTTGCGCGGGATATTTTTCGATGCCGGCACTTTCATCGTTGACCTGAGCCGTGAATTTACAGCTTTGAGCAAGTTTGGAGCAGCCGAACAGACCCTGGCAGTTTATTCACTGGTCAATTCACTGACCGAGCTTGACCCGAAAGCAAGAGTAAAAATTCTCATCAACGGCAGCGAACCGGCTGGCGATGAGGGACACATTGATCTTTCAGTTCCACTCACCAGACTCGAAAACCTTATCCAGAATTGAATCTAAACAAAATAAAACGAGCGGTGCAGCCAGTAACAGGCGCACCGCTCGCTTTTATTTAACAGAAACTTTTCTTTTCAGCCGCCCCAGGTTGCGCTTGCACAGCCGTGAATAGTGCAGAGAACCTTTTTGCCGTTTGGCAGGCCTTCTTCAGTACCCTTGACCCATTCATATTTGCCAAGTGATGGGCAAATCGGAAGTCTTGAGTTGCCGAGAAACGGAGCCAGGTCTGCAACTGTTTCGGGATACTGGCGCTTTTCTATGTTATAAAGCTCCGCAGTGCGGCTCAACAGGGCAGAGTATTCAAAACATTTGCTCTCTCTGGCCCGATCACGCACTCTGCGAAAATGCGGAAGAGCAATCGCCGCCAGAATGCCGATAATGGCGATTACGATCATCAGTTCTATCAACGTAAACCCTGTAGTTTTCTTTTTCATAGTTATCTACCAAAGATTATACCATCAGAGAAATATTTTGCAAAACATTTATTTTTCGATTATTATACTAAAAGTTACAAACAAGGACACTTTGGGGTTTCTATGTTTAACAAGAAAACAGCTTTATTACTATTGACCGGCCTGGTATTTGCGACCGGCTGTGTCCCGAACAAGTTCCAATACGACAAGGAATTTGGCAAATCCGGGGCTAATCGTGGCGAATTCCTCAGCGCAACCGACCTTGATATCACAAAAGAGGGCAATCTGGTAATTGCTGACGCCGGCAACACAAGAATTCAGATTCTGACCACAGACGGAAATTCAGTTCTGGCGGCCGGAGAATCAGGCCGTGAAGGCTATAAAATGCAGAGTCTGGCCGGTATCGGCGTAAACTTCCTCACTGGTGACGTCTGGGCCTGCGATCAGCGTGGCAATAAGATCGTCAGATTCGACACTCAGGGCACCCCAAACCTGAAAGTTACCAGCAAAATGAAATACCCGATGGATGTTGCAATTGACCGCGGTGGCGACGCCTACGTCATCATGTCGAAAATCCCGGAAATTTACAAATATGATGCCAACGGGAACTATATCGCAACCATTGGCGGTTCGGGCAAAGCCGCTCTTGTTTTCCCGACTTCGATTCTCATCCATGACAATCACATCTTTGTATCTGATTTTGGTGGCAAACGCATTGTAAAAATGAACATGGAAGGGCACTTTGTCGCTGAATTCAAAGATAAGGGCGAATACGAAGAAATGAAGGGCCCGTCTGGTATGCACATCGACAAAGACGGCAATCTTTATGTTCTCGACCTTGGTGAAGTACCTGTTGTAATCCTTTCTGCCACCGGAAAATTCATCTCAAAAATCGGCGATTTCGGCAACCAGCCAGGCAGTTTCCTTTACCCGACCGGCGTAGTTGCCAAATCCGCCGAAGAAATCTACGTTCTCGACAACAGCAGGAACACAATTCTCAATTTCAAGAAAAAACCTGAATAATTCTCTCGAGAAACACCGTGAAAATCCTGAAATTTCTGATTCTTCTGGTGTTTTTTCTTTTTTTAGGCTTTTCAGGTTTTGTGTATGGCTCAATTATATGGTTTGAAGAAATGTCGCTGCCGGTTGAGTCAGGCAGTGCCGGTGAGCTTTTTATTGAACCGGGCGCCAATACCAGGCAGATTGCGGCCCTGCTGAAACAGCAGAATAAAATTCGCAGTGCACTGCTGTTTCGGCTTTATATAAGATTCCTTGCGGTTGATCAGCGACTGAAGCCCGGTCATTACAACTTTACCGGCCAGGAAACCGTCGACGAAGTAATTTTCAAGCTGCTGCGCGGCAGCCTTCAGACTGTTGCCGTAACAATTCCCGAGGGCCTTACCGTAAAAAAGGTGGCAGCCATACTTGAAGAGGCCGGCATCTGTGAAGCTGCACCCTTTATCGAAGCGGCATCAGATCCGGGCCTGCTCGGCAGGGTGTTCTCAGACTGGGATTTAATTCCCGCCGCCGAAGGGCTGCTGTTCCCCGACACATACTTTTTAAACAGGCCGACACCAGCTCCCAAAGTAGCCGAGCGCATGCTGCGACTGATGAAACATCAGATCGATCGGATTTTTACCCAGCCGCTACCAGGCGGTCTGACCAGATATCAGGGCTGTATTCTCGCGTCAATTGTTGAAGAAGAGGCTGCGCTTTCAACCGAGCGCAATATGATCGCCTCAGTTTTCTACAATCGACTGGCACGTCAGATGAAACTCGAATCATGTGCGACGGTTCTGTATGCATTGGGCTCGCATAAGACCCGGCTGCTGTTTGAAGACCTTAAAATCGACTCACCGTTCAACACCTACCTTTACCCTGGCCTCCCACCCACTCCGATTGCAAACTTCGGAACTTCAGCACTGCAGGCTGTAGCTGCGCCGGCCGAAACCGACTATTTATTCTTCGTATCTGACGGAAACCGCGGCCACCGGTTTTCAAAAACCATCAACGAACACAACCGCTTCAGACATCAGTTTTATGAAAAGCGGCGAAGAGACAGGAAAGAACCATGAAAACACTATTAAAAGCAGCATTGCTGATTTTTCTTTCAGTTTTTTTTCTCACTGCCGGAAACGCTTCAGAAATAAGGGTCATTTCCCTGGTTCCTTCGCAGACCGAAATGATCTATGCACTTGGTCTTGAAGCCTGCCTGGTCGGCCGATCAGACTATTGCAATTTTCCGCCGGAAGCGCAGCAGAAGCCATCGATTGGCAACATGGAACTTAATATCGAAAAGATAGTTTCGCTTCGACCAACCCTGCTGCTTGACACCAACGGCATGCATCAGCGCTATGCACCGCTGTTCCAGCAGCTTGGACTGAAGTATGTCAGCATGCCGGCAACAAGTCTGCAACAGGTCAAAGAAGCGGCAGCGAAAGTTGCAGACCTGCTCGGAAACCCGCAGGCCGGAAAGAAATTTTCCGACGAATGGGATGCACAGCTCAGCAAGATCTCGCCCGTTCTTTCTGAAAAACCGGTTTCAGTATATTTTGAAATCTGGGACACACCGGCACAGGCTGCCGGCGACAGCAGTTTT
>CAZFUG010000250.1:0-6821 GCA_964522035.1 uncultured bacterium
TCACTTACCCGCGACACCACTATTGCTTCAATTTCGACGGGTCAGAATGCGGTTTTGACAGAAACCGCATCAAACACAGGCATTTTTCTCGGACAAAGCAGCTTTTCAGGACTTCCCCACAATTTCCAGCTGAAAGCAGCCTCGGTAATATCGCCGTCTGCAAGCGCAGCGCTTTTGATCACCTGGCCAGGCCTGACTCCGACCAGTCCGGCCTCCGGCGCAACCAATGTTGCGTTGAATTCGGCCTTGCGCATACAGGCTGACGAAACCCTGAACAGCGCCCTGGTAAACACCGGCAACATTATTACCCGGCAGAATGGCAACATTGTCAGCACCAGCGTCAGCTACAACAATGTCCTTAAAGAAATCAGCATCGTACCCTCGGCATTACTTGAAAGCGAAAAAACCTATACCATCGAAGTGCTTAATCAGACAGACCTTTTCGGTAATCCGCAAAGATCCCCGCTGTTCTATTCGTTCACCACCGAAGACAAAACCCCACCGACGCTGACCTCTTTCTACCCGGCAAATGCCGCGACCGGCGTTACCATTGACCAGCAGCCATTTTTCACCTTTTCCGAAAACATTCTTGCGACGTCGGTCAATACCGCCTCGGTTAAGCTTACCCGCAGCGGAGTTCCTGCCAGCCACACACTTTTGGTCAGCGGGAACCGTATTACCATCGACCCGGATGATTCTCCTGACAACTGGCTGAAAACCGCAACCACTTACAGTGTCGAGCTCAACAGCGGTATTAAAGATCTGGCGGGCAACAGTCTCGCCAATGTGCCAGAGCCTTTTCAGATGAGCTTTTCAACTCAGGCCGCACTGACTCTTCCCACCGATCTGACTAATATCAGTCTTTACAAAGATCCGCTGCTGATAACCAGCTGGGGAACGGCAGAAAAGATACCCGCTTCGGCAACAGTTCATATCAAAATGACCGGAACCGATGGCGCCACTCAGACACGCGATCTTGCCTCAGCAACTCTTCAGACCGGCTGGGGCAGCAGCTATGAATTTGCTCTGCAGGAATCTGCCTCGAACTCGAGTGGCATATATATCGGCAGTTTTTCGTTCGGGTCGATACCTCTATACGGCATCCCAACCCCTCTGCCGGCAGCCAGCAGCGGCAATCTCATTTTTCTGGCAACCCAGAAACCTTCTACGGTTGCAACGCTGTCCGTTGTTTTCCCTGAATTTTACGGTTCTCAGTCAACTGTCACAACAGCCACCGGAACAGCACCAGCATCTGGAGCCGTAAATGTCCGCACCGATTCAGCCATCGTTCTGACCTTTTCAGAGTCGCTTGTCAGTGCAGGAAGCAGTGCGGCATTGAATGTCAGCTCCGGCGGTGTACCGGTATCGATTTCGCGAAGCCTTTCTGCAGACGGAAAACGTATCACGCTTACCCCTTCTGCATCTCTGCCCTTCGCTTCAGAATTTCTGGTTTCGGCTGTTTATTCTGACTCCGGCTTGAAATCGACAGTCGGGAATCCTTTGTTCAGGCCGTTCACCTTCAGATTTACGACTCAGGCGGCACAGACCCAGCCCACGACCGTTAACAGCATAAATCTTTATCCCACCGCCGATATGTCGCCATTGAACATCTACACAGGCGGACAGGATTTTAACGCCACCGGAACCCTTTATATAGAGGCAATCGGGCAGGATAGCGCCGTCAACACTATCGACACGACCCAGGTAAGCGTTTCTACAGGCAATACAGTCACTCTCACCGAAACGACTGTCAATTCAGGCATTTTCAAGGGTTCGCTGACATACGGCAATCTTTCTGACGGTTTTTTAATGAAAGTAACCTCTGTGGTTTCACCGGCAGCAAGCCAGAGTCTGGCGCTGTCATTTCCGCAACTGACACCATCTTTACCGGCATCTGGAGCTGTCGGGGTCTCATTTGCGACACCAATAAGAGTTAAGGCCAGTGAAGACCTCGACAGCACAACCGTAAACAGCACCAATGTCAGACTTTCGCACAACGGCAGTGAGGTTACCGGAACAGTGTCCTATCTGTCTGCCCAACGTCTGATAGAGTTTAAACCGGCCCAGAATCTTGAATTTGGCAAAACGCATGTTCTGCGCATTGCCGGCATCAAAGACCTTGCCGGCAATCCTGTCCAGACGCCATTCAACATGAGCTTCACCGTGCAATCTTCTTCGGTGCCGCCAACCACTATCAACACCATTAAAACATTCTCCGACAATGCCTTTCAGAGCCAGCTCGCCGACGGAGCCATCATTGCACCTGCGGCCGACGTTTTCATCGAGGTTGTCGCCGGCGATCTTTCAGCAACGACGGTCGACATTACCGAAGTAACACTGACCACAAATATTTCAGCCAGTTCACGAACCGCGACTCTTCTTGAAACTGCCGTCAATTCTGGCATTTTTCAGGGTATGATAACGGTTTTTGCAGACGAAGATGCCACCCTGACGTTTTATTCAGTCACCACCCCGGCAGTCAAAACCACCCTGAAAACTTTCAAATTACCCAAATTCACCGGCCTTACTCCGGCATCAGGCACAGCCAGCCTTTTTCTCGACAGTGTTATTTCGGTCGAAGGCGGCAAATCATTCGACGCAGCAACCATAAACAAGAGCAACATCACTCTTACCGGCAATTCAGGACCAGCATCGTTTTCAATAACACAGCCCGCCGCTAACAGACTGTCACTCAAAACTTCGCTAAGGACTTCTGAAAGGCTTTTACTAAGACTTACGCCAGCGATCAAAGATACTGACGGTTTGCCATACCCTGAACTTGTCGCCAGCTATTCTGCCCTCACTCCGACCATCAAAGAGCTCAGACTTTTTGCTGATTCGGCTCTGACGCAGCCATTGGCAAACCTGGCCGAGGTTGAAACGGGAAAAACCATTTACGTAAGCGTCACAGCCTCAAATGCCTACCTGAGCGAGCCAGAAACGGCAAGCGCAACCTGGTCAGACGAAACCGCCACATTCTCTCTGTCTCTCGCAGAAGCATCACCAGGTGAATTCACTGGCTCGCTTCAGGTGCCGCAGTCACCGGAGCGACTCCTGACAATAGCACCCGAAACAAGACCCGACCTGGCCAAAATTCTCAAAATCAGACGCGGGTTCACCCTTGAGTCTTTCTCGCCAGCAAGCGGTGCGGTCAACGTGCCGGCCGATGTATGGCCCAGCTGGAATTTCACCCGGCCGGTGGAAACTGCAGACCTGTCGCCGGCCAATTTCAGTCTGATCAGAATCAGCGACAACACCACAGTTCCGGTAACCATTCGTCGCAGCCTCAGCGGTCTGCAGGTAAGGCTTGAGCCGGCGGGGGTACTGCCCCTGCTGACCGAATTTGAAATGCGCCTGAGCGGGTCGGTACGTGACACATCAGGGAACACACTTGGAACATCTCTTGCAACAAGATTTTCAACCCAGCCACCGCCACCACCGCCGACCGAAATTGTCAGTCTGCGCAACTTCGAAAGTGCTGCCTACGCAACCCCGACGCTGGCAGTCGCCAACAATGACAGTCTCTATCTCGAAATGACAGCCAAAGACACATCCTTTTCGACTTATGAAACTGCCCGCGTCAGAATTGAATCATCTGACAGCAGTCTCGACGGGCAGGAACTGACCCTTGTCGAAATCTCGCCGCCTTCAGGCATATACAGGCTGGCTCTGCCAATCAATCTGCCAGTTGGCACGACTATCAAAATTCAATCTCAGGCCAGCCCCGGCATGGTTCTGAATCTGACAGCATACCTGAGAACCAGGCTGCTTGGCATTTCGCCGGCCTCAGGCAGCACCGGACTCTATCTTGACCAGCCCTTCTCTATGAATTTCAGTGAAGCAATCAATGCCGGCAGTCTGACGAACGGCATTCAGGTATCCGCATCACCAGGACAGATGATACCACTCGTTTTTTCTACTTCAAACGCAGGCAGGACCATCAGCTTTGCTCCACAGACCGCTTTTGCTACCGGCGCCAGTCATCTGATCAATCTCAACACAAACCTGCAGGATACCAATGGGCTGTTTCTGCTGCCTGAAACAGCTTTATTCAACACCAGAAGTGAAGCCACCGCCAGCTTTGAACTGCTGACCGGTCTGACTCCTCTCGCCGGCCAGAAAGTTTCGCAGACCGGTGAGGCAATCAGGGGCAGAATAGATATTCTCGCCAGCGCCACCGAAATGTTTGTAAATGCCTCTGACACCCGCACCTTCAGATTTTCTGACGGCAGCCAGGTTCTCGAAGCCAGTCTTCAGGAAACTTCGCCCGGCAGCTTTGCGGGCAACTCTGATCTGGCAGCCTTTTCAGGCCTGTCGCTGCAGGGCAGCCTGCTTTTTGCAGATAATCCCGCCATCAGCTTCTCGCTTGCCTCAACTCCGCAAATAATAATGATTACGCCGGCCTCAGGCAGCAGTGGTGTTGCCGAAGCTCCACAACCGTCGGTGACATTTTCACGTAAAATGGACTATCGCAGCGGTGACGGTGCCCTGCGTATAGAAAGCGCAGCCAGTACAATCAGCACCGTTCAGTCTGGCCAGGCAACCGATTCTACGGTTTTAACCTGGCGACTGACAGCGCCTTTACCGGTCGAAGCCAGTTGCACGTTTAAACTCAGCGGCCTGACCGACTATCTTGGGCAACCACTGGTCTCCTATCAGCATGTTTTTTCAACCGGAGGCCGCCAAGGCATCAATCTATACAGTGAAAGCAGTTTTGCTCAGCTGATAACCTCAGATACCATCAACCTGCCGATGATTTTCTGCGAGATCGCGGCCTCAGGCACACTCAACCTGACCGGGCGTAATTTCTCTCTTGAAGCTAAAAGAGGCACCAGAGCAACTGAAACTCTCAGGCTTCCGATCGAGCCGGCATCGACGACCAGTGGTCTTTATCGCTGCAGCCTTGCCATCTCAGAAAGCCGCGCAGTGCCAGCACACAGTCTGCAGCTGTTTCCCGGTGAATGGCTTGAAATAACATCTCCAGAATTAACCTCAGACAAAAAACTGCTTTACTACAGGAATTCAGGCAGTGCCGTGCCAGCAAAAATCAACGACCTGAAATTCTTTGCCGACCGCGCCTACGCCCGCAGAATCTACGACAGGCTGGAAAGCCCGGCCCTTTTTATCGAAATCGATGCCGAAGATCAGAACTGGTTCACCGTTGATAAAACAGCAGTAAGGATCACTTCTGACGCGGATCCGGCCGGATTCGATCTTGAACTGATCGAAACCGCAGCACACTCGAACCTTTTCCGGGGTTCGATCAGATTGAACAGTCTGCGCAGCGATCCGGCAACCGGCAATCTGAAAGTCGCGCCCGGTCAGCGAATTCAGGTTGTTTCGCTGGCAGACGGCTCAGTGCAGGGCGTCATCAGGTATGTTCCGGAAAACAGCATCAAGAACATCGCGGTTTATCCGAACCCCGCACGCGGTGATACGATCACTTTCAGGTTTTATCTGAATTTTACCACCGATGTACACCTTGAAATCTACGACACCGCGGGTGACAAGATCAAAGGCTTTGTTATCAGAGGCAGAGAGGGTGACAATGACTATCGCTGGCGACTGCCGGCGCATCTGGCCAACGGCGTTTATTTTTACCGGATGGAAATCGAAAAAGACCCGCAGACGCCGGCCGGTAAACGCAAGGGACGCGGCAAGTTTGCGGTTTTGCGATGATTCTGCTATTATCTTTTCAGACAATTCAACATTTAAGGAGACCGATATGAAGGGTGGATTCAATATGCAGGGCCTGATGCGCCAGGCTCAGAAAATGCAGGAAAAAATCCAGAAGGCTCAGGATGAGCTCAAGGATAAGACCATCGAGGCAACCGTCGGTGGCGGCATTATCAAGGTCGTTTTCAATGGCGCCCAGGAAATGGTGAAAATTGAGATCAACAAAGAAGCCGTTGACCCAGACGACGTCGAAACCCTTCAGGATCTGGTGCTTTCAGCCGTCAATGCCGGGCTTGCCAAGTCGAAAGAAATGGTCCAGAGTGAAATGGGCGAGATTACCGGCGGGATGAATATTCCGGGGATGTTCTGATACTCTCAGTATTTTAAAAACAGAGGGCTGTCTCATAGCAATATGAAACAGCCCTTTTTTATTTAATCTTGTTGATGAAGCAACTGCCGAAGGTTTCGGTCTGGCGGTAGCCTCTCAGGCCACGGGCACCCTGTCTGACCCGGCCGATTTCAAGCTTCAGGTCATCGCGCAGTTTTGCCAGATCAGTTTCGACACGGGCGTCAGATTCTACAAGTGCACGCAAGGCATCTTTGACTGCATCGCAATCAGCAGCCAGCTCGGGCAAAAGTATCGAAACCGCAAGAACTGCCTCAGTCAGGTTGCTGCACGGAAACCCATGCCCCTGCAGATTCTGGTTCAGCGTAGCAATAAGGTCAGCGCCAAGCACGTCGAGATCTTCGACGACAAGGTTGCGCTGCTCGATCAGGTTACGAAACCCTTCGATGCCTGAAACCTGAAAATTGAAAGAATTGTTGGCATCTGCGAGAGCCCGATATGCCTGAGCGATGGCTTTCAGTTTTTCGCTGATCTGCATGGTTACTTCTTTTCTGCGGTTGGAATCTTGCCAAGAATTTTATCTAGTTCGTCAAACAGCGATTGAGAGAAGAGAATAGTTTCTTTGTGCTCGGCAAATACGGCATTGCCGCCGCGATCGACGCCGCGAAAAGTTTCGACGATCGAGACGCCGGTCCAGCCTAGTTTTTGCACAGCAATCAGGAATTCGATCGGCCAGAAAAAGCCTTTAAAGCCATTGGGGCTGCGCGGCATGGTCTTGTCACCAATCATCAGGAAAATC
>CAZFUG010000251.1:0-6787 GCA_964522035.1 uncultured bacterium
GACATGTTCGAAACCATGTATGAATCTAAAGGCGTAGGTCTTGCCGCTCCTCAGGTTGGCGTCAATCTCAGAGTCGCTGTAATAGATATCGGCGAAGACCCTCTGGTTCTCATCAATCCCCAGATTTTGAAACATTCAGGCAAAGAAACCTGTGATGAAGGCTGCCTGTCTTTCCCGGGCCTGACCGAGAAAGTTGAACGGGCCCGCAAAGTGGTTGCCGAAGCCACCGACCTCGACGGTTCGGTCTACGAAATCGAAGCCGAAGGCCTGCTTGCCAGAGCCATTCAGCACGAACTCGATCATCTTGACGGCGTTCTTTTCGTCGACCGTATTTCAAAAGCCCGCAAGCTGCAGATCAAGCACGAGCTCGAAATGCTCAAGCGCGGCGAATCGCTTTACGACGAAGATGATGAAGAAACCGAGGAAGCCCTCTGAATGATGGCAAAGCCTCTGCGCATCGTTTTCATGGGCTGCCCCGATTTTGCAGTACCCTCGCTGCGGGCACTTGCCGATGACCCCGACTTCGAAATCGCCGCCGTCTACTGCATGCCCGACCGGCCAAAATGCCGCGGCAAAAAACCGGCGCCGACACCGGTCAAGGCATTTGCCCTCGAACGTGGCTTTACAGTGCATACTCCGGCCACTTTCCGCAATGCGCCCGAAGAAATTGCAACCCTGCGCTCCTTTTCCCCCGATTACCTCGTTGTCGTCGCTTACGGGCTGATACTGCCGCAGTCGGTTCTCGATATTCCGAAAATCGCTCCGGTCAATCTGCATGCCTCGCTGCTGCCGGAATTCCGTGGCCCGGCTCCGATTCATCAGGCAATGCTGCTCGGGCGCAAGGTCACTGGCAATACTGTAATGCTCATGAGTAAAGGCATGGACGAAGGCGACATGCTCGCAGTCGGGCAGACGCCGATCGGCGATAACGACGATCTGGGCTCTCTGCACGATCGCCTGAGCTTAGAAGGTGCAGTTCTGCTGGCCAGAACCCTCAAAGAATTTGCTGCCGGCAACATAAAGCCGGTGCCGCAGGACCACACAAAAGCAACCTACACCAGCAAAATCAGTTCACAGACCGCTCACATCTACTGGAACCGCCCGGCCGAAGAAATTCGCAATCTGATCTTTGCCGATGGCGACGAACGCATAAAAGTTTTTCGCGCGATCGCCGAAAACTGGTCCGGCAATCAACCCGCCGGTACAGTGATGTGCCAGAGCCCCATCGAAGGTATCAGGGTCGTCTGCGGTAACGGTTCGTCGCTGAAGCTTCTCGAGCTGCAGCGTGCCGGGAAAGGGCGTCTTTGCTGCGCCGATTTTCTGCGCGGCTGTCAGCTGAAATCAGCGATTCTCGTCAGCGGTACAGACGAAATTTCATCTGATGCTTGAAAGAGAAAGGTCTGTTATGTTAAAAATTACGGTGCTAATCTGCAACTGACAAGGAGTTTTTCAGGTGGGAACTAAACTGGCTCCTCCTCAGGCGACGATCAAGAGATTGTCTATCTATCTTCGTTACCTGAATGGCCTTGACGGAGATGGTGTCAAAGTTATTTCATCACACGACCTCGCCCGCAAGCTTGGTCTCAACCCGGCCCAGGTTCGCAAGGATCTCGCATATTTCGGCGAATTCGGCAAACGCGGTGTCGGCTATTCAGTCAAAAAGCTGCGCGACCATATTGTAAAAATCCTTGGCCTGCAGAAAATCCGCAAGGTTGGCATCGTCGGCGCCGGTGGCCGTCTTGGCACCGCCCTGGCAATGTACACCGGCTTCGAAAAACGCAATTTCAAAGTCTGTGCCCTCTTCGACAATGACCCGGCCCTTATCGGAACGACTCTTGAGCATCTCGGGCAGATTTCTCCGGTAAGCGAACTGCCGAAAATCGTTAAAGAGCGCGAAATTGAAATTCTCATTCTTACCGTTCCCGCAAGGGCCGTAAAAGAAGTCTATGACATGGTCATGCTTTCCGGCGTACGGGCAGTTCTTAACTTTGCGCCGTTCAAGCTCATCTCTACTGAAAACGTTCTGGTACACAATGTTGACCTCACCACCGAGCTTGAATCTCTCAGCTACCACCTCTGCCTGCAGGAATCAGGCCTGCCGGTCGAACCCGACGATGAAGCCTGAAATACCCCAGAACTGGAGTTTTCATGAGTCTAACCATTGAAAGCCAGCAGCATGAAAACAATGTTGTTGTAATCGCCATTCAGGGCGAAATCACCTTCGAAAATTCAGATCAGCTGCGCGACCGACTCGACCAGCACTGCGACGGGAACCAGGTTCGCATCGTCATCGATCTTGCCGGGCTCAAATACATGAGCTCTGCCGGAATGGGCGTGCTCGTGCATGGCCTCAAGAACACCCGTGCCAAAGGCGGCGATCTGCGCCTGATCAACCTCAACGACAAAATGCGCCGGGTATTTCTCATAACCCAGTTCACACATCATTTCGTCGTTCTCAAAAACCTCGAGGAAGCTGTCGCCAGCTTTGCCTCTCCAGCCGAAAGCAGCAGGTGATCGACCATTTCTCTCGAACAGATATTCGCCGCGGTAAAACAATACAACCCTGACGCCGAACTTGACCGCATCGAAAAGGCCTACAAATTTGCCGAAGAATGCCACAAAGACCAGTTCAGAGCCTCTGGTGAGCCATATTTTCTTCACCCAGAATCTGTAGCGCTGATAGTTGCCTCCGAGCTAAAACTCGACTCGACCTCGATCTGCGCCGCACTTCTGCATGACGTCATCGAAGATACGGCCGCCACCACCGCCGATATCGAAAAAATGTTCGGCCCGGTAATGGCCCAGCTGGTTGAAGGCGTCACCAAGCTCAACAAGATGTTTTTCAGCTCGGCTTCGGCAGCCCAGGCAGCCAACTTCCGCAAGATGCTCTTCGCAATGACCAATGACGTGCGCGTCATTCTCATCAAACTCGCCGACCGCCTGCACAATATCAGAACTCTGCAGTTTCTGCCCGAAGTGAAGCAGAAATACGTGGCCCGCGAAACGCTCGAAATTTACGCTCCCCTCGCCCACCGCCTCGGTATCAACAAGGTCAAATCAGAACTCGAAGAAACCTCCTTCCGCTTCCTGCAGCCGGAAAAAGCGAAGGAAATCTACGATTTTCTCAATTCAACCGGCCTCGAAGGCGACTTCAAGCTTAAAGAGGCCATGAAACAGATTGAAGAGCACCTGAAAGAATTTCATATCGAGGCCAAAATCAGCGGGCGTCCGAAACAGGCTTATTCGATCTACAACAAAACGATCAAATACAACACTGGCCTTGACGGTCTCTACGACTTTCTTGGCATCAGAATTCTCACCGAATCGGTCAAAGACTGCTATGCCGCCCTCGGCATGGTTCATAAATACTGGAAGCCGATCCCTGGCCGCTTTAAAGACTATATCGCGGTTCCGAAACCGAATATGTATCAGTCGCTTCACACCACGGTCATTTTCGACGGTAAGCCACTTGAAGTTCAGATCAGAACAGAAGAAATGCACCGCATCGCCGAAGAGGGCATCGCCGCCCACTGGGATTACAAAGAAACCGCCGGTAAAGAAAGCGCCCCAGACTACAAAGAAAAGCTCTCGTGGCTGCGCAATCTCATCGACTGGTATCAGGATGTCAAAGACGCTTCCGAATTCATGGAAACCGTCAAGGTCGAGCTGTTTCAGTATCACGTGTATGTTTTCACCCCCAAGGGTGACGTCATCGAACTTCCGAACGGCAGCACCCCGATCGACTTTGCCTACACCATTCACACCGATATCGGTCATCGCTGCTGCGGCGCCAAGGTTAACGGGCACATTGTTCCGCTTGAATACAGGCTGCAGAACGGCGATATCGTTTCGATTCTCACCAACAAGAACCAGAAAGGGCCCAGCCGCGACTGGTTGAAAATTGTCGGCAGCGCCAGTGCCAAGCGCAAGATTCGTATCTGGCTGAAAAAAGAATTCCGTGATGAATACATCATCAGCGGCGAACGTGATTTTATCGAAGCTTTTCAGAAGCTTGGCGGCGACCGAGAAACCGAAAAAACCTTCAAGACCGGCGGTTTCAACAACAAGGTTAAAGAACTTGGCTTTCCATCAGTCGAAGAGCTCTATGCCGGCATCGGCGCCGGAGAGATTCGCGCCCAGCAGGTAATCGGAAAGCTTTTTCCCGACCTGATCACTAAATCGCAGCCGAAACCGCAGACAATCGCCAAAAATCTCACCCGCCGCGAAAAGGCCCGCAAAAAGACCAACAAGGGGCCACGCATCATCGTTGGCGGCCTTGAAGACGCACTGATCAAGATGTCGCGCTGCTGCAACCCGATCCCTGGCGATGAAATCATCGGCTACATCACCCGCGGCCGTGGCGTCACCGTGCACAAAAAAGACTGCCCGAACGCCCAGAATCTGCAGAACGACACCGAAGACCGTCTGATCGACGTCAGATGGGATCTCGGCATTGTCGATGAAGTGCTCGGCGACGGCGATTATCTCGCCAAAATCCGCATCGAAACCACTGACCGCAAGGGCATGCTGAACTCAGTCACCAGTGTTATCGCCAATCAGGGCATCAATATTCATTCGGCATCGGCCAAAACCACGAAGCAGAAAACCGGTATTCTTGATTTCGCCATCGAAGTAAGAGACTCGGGCATGCTTGAAGGCCTGCTGCGTGCCATCGCGCGCCTGATCGGTGTCACCAAAGCCTACCGTGTCGACCACCCTGCGAATAAATAGGCATTTATGGCCAAAAGCAGAAAAAGCGGCGAGTCTGAAGAGCAGCAGATTGCTGCGGTTGATCTGATCTCGCTTCTAACCCCGACAGGCTGTGACGGTCTCTACGAGGGCGAGATCACAATGCCTGACGAAGATTTCGATTTCGATCAGCTGGCAGCGGTTGCCACGCCAGAACCAGAAACAACTGAGACAAAGACCGCGGTCGGGCCGACTCCGGCAAAGCCCTCTATAAAACCTTCTGCTAAGCCCACCGCACCTTCGGCCCCGACAAAAATGCGGCCGCCACCGACCTCTGCTGAAGAATACGAGACTCTCGCCCGCGCCAGCGCCCCGTCGAGCTTCAAAAGCAGCGCCGGGCAACCAACTGCGCCTCCTGGCGAAAAGCCTGGGTCGGCACGCCTGCAGCCACTCGCCGAGATCCCCGGCGATACGCTCGATAAGGTTGCCTCAGAAATTGCCGAATGCACCCGCTGCGATCTGTGCAAAACCCGTAATAAAACGGTTCCGGGTGTGGGCAATCCGAAGGCCCGCCTCGTTCTTATCGGTGAAGCGCCAGGCGCCGACGAAGATGCCAGCGGCATTCCATTCGTCGGGCGTGCCGGCCAGCACCTCGACAAGATTCTTGCCGCCGCCGGTTTCAAGCGCGAGGAAATCTACATCTGCAACATTCTCAAATGCCGGCCGCCGGGCAACCGCAACCCGACCCTTTCAGAAATGCTCGTCTGCACGCCTTTTCTGCAGCGACAGCTGCGTCTGATCGAGCCAAAATTGATCGGCTGCCTCGGTAACGTCGCCATCAAATTCGTCATCGGCCCGGATTCCCCCGGCATCACCCGCATTCATGGCCAGTGGTTCACCTCGATTTTCGGTGTTCCGGCCATGGCCATGTATCACCCATCCTATCTGATCCGTGACACCAGTCGCGAGAAAGGCAGCCCCAACTGGCAGATGTGGCAGGATATCCAGGCGCTCAAAAAGCGCTACGATGAACGCGGATGACATAAAAACATAGCCACAGATGAACACAGATAGACAATGATTGGCATAAGAGAACGGGCCGCGGATGAACGCGGATAGACAATGATTTATCAGAAAAAAGTGAGACGATGGTAAAATAAATATAGAAAATAGGATCGGAGAGAAAAATGAACGAAGATTTGCTGTTTGAGAGTGAGACACGCGCTATTATCGGGGCGGCCATTGAAGTAATAAACACAATTGGACACGGATTACTTGAGAAGCCTTATGAAAAAGCCCTTGCTGTAGAATTTTCGCTGCAGGGGATTCCCTTTGACCGGCAACAACGCTTTGCTGTTGAATATAAGGGACATCTGGTCGGTGAATATATCCCTGATTTGATCGCATTCGACAAAATTATTGTCGAAGTTAAAACCGTTGATAAAATCGGGGGCAACGAAATCGGGCAGATGATCAATTACCTGCATCTTGCGAAGCTCAAGGTCGGTCTGATTATAAATTTCCGCCACGCCCGCCTCGAATGGAAAAGAATCGTCGCCTGACTTTTCCGTATTTATCGGCGTTCATCCGTGTTCATCTGTGTTCATCCGTGGCCTGTGGCTGGCCTGCTCTGTCTTATCGGAGTTTATCCTATTCGAGGTCGAGCGTCGTGCGCCCCATGAATATACCGTTCGTGGTACCGCAGAATATACGCCGCGTGCCAACCCCGCCCGGCGTCAGGCCGAGGGCGTTGATCGTCGTATGACCTTCAAGCCCTGACTTGATCTGTTTCCAGTTCGCCCCCGCATCGCGGGTGCGGTACAGACCCGATTCGGTGCCAATGTAAACATTGATCGTATTGATCGGATCAATGAAAATATCTTTAACATTTACATAGTTACCCAGCTGGGAGAAATTATCGCCGTCATCTGTTGACCTGAAAATTCCCGTGTTTTTACCACGCCACATGGTGGATGGAGTATTTGGGTCAATAGCAATACAGTGGATGATTCCGCCATCCAGATCATAATTGATTATTCCATTGGCCCCAACAAAATGCCAGTCATTAACTATTTCAGGGTTACCGTTAGGATATCCT
>CAZFUG010000252.1:0-6771 GCA_964522035.1 uncultured bacterium
AGGTAGAAAATCGGATTCATGCAATTAAGGCCGAAATGGCCTGGCTGCATGAGCAGATATGGCTGGCTGAAAACGCTGTCAGTGAGGCAGATCTGCCGTGCGAAGAAAAAAAAGCCCGCCCCCGTCACAACTCAGGTCAGGCGAAAGAACCGGCGGCCGGCCGCAAAGGGCGGGCTGCTTCGGTCAGACCCGATCTGGAAATCGACGGCTGCCGCTATTACATCGGGCGGAATGCCCGTCAGAACGATGTTCTGACTTTTCAGGTCGCCCGGCGCGGTGACTGGTGGTTTCACGCCAATGATGTGCCAGGGGCTCACGTGATTCTCAAGAAGGTCGAAGGCGTGGTGACCGAAACCGATCTGTGGCGTGGTGCGGTTCTTGCTGCCTGGTTCAGTTTTGCACGTAACAGCAGCAAAGTCGCGGTTGATGCGACTGAAGTGGCTAATGTCAAAAGAATCCCGGGTGGCATGCCGGGGCGAGTTTCGTTTACCGGCCAGCATACCATTCTGGTTAATCCTGCCGACTACGAAAAACTGGCTTGAACTACGGTTAAAGCTCGGAAAACTTTATACCGGCAAACTCGGCGTGCAGCTTTTCCTGAAGAGCTCTGAGTCTCAGGCATACTTTGCATGTGGTTGAGCGGCTGCAGGCATCGTCAGTTTCTGAGCAGATGTTGAGATGGCAGGAACGGTTGTCGAAAATTTTAAGAACGTCGAGAAGCGACAGTTTGTCAGGGTCCTGGATCAGGTAGATTCCGCCCTGTTTTCCGCGGGTTGCGCCGACAATTTTCGACTCTACCAGCTGATGAGAAATTTTGCGCAAAAAACGATAGGGAATCTCGGCCTTCTCACTGATTTCGGTCGTGGCAACGGGGCCCTGCCCAAAACGTTGTGCCAGATAAACTACCGTTCTTATTGCGTAATCAGCTTCTCGGGTAATCATTTTGTAACTTCCAGATTTTAAATAATGATATAAAATGAGTAGCAAATCGTGCGTCGTAAGTCAACAACCTTGTTCATTTGACAGGGAGCGGGTGGTGCATTAGAATAAGCCTCTGCTACTGGAGGTACAAGTGCCGAAAAAGAATCCCGCAAAATCAATTGACGTTAGATCCGGTCTGGTTGAATATCTGCGCGAGATTTCGCTCGACGAGGAGCGTCTTCTTGCTAATCTGGCATTTGAACCTGTTGTAATCGGCCGACAATTGCTCGAAAACCATTTTACGGTCAGCGACTTCCAGGGTGCTGAGCCAAATCGGGTTCTTCTGGCGACCATGCTCGAAATTCTTGAAGACCAGGAAACTCTCAATCTTCCGAATCTTATTGCAAGACTGACTAATCAGCGTCAGGGTAAGAAAACCAGACTCGATGTCGTTGGCGGCGAAGAGCGCGTTCGTGAACTCTTTACATCGCCTTTTTCGCAGCCCGGAATAATCATGCTCGACGATATAGAACCCGTCATCGAACGTATTCGCGATCGAAATATCAGGGCAGAAGCTCATAAAGCAATGATTCAATACTCTGAACGCATTATTCATGGCGATAAAGATGCCTTTGAAGTTCTTGGCAGCTGTATTCAGTCTCTGCGAAATCTTTTTCTGCAGGGCAGCGCCGGCTATATCAGGAGCCTCGATGCTCATATTGCTGAAATGCAGGAGCTTGTCGATGATCAGCGGGCCCGCAAGCGCAGTTATCTCGGCCTGCAGACAAATTTTCCGATTCTCATGGAAAAACTCAATGGCTTTCAGAAAGAATTTTATCTGATAACCGGCGGGGTAGGCATGGGTAAATCGACTTTTGCCACGCAGCTCGCCTGGGATCTGGTGAGTTTGAATCCCGACCTCACGGTTCTTTTCTTCAGTCTTGACCTCAACCGGCTCGACGCCACTGCCAAAATTATTTCTCAGGCGGTTGAGCTGCCGATCGACTACGTAAAAAACCCATACAGTGCGCGCCCCGATTTTGAGGAAAAGCGCAATCGTGGTTTGCAGACCGTTTCTGAGCTGAGCAACCGCCTGATTCTTGTTGACGAATCAAACGGTCGTCAGTTCATTGATGATATCAAGAAGCAGGTGAAGCGGGTTCGCCTTGAAAAGGGCGGCGACGTTGCCGTCATCATAGACCCTCTTTTTAAAATTCTATTGCGGAATCAGCAGCAGATGAGTTTTAACGAGAAGTCTAATATTCTTGCTTCTGAGTTAAAGAGCCTGGCTGCGGTTGAGGGGGTCACGGTAATCGCTACTGCCGGCCTGCCAAAGGCTATCAGCAGCCGTCGGCCCGTTAAAGAAGACCTTGAAGAAATAATGGGGCTGCTTTATGACCCCTATGCGGTTTTCTTTCTCTATTGCGACTATCTTAATAATTTCGATACGCCGTTTCTAGAATGGGAGTGGGGCAAGGAAGACAGTTTCATGATTCCTATCACCGAGGCGTTCATTGCAAAAAATAAAATGGGCAGCACGAATTCCAGAATCTTTTTCCGCTATTTTGAAGCCTATTCGAAGTTCAAGGAATGTGCCCCGCAGGAAGTGGAAAACTATTCAGCCATGATCGATAATCTCGAGCGCTTTAAAGAGCAGCAGAACAATGCGGCGGCAAAGCGCACCAGTCGCCAGGAGGAATTCTGATGGACGCATCTGTGGAACTGTTTCAGAAAGGCGTTGATCTGCAGCAGCGGGGCCTTTTCGATCATGCCATCGAAGAATATGAAAAGGCGTTACGGCTTGATCCTGAAAACCTCGATATTCTGGTTAATCTTGGTGCCGCATGCCTGCAGAAAGGTCTTGCGGAAAGGGCAATCAAGACTTTGAATCAGGCGCTGGCCCGTGACGCCAGAAATACTCTGGTGCTTTACAACCTTGGCAAAGCTTACCTTTACCGCGAAGACTTCGAGTCGGCGTTGAAAAGTTTTCAACGGGCCTATGAGATAACCCCATCTGATAATGATATCAAAAAACTGATATCAAAGTGTTTGCGGTTGATGGGAAGATATCGGGAGTCTGTAGATCTGATGCTGGGTCTTGTTGATATGATCGCCTCTGATGTTCAGGCTTTGCTTGAGCTCGCCGGTGATCTGAAAATGCTTGAGCGTTTTGATGAGGCTCTCGAGATTTATCGGCGGGCTTCAACCGTTGCCTGTGATTCTATAGAGCCGCTTCTTGGTATTTACGGTTGCCAGCTGCGCCTCGGAAGCCGGGATAAGGCAATGACTGCATTGAAACGTGCCATAATGGTCGAGCCTGCCAATCAGCAGCTTCTTGTAAATCTGGCCGATCTTTATCTTGCAGATGGCCGTATTCAGGAAGCGGTTGATACTATCAATAGAGGCATGGAAACCATTCGCGACCCATTCATGCTGCGCGAAAAATATAATGAGATGTCCCGGCGGCTTCCGATTTTGAAAAAGAAAGCGGCCGCTTCTCAGATGGCTCTCAGACAGAGTCCGTTTGAGACCGAAGTTTATGATATTCTCGATGGACTTTATGATGGTCGTATCCGGCTCGATGTTGCAACCCGCGAACTTGAAGCGCTGCGTGTCCGCGAGCCTTCAGATCTCCTTATTGCCGATGAGCTGGCGAATCTTCTTTTTCAGGGCCGGCAGTTCAACCGGGCGGCAGAGATCTATTCAGAGCTGCTGCTCAGTCGACCCCGGGAGACCTCGCATCGGGTAAGTCTGGCAAAATCTCTCGCCATGAAGGGAGATGTCGAAGCGGCCAGAACCGTTTTAAAAGATTCGGTCCGCGATCTTGGGCATGTGGCAGAGCTTGATCTGGCGCTTGTAGAGCTCGATCTTTTCGATAAGGAATTTTCCCGCGCCGCCGGCCGGCTCGAAATAATCCTTAAAGAGCATCCGGGCGAAATGCACGCTCTGTTTCTTTATGCCTACACGGCTTTCAGGCTCGATGAGCTTACAGTTGCCGAAAAGACTTTCCAGCAGCTTTTCGAAAAGAATGCTGTCGATGAAGAGCTGGCCGTATGGTTTTCCAGGCTGTGTATTGTTCAGGGCTGTCCGGAACGGGCTCTTGAGGTCTGGGAAGGATTTTCTGACGGCATGGAAAGCCTGGTTGAAATTATTGCAAAAGTCGAACTCTCAATAGCTGCCGGCGACAGTCGCGGGATTATGAAGTATCTTCAGAAGATCGGCGATTATCACCCGAGGTTTATCGAAGATCATCTGCTGTTCGGCAAGGCTTTTTTCTTTGCCGGGGATTTTACTTCGGCACAACGCGAGTTTGATCTGGTTTTGAAGCTGGAAGGGCGCAACGCCGAGGCTTTGGCGATGTCGGCCATCAATTCGCTGATCCGCAATAAAAACGCCAAGTTCTGGAATTTCTGGCAGCGTGCGGTTGAATGTGATTCGGTTTATGCCGTGCTGCCAGCCATGATTGTTGGCAGAAGCCTTAATTTCTCGCAGAAGGAACGTTTGAAGACTGAAACTGGAAAACTGGTCAGAATAGCGGCCTTGACTGACGCTGACCGTTCGAGATTAAAAAGACTGTTGCAATGTCTGCAGGCAGGAAACAATGAAGAAAAGTAAAAAAGACAGAATCAAGATAAACTCAATGGATGTTGCGGGCCTGAAAGAAAGAATTCTCGGTCTGCAGAAGGTGCCGGGCAGAAAGCTGAATGATGCGGTATGCGATATTATCGATGCCGGTGGTTACTCGGTTGCGGTGTTGCTGGATATGCTGCCCGAATTGCCGGTTAAACTACAGCAGAAGATTGTAGAAAAAATTGAAGACTTTTTCTATTTTCACCCTGAGAATGGTGTGAAACTTTTTCGTAGACTTAAAAAGGCTTTGACTAGAGCCGATCAGAGTTGTCACGCCAGACTGCTTGCCGCTATGGCTGATATATCTGAAAAAGTCGATGATCAGGATTTTTCGATCAGCGATCTCGGTGATCAGGCAATGACGATTCTTGAGTCGGATGCCGACCTTGGTCGGTTGAGCAAAGCGATAGAAGTTCTTGTTAAGGCCTCTGAGAATCGCAGCATTCCTTCTATTATCAAAATAATGAAAAAGTCGACCAGTGGACTCGATAATTTCCAAAATTATCAATTCGTGGAAACTGCACTACTGGCTCTTAAGCGCCTGGGAGGCGAACCGGTTATCAGATTATTGATTAATCCGTCTTCGGAGACAGCAACTCGACAATTGCGTCTCGAGTGGCGAAGTCAGGATGAAAAGCTGTTGAACGAAACGTTTTCGGTTCTACAAAGCCTGGATGCTGATTTTGCCCAGGTGATGCTCAAGGTGGTCGACCTGTCGGATTTTAACCTGCCCTTTATAGCAATGATAAACGAAGGGGTTGGTCACAGCGATAAATGGGTTCGCCAGACAGCCGTTGCTTCGATGCAGAAAGCTTCCGAGGCTCTGAGCCCAGAGGCGCTTTCCAGAATGCTTAATGACAGTGCCGCTGAAGTGCGCCTGATGGCTGCGACTTCTCTTGGCGGTTTTTCTGTCGAGCAGACCGGCGGCGTTCTTGAAGAGTTGGCCAGTAGACCCGGGGAATCGCGTGAAATTCGCCTGAATGCTTTATATGCATTATTTGCCCAGAAGAATCTTGCAGCTCTGAAAAATATTGCCAGTCAGCCCGACAGTATGCAGATTGCGATAAACGCCCAGGGGTTGGCCTCTCTGTTGATGCCTCACGAAGAAGGTCTCAAAAGTCAGCTGGGCGTATACTGCCTGGCAAAGTCCGAACTGCTGGGCGAGGCTGGCCATTATTTAATGGAACTGGCTGAACCAGAGGATATTGAATATCTGATAAAAGCGCATTCCGGTGGCAATGCGACTCAGCGTGAGAGAATGATTGATTTTATCAGACAGTTTGTTGATAAGAAGGCCGGTCCAAGACTTGAGGCGGCCATTGTAAGGCTTGCAGAGCCCGAGCAGAAAGCATTGCGACTGCTGATGCCTGCCGCCTGATCATTATCTCATTTACAGAGCTTAAGAAGAGCTGTTCCTGAAAGGGATCGGCTCTTTTTTTGCGTGTGCATCGGGACTGAGTCCAGCGACTGGAAGCCTCTGACAGCCCCCCCCTCTCGGACATCTTAAAAGCCTGCATCTGAAAAAGTTGTGGGCTTTTTCTGTTGTGCCAGAAATGAGTTGCCAGGGTTATATGCACGCCAGCAAACCGTTATTTTATTAATCACCGAGGTGATAACAGTGCATTTTTATATCCAAAAAACGATAACGTGTTTTAATTATTGACTTATTAATGATTATGTTATCAATTAAAATATGGATAGATGTTATTCTTGATCTTTTGATGATAATGTTGTCTGTTTTATGTTTTAAAACTGATAGTGCGATGTTTCGCTATGGTGATTATTTAAATATTGATAATGAGTGTGTTTCTAGTATTGTATGTATTATCGATAATGCCTGGACCAGAAAGTTAGATGGTTATGAAGAAGAGCTGACCTTTTATAAGCGGGGAGATCTGTTTAAAAATCAGATGCTTCGGCAAATGGCGAAAACTTATATGGGCAGCAATAAGGAAAGGCGTCTTGTGCGGATGGCAAAAAAACACCGCCCCGTAAATGCCGGAGCGGTGTTCTGATGATTTTTTATCTGAAAGCCTGTGAAAAGGCTTTTATTGAGAGTTTTTTTAGAGAAACTGGCAAAGAAGCTTTGCCAGCGAGTGTGGTTCAGGGCAATCGCACTTAAATGCTCATGTGCTTATACAAAAGCTCATTGAAAATTTCCGTGACAGGCGCAGAGAGAAGACGGGATTACTTTTTCGTAAGCTTGTGAGCGAAAGCGAA
>CAZFUG010000253.1:0-5056 GCA_964522035.1 uncultured bacterium
GGCAGCGAGAGGCGAGATGCTTTCCAAAAAAGGCGTTCGGCATTTTAACGAAGGTTTCGATTTCTGTTCAGAGCAGCATTGTCAGGTATACAAAGGGTTGCAGGCAACCGACCAGAATATTTCCGCCAACATCTCCCCTACCCGTGGTCTGGTGCTTGAGAACCACAAAGGCGGCATACTCGATGCAGTATATGGTGCCAACTGCGGCGGCCATTCTTCGGCGAATCAGAACATCTGGACCTCGAATGCCGACCCGCATCTGCAGGGTGTTTCTGACATAAAGGCCGAAACCAGGGTCGATCTGACGAATGAAGAGCAGGCGTGCAGCTTTATCAGCAATCCGCCTGACTGCTGGTGTGCGACTCCCGAGGTTGAAGGTGCCGACAAATTCAGATGGAAAAAGAGTCTGAATGCAAAAGAATGGCAGACCGTCGAAGGCAAAGCCGCCATTGGCAGAATCAAAGAAATCAGCGGCATCGTCAGAGAAATTTCCGGGCGCATCGTCGGCATCAAACTCACCGGTGAGAATGGCGAGAAAACGATTCTGAAGGAACTGCCGATCAGACAGCTTTTTGGCGGTCTGCGCAGCTCGTTTTTCAAGGCCGACTGGAAGCGCGACAAGCAGGGTTTTATCAATGCCGCCGACTTTGAAGGGGCCGGCTGGGGTCACGGCGTCGGCATGTGTCAGACCGGAGCCCAGAGTATGGCTCTTGCAGGGCAGGCGTTTGCCGATATTCTGCTGCATTATTTTCCGGGGGCAAAACTGGTTAAACTTTACTAAACAAAATTCTGACGCCTGCCGATAGGCACTGCAAGTTCAGTGCAAAGGAGAAACAGCAGGTGAAAAAATACTTGTGGATGCTGGTAGCAGCTGCAATAATGCTTTCCCCGGTCGCTATCACCGGTTGCGGGTCTGATGATACTACTTCTGACACCAAAGTCAGTCATAATACCATTGGCCCGGGCAACCTCGACGACTTCCCGAAATAACAACCCGGACCTCAAAGTAATGTCAAAGCCAGAAATACGAAGCAAGTCAAACTTTCAGAACAGTGAAGACCGCATGCAGAAGCTGATCAAACAAACTTTTGCCGCTCTCGACCAGCTTTCTGAACTTTTTAACGAAGTCAGAAACAACTGATATTTCCTGATCAGCGGTTGAACATCCCGCCCGGTACACCAGAAGTGCCGGGCGGGATGTTTATTTGCGCATTGATTTATTTTCATGTATAATAACCAGACAAAGTTGTTATTAGAGGTGAAGTATGAAGTATATGAGAATGATTTGTCTCGTGACACTGTTGTTTGCTTTTATGCTCCCCTGTCTGGTCAGCGCCGACGTCGACACCCCTGACGTTCTTATTACCGGCAACCCTGATTTTACAGTATCCGGCTCGACCTATGGTCAGCATGAAACCGCAGTAATGGAAATGGACAAAGCCGTCAACAACCTGATCATCGGCGTTGACATGGAAAAGGCCGAAAAAGCTCTCGTCAGATGCTATGCCAGATTCAGATATGCTGAAACCGGTCGCTGGACAAGCTACCTGGCTTTCGACGGTGAATATCATTTTTCTGCCGTTGATTCAGTTTCGGCCTGTCAGATGATGTTCGTCGTCAGAGACCCCGAAAGAGGCAAAACTGCCGTAAAACATTTTTCCGTTCAGGGTAATTATCTTGAAGCAAAGAAAATGGAATATTTCATGCAGAAGCCAGTTCCGCTCGATGTGAAAGCCGCCTGGGCCAAACCCACAGTTGTAGCGCGCGCTACCTGGGGTGCCAGACCGCCGAAATCTTCATATACTCCTCATACCCCGCAGCGCCTGATCGTTCACCACAGCTATCTGCCGAACCAGGCCTCATACAAAGGCGCTGCCACCATTCGCGGCATCCAGAACTATCACATGGATGACCCGAAAACCAGCTGGGCCGACATTGGCTATCATTTCCTGATCGGGCCTGATGGCGTTATTTATCAGGGCCGCCCCGAAGGCGTTGTTGGTGCTCACTGCTCACCAAACACAAATTCAGTCGGTGTCTGTGTCATCGGCGACTATGACGATAACAAAGACCAGCTTAACCCGAAAATTGAAGAGTCTCTTCTTAACGTGCTGTCATGGCTGGCTTCGACCTATAAAATCGACCCGAAAACCAACCTTTACGGTCACTGCGACTTCGCCCAGAAGTCATGCCCGGGCACAATGCTTTACAAGAAACTGCCGGAATACCGCGAAAAGATCCTGAAAAACATCGGCCAGTAATATTTCTCTATAAGCTGCTCGAAACCCCTTATCGCCCGCGATAAGGGGTTTTTATTTGGTTTTGGCAGTAAAACAAGGAAATGAGATTAACTACATGCTGAGTGGGAAACTTTCTCCAGAAAGATTTACAGATCCTTCAATGGAGAACTATGAACAAAGCGGCGGCATTTTTGAACGTATTGGCTGCCTCGGAATTATCATATTTTTTCTAGTTTCGGGTCTTCTTGCCGTAGAATCATGGCTTGTGCTGAAAAAACCAGAGATATCAGGTACCGTTACCAGGGCCGAAATTACCAGAAAACATAAATGGGAATATAATACCGTCTGGTCAGAAAAACCAGATCAGCAGATCAACCTGCCATACAGAATTTTCAAAAAAATCAGACCTGGCGACTCGATTAAGAAGACAAAAGGCGCATTTTTTGTAATGGTTAACAATTCTCCCTATCTGCTGCTGCCGTATTGGCATCTAATATTGCTTTTATACCCGTTATCCGGAATCTTTGTCTGGCGTTTTCCGAACTCTTTAATCGGCAGAATCACGCAAAATCTGTATTCGTCTTTTCCGCTGCTAACTGCGCCCGTGATGCTTCTATTACCGGCGATTTTCCTTTATCTTGGTTTTTACGAATAAACCAAAGCACAACTTACACCCCCGCGCCGCAGGCTCAAATTTTATGTGACAGATGTGGAATTTGATAAAAGGGGCTTTCCATATTTATGGGAAAGCCCCTTCTATCAGTCTTTTTATTGTGATGTTTTGTTTGTTTAATACATCTTTTTCAGCTGGCTGCCTGTGAAATAGTGGCTGAGAATGCGCTGATAGTTCCAGCCCTGTTTGGCCAGGCTCTGGGCACCGGTCTGGCACATGCCGACCCCGTGACCGAAGCCGGCGCCGAGAAGTTCGGCACTGACGATGTAGCCGGCGGCGTCGCGTTTCCAGTCGGCGACGAAGCAGGCACTGGCAAGGCCACCAAACAGACGGCGGATGTTAAGTTCTTTCATGACGGTCTTTTCACCGCGTTCACCAACGAAAGTGAGGCGATAGATACGGCCAGAAATACCACGGGCAATGTCTTTAACCGCTTTAACCCGGCCAATTGCCAGGCTTTCTTCGACCTTTTTCCAGTCGGCGGCGGTCATGGCTTTGTTCCAGCGGAAGCGGTTACCGCCTTCTACGGCTGGGTTATTGCAGTGACAACCGGCAGGCGGATTGCGGATAAATACGCCGACCTGTTCTTCTTCGGTCAGATCGAGCGCCGGTGTTCCAGAGTTATCCCATTTTCCGGCAAGAGACGGATTTGGCTGGGTGGTCCAGACGTAGTGGTTTGATTCGCTGTGGCCGCCGCAGTTTGCAGCATAAACGGCATCGAGAATATTGGCGTTCTGGCCCATAAGAACGTAACCGGCAGTCGGAGCAATTTTTCTGCCGACATCGATTGAGTAAGCTGTATCGCCGTTGAATACCTGGCAGTGCTGTTCTGAGCAGGTATCGAAACCTTCATTGGCGTGTCTGACACCGATTTTGGCCATGATTTCGCCACGGGCAGCGACAGCCTGGGCCTGCAGTGCGCCAATTTCGGCTTTAGCAGAAATCTCTGACGGAACGACACCGGCGAGAACGTTTTCAAACGCGGTGGTAAGAATGCAGTCAATAGCATCATTGGCGCCATAACGCACCAACAGAGAGCCTGAGTAATCGCGATCAGCATAGCCATGCCACGAATAACCGGCGCCATACTCGACTTTTTTCATGTGAATGGTCTGCTGCGGCAGAAGAGCGAATTCTTTGCCGGTAGCCTTGAATGTGCCGTTGATGGTGAAGTTAAGAGTGCCCTGTGCCAGCTGCACGATTTCTTCGTAGATCCAGCTCGACTGCCCCTGGGCTGAAAGCTTGTCAACCATTGCCTGAGCTGAGGCCTTGTCGTTGAAAACGCCAACTTCTACCATTGCCAGACGATTGTCATACAGCAGAGTTCTGCCGTCTTCAGCGAAGAATTCCTGGCCAATGACCATGGCATGCACCGGAAACCCGAGCTGACGCCATTTTTCTTCGTCGGCTCTGATAGTTTCTGTTTCTGCGAGAGAAGTCGAAGAAACCATGACCCGGAAACGTCTGACAGCTTTAGCGGTCATGGTGCCGGTCAGTATGCATTTTTCGCCCGGCTGAATACGGCCGTTCTGACCGCCGAGTTCCCAGGTGGCTCCCTGGGGGCAGTTGAATTCAAGATCTTTTGCATACTGGGCGACTTTGATCTTTATCTGTTTTTCGGCGGCGACAGCAGAAACAGCCGCTCCAATCATCATAATTGCAAGAAACAGGCAAACAGAGCGCCAGAAATACTGCGTGCGTTCCATCATTCTTTACCTCACGGGCGAATTTTGACTGTATTTGTTAATTTTAACAGATATGTACACAATTTGGGGCTGGCAAAACAACATTTTTCCCCAAAAAAATTCGCTGTGAGCTATTTTTTTCTTTTACTGAATCAATTCCTTAGAACGCCATTTTGCACGGCAAAATTACTGCTTTAAGGGTAAAAAAGACGCATTGTCTTGTCGGTTTTGCTCTATTAATCGATATTCTAGCTGGTCCGACTCCAGGATATCATGATCATCAGACAGAAAATGTCGAGGTGGTCTGGTAGTTCCAGTTTTCGCCGTCGATTACCAGGCGGGTGGTGTAGCTGTAGTGGCCGCTGAAAAGATGTGAGAATTCGTCGACGGCGGCTTTCGGGTCAACGGCGTAGCGCTGCTGAAAGCGCAGCGATTCTTCGGCCAGAGCGACAAAGTCG
>CAZFUG010000253.1:5066-6754 GCA_964522035.1 uncultured bacterium
AGAGGTTACGCAGTTCGGGATTGCCGTTGATGAAATTTTCGATTTTTTCCTTGTCGGGGTTCCCTTCCTGAACTCTCACCATGCCGTTGCCGGCAATACTGAGTTCGATCGGGGGCTGACTCGAAACATTTTCGCTGAACATGAATTTTGTCAGGTGCTTTTTGAAAATGTCGGAAGCGACAGCGGCGTTGGCTTCCATTTCGTCGGTGCTGATCGCGCCGTTTTTATCGTTATCCCTGAGTGTCCATATTGAGTCAAGCAGCGGCCGCAGCGGTTCGCCGGGCTTATGAGGTTCGATGCCGAAGGCTTCCTGAATGTCAAGCTGCACCGCTTTGTCAACGGCAGACAGTTTTCTCAATGGGCTTTCTGGTTCATGCGCGGCTTCGGTATCAGATTCTGCAACCTCTGATTGAAGAGCCGCAGACAGTTCTGCTTCGAATGAACGGGGGGCATCTTCGAGAAGCACCTGACGGCTGGCGGGGGCGATAGAAGAAGAAATGCGACCGGTAACACCAAATGAATACATTGCTGAACTCCCTGGCGTCTTCCATGACCTGAATTTTGACAGCTATCCCTATCTATTTCAGTTTATCGGCATTTTTGGCAACGGCATCCAGCTGTTTTTTTGAGACAATTATTTAGAAGGCTATTTTTCACGGCAAAATTACCGCTTTAAGGGCAAAAAAGACGCATTTTTTCAGGAGTTTTTCGGTTGTTTATCGGAATTTCGGCTGGTCCGACCCCAGAACACAGAATACCAAGCAAAAAACTATGCCTGGCCGATCAGGGTGATTTCGTTGCGATCGTAATACAGATGGCGAATTACGAGTTTGCTTAAGCCATGCTTTGTTGCCAGTTCGTCGATGGCCTGCAGAATCGTTTCGGGCTGTTTGCCGCGAAATTTAACATTGACGACAAAGCGGCGGCAGGCCTTTGCTTCGAGCCAGCGATCGAGAAGCCCGAGAGTTGCCATCGGTTTGACGATCATGTCACAGAACATCCAGTCGACGGTTTTCTGCGGCATATAAGCGTAGCCATTGTCGATAGAATGCTCACAGCGGGAGTGTTTTTCGACATGCGGCTTAAGATCGGCAAAATCGACTGCGGTCACGCGGGCGCCCCTTTTTAGAGCGGCCCAGGTCCAGCCGCCGGGGGCGGCACCAAGATCGACGCAGACATCGCCTTTACGCGGAAAAATCCCGGTCTGGTTCCAGGCCTCTTCAAGCTTGTAGTATGAGCGGCAAGGCGCCAGATGATCATGCTCGACCAGGCCGGGTGAGTTGCGCCAGATTACCGGCAGATAGCGGCCTTTTCCGACTCTGAAGCGTTCGCAGACACTTACCCAGGCGCTGTCGTTGCCGGTCATCACCACCTGCACGACAAGACAGGGGCGTCGGTCGTCGATATTCAGCCAGTCGACGAAGCGCTCAAAAGCGCGACGACGGTATTTTGCCATGCGCTCGAAAAATTTTTCCTGCAACAGTGCCGGTCTGCCGGCAATAAATTCATATTTTGTCGACTCTTCGGTGAACAGATCGGGAGAGAAAGAGACGAAGGTCCAGGGCAGCTGACTCTGGTCGAGAAAGGCGTCAACAACACGGCCCAGAGCCTGAACCAGATCAGCGATCGACTCGCCGCGGATTTCGCAGCAGTCAGGCAGCCAGTTGCGGGCAAAAACGGGTTCATTT
>CAZFUG010000254.1:0-6717 GCA_964522035.1 uncultured bacterium
AGCCCTTACCGTCTGCGCGTCATCAACCCCTCGATTGGCGGCAGCAGCGTCATGCTCTACGACGGCAAAAAATGGGAACGCCTGTCACGCCCCGGTGTGCACTACCTGCACTTCGACCAGAGCAATCTCTGGCTCGCCACTTCCTGCCGTATCATGCGCCTTTATCTCCCCGTCGAAAACCAGTCTTACTGATATTCAAATTGCCCGTCCGTTATCACCTCTGCACGGTTAGGTCTGAACTTCATCAGTCTGAGAAAGGCATCTGCTGTGAACAAAAATTTTATCCGCATCGGCAATCAGACCTGTTGTCGGATTGTGCCTGATCTTACTTTCAAATTTGCAGTTGAAAATGGTTTCGACGCTTTCGAATGGTTCAGCGATCCCGGCCCTGTCGGCTGGAATGAAAATGATTTCGATGCCAGAAAACGCCTTGCGATAAAAAATATTGGCCTGGAAAAAAACATCAGGTTCAGCGTGCACGCCCCCTGGACAGCAGATCCGACAACAGCGGAAGGGGAGCAGGCAATTCTTCGCAGTATAGAGTTCGCCGGTGATATCGGGGCTGCTCTGGTTAATATCCACCTGTTTGATTATCCACCGGAAATATATGTGTCGGCGGTAATGAAACTGGCGGGGCCCGCTGTTCGTGCCGGAGTCAGAATCAGCTGCGAGAACACTCCGGCGACTTCCCCGGAAAGCATAAATGCTGTTTTTTCGCTTTTACAGAAGAATGCTGACCTCAATGACAGATTCGGGTTATGCCTCGACATGGGCCATGCCAATATCTTCCAGGAAACACGAGAAAATTATCCGCAATATGTCGAGCGTCTCGCGCCATATGTACCGATCATTCACTGGCACGCACACTGCAACCATGGCGATGCCGACAATCATCTGCCTCTGTTTCACTCTTTTCGTAAGGGCGACGAGGCAAAACTCCGTCATCTCGTAAAGATTCTCAAAATGCGGAATTTCTCAGGCTCGGTTGTCATGGAACAGTGGCCGGATCCGCCGGATATTCTCGTGCGGACCCGGCAACAACTGCTGAAATTATGGGAAACTGTTTTTTGAGAGGCTTTTTATGGGTTTGGCAGATGTCTGTTAAAGGCATGTTTTCGGCATTTATTTGCGGCTCGTCAGGTTTGCCGGCAAGGCTGTTGAAATATTTATCAGTCTGTTTTATGCTGCCAGTCCTTTTTATTGCCGGCTCTGCGGCTGCAGCAGAAGAGCTTGAGGCTGAGGCATCAGATTATTATTTTATCGCGTCCTTTTCTGAACCGATAACTATCAACATGTCTGCCGCCATCGATCCGATACGTATGTCGGCTTTATGGCAAAACGAGCCGGCGACCGGAACAATTTTGTGTTTTCTGCAATTCCCGGATGGGTCGCCATTTGTAAGATATCGTAGATTTAAAGCCGGGTCGAAGTTGAATTATCATATCAATTATAGATGCTGGCCATCGGCCTCGATCGGATTCATTAACCATTTTCCCGATGAAAACTCTGAAGCATGTCATATTATTTCGCTGGCTTCAATGTCGGAAAATATCTCAGAGATTGGTCTTCACTTCTGGTGTGAAGGGTTTCGAAGAAGCCGGCCGGTTATTGTCAAAATCCTTCCAGACCATACTGCCAGTCCAAGTCGCGTTATTCTGCGGTTGCAGCATGTGGAGCCGATTTTATGGTCATTTCGCGAACCTTCAGGGCAGCCTGTTCCAAGCGCGACCGTAAGTATTTACGAGCATGGGCATGGGTTTATTGACGATTTGCCCGCAGACGCTTCTGGCGTGGTAAGCCTTCCAGAAATTGTGGGAGAGCCATTTGAGCCTGTATGGTTGACTTTTTCAGCTCCCGGGTTCGAGAGATACCGCAAAAAACTTCAGCCAGAGCAGGTGTTGCATAATCAGGAATTCATACTCAGGCCTGATATCACCGAATCAGACCTTGGAAAATACGAGCAGCATCCGGTTTGGTTGATAGCTTCAGCTGCGGAAATACAGGAAAATATCGAAGTTGAATTTACTCTTCTTGATCTTTACAGCAATCTTCCCCTTGCTTCAAAACCTCTTAAGTTAACCAGTCTGTCTGCGATTGACAGCGGTTTAAGGCCAGACAGCAGGTTTTCCGAACTTGTTACCGACGAAAATGGCTGTGTCCGGGTAAGGGGCCTGTTGAACTTCTGGAATTTCTTTGAATTTATGGTCGATGGCTATGGTCGCAAAGCATTTGGTGGCGGCCACAAGTTCGTTCAACCTGTGTTTCTCTGGCCGGGTCAGAATTTTATCAGGCATACCATACGGCTTCGACCGGGCCGAAAAGTCAGAATACAGCTGAATGACTCTGAGCGCAGGCCTAAAGCTGGTTATTATGCAACGATAGGTCGTATTCCGAATCGCAGCAACTACAAATGGGTGTATTTTTCCGGAGAAACTGATGAAAATGGCTGGGTCGAGCTTGATGACATTGCATATCGCGGGCTTATGGTGCCGTTTCCTGATGCACATGGCAATAAATATATTGACGTTGCGTCTATTCCTTCTGACGGAATAATAAAACTGTTTGAGCCGCCAGAACCGCCTGTAGTGGCGAGTGGCACTCTTTGTTTGCAACTGGTTCATCCTGACGGCCGGTCGCTTGTTGAAAGCGATTTGTATTACAGCCTTTGCACGCCTGATGGAAGTTGGCAAAATGCCTGTCTCAAGTCGAGTCGAAGACTCATTCAGTTGCCTGTTGGAGCATATAAAATCCGGTTTAATGGAGAATACCGTTCAAATTTGCTTGAATTTGTTATTGAGCCGGGAAAGACAATTACAAGAAAGCTGGAAATGGTGCTTAACAGGACCCGCATAGTCAGATTCAGGACTCTTGATTACGCCGGCAGGCCATTGGCCGGACTGCGTCTGCGTCTGATATCACCATGCTGGGAAACAGTTAACAGTGAGACAGATGCGGCTGGTATTATAGATTTGCCGATCGACACAATTCTCAATAAGTCTTCATCTAATATCTTGAAGTTCTATTTCTATCGGCCGGAAACTTCTGAAAGACAAAGAGTGAACCATCCTGTGCAGTCTCTGGATATTTCGGATATCAGAGGTGGAAGAAATAGCCAGAACCGGATTGAAACTGTCAAAATCCGTCGTGGTGGTTCCGTGAAATTGAAAATTTCTGCTGGATCAGTCGGACAATGGCTTTCAGCCCGTCTTTTTTCGCAGAAAAGTGAACTGAATCCCGAAAAACGGGTTATTAATTTTTATCACGAAGCGACATCCGGAGATATTGAGTTTACTGATCTCAACCCCGGCAGATACTGGATTGTTGTTGCAAATGACCAGAGGATATCAGAAAATTTTGCCAGATGGGATGATGTCTGGTTACCTTTGTCGGAAAGAAAAAACCTTGTTGTCTGGTTAAATGAGCGTGCAGCTGTTGGTATAGCTGGAGCAGAAGTTTTTTCCGGTCAAACCACGTCTGTCGATAACATCAAGGTTGAACCAATGGCCATGGTTTCCGGTATTCTCCCGACAAGAAGCAGTCTGATAACCTCAGAAAAAGGAATTGAATGGCAGACACTGGAAACCGATTGGGGGATCAGTGTGCATTCAATTATAAAAGGCCGGTTAATGGCTGTTCCGGCTGGTAAATGCAGAGGGCTCATGCCGGTTTTTAATTTTCCGGTCTATATTGGGGGAATATGCTATTTCCAACTTCCGGCAGGGGAATATGATTTTTATGACGTATTGTCACCAACAGCTAAACCGGTATTACTGGGTCGATATTTTGTTGCAGCTGGAGAAATGCTGCAGCTGGGTGAAATACCCGAAAGATGAGGCTCCGGATTCTTAAAAATCTGGTAGAACTGCCTGAAATTTCTTAAGTTTGCTAGCGAAAGCACGTAAATCGTTACCCATACATGAGTCAATCCCAGATGGTTCTAACGAAACCGCAGCTTGAAATTTTGCAGTCCTTACTTACCAGAGGGGCTTTTAGTGCAAGACTGGTGGCGACAATCAGCCTGTCGGCAGGGTCGCCGTGAAATTCCCCTGGGAGTCGCGATGACAAAACTGCTATTTCCGGGGTCAATGGGACAATCTGAACTCTGTTTTTCTGGAGTGCAAGATCGATCCATACCTGTACATCCATGCTCAGGCCAATGCGTTTTTTGGCTGCAAGCATCGCGATTTCCCAGCAGCATATAGCCGGGATGCCAATCCTGGAAGCATTTTTAATTGCTTTTGATGCCTTCTCAGAAAGATTTGACGAGTCAGTTGTCCACCAGATCCAGGCGTGTGTGTCTAAAATTATCACTGATCAACATCCCATGCTTCGTCAACAGGTGAAATCAGGTCATTTTCAAATAAAACGCTGTTCTTCAAAGGGTTGCCTTTGAAAGGAAATTCTGGCCGGCTGGCGCCAGCTGAGTCAGATTTCAAAGCCATAATTATCCGATGTAAAGTTTCGAGATAGTCGTCGCTGATCTCGTCAATTTCCTTTTTTATCTGCTCTCGTCGGGTCATTCATGCTTCTCCTGATCGGATAAACAATAGGCTCCAAGTAAATATAACTATTTGTAGCGGTTTTGCCAAGTGCAAAAACTCTGCTGCAGTGCTGCCTGATAAAAAGAACCGGGTATGCCGTCGGTTGACTGGCATACCCGGGTTTTCTTTAGAGATCAGGCGAGGTTGAGAGAGTCGATGCGGGCGATGGCTTCTTTGATTTTTGCTTCACGGCCGTCTTCGGTGTTGGCGTCCATTGGCTGGCCGCTGATGAAGGTCAAGTCAGTGATGCCGGCCCAGCCGAGAACGGTTTTGAGGTAGGGCGTGACCTGATCGTAGGGTTCAGCCGGGGTGCCCGGGCTGTAGTCGCCGCCGCGGGTCGAGACGACGAAGACTTTGCGGCCGGCAGCGAGGCCGACGGGGCCGTTTTCGGTGTATTTGAACATGAAGCCGGGCTGCCAGACCACGTCTATGTAGTGTTTCAGCCGGTAGGGAATACCGAAGTTCCACATCGGGGTCGAGATGACGATGATGTCGGCAGCGAGAAAACGGGCAATATGGGCTTTGATTTCTTCCCAGGCAGCGACGGCATCACCGCTGAGTTCCTGACCGCTCATCAGCATGTATTTGCCTTTGACGCGGGTAATGTTCATTTCGGGCAGTTTTTCGGAAAAAACGTCGAGAGTATCGATTTCGGCGCCGGGAAACTGTTTGCCGATCTTCTTTAACAGGGCATCGGCGATACGCAGGGTGCGTGAGTTAGAACCTCTCGGGCTGGCAACGATGTGAAGTACCTTTTTCATTTTTCTTCCTCCTGTTTTTGTGCGGCGGTGCCCAGTTTGCGGCAGAGCAGCGCCAGTTGTTTCTGTTCTTCATAATCAAGCGAAGTGAACTTTTCAGTTATTATTCTTACATGTTCCGGGAAAATCTCTTCGATCAGTTTTCTGCCTTTTTCGCTGAGGCTGATCCAGTAACAGCGGCGGTCATCGCTGCGTTTTTCTTTAATGACCAGCCCATGTTTGAGCAGGTTGTCGATTACCAGCGTGATATTGCCGCCGCTTTTGAGAATCTTGCCGGCCAGCTGGTTCTGATTGAGGGGGCCGAGATGCATCAGTGCTTCAAGAACCCCGAACTGGCTTTCGGTCAGACCATTGGCCTGAATCTGCCTCACTGCGGCGGCATTGACCGATTCAGAGGCGCGCAGCAGCTTGATAAAGCAGTCGAGGGCGCTGACCTCTTCCTTTGTGCCTTTGTAGTGAGTGCTCATTTTTAAGTTCAACTCCATTCAAAATTAAATGCTTTAATATTAAACTATTTAACATGAATTTAAAGTCAAGCTAAAAAGTAACAACTCTTTGGTTAAATTATGGAGATCCTCAATTACAAAATTGCGAGGCGAGAAGACGGGATTGCTTTTTCGGAAGCTTGTGAGCGAAGCGAATCGCTGAAGAAAAAGCAACCCGGCTGATAGGCCGAAGCTGCCCCTTAAAAAGATAACCAGTTAAGCACAATTGCTAATTGGTCAATCAATGAATTGCTCTAAAAAAAAGACAGCCCGGGAAAGAATCCCCAGGCCCGGAAGGTCTGTGCGGTTAATGACGCCGCACAGAGGCAAGGAAAGGAATCAAGCCTTGACGCGTTCGACTGCCATGGCAACACCCATGCCGCCGCCCACACAGAGGGTGGCGAGGCCTTTGCCAGCGTTTACACGCATCATTTCATACAGCAGCGTTACCAGCACGCGGGCCCCGGAAGCACCGATGGGGTGACCGAGAGCGATGGCTCCGCCGTTGACATTCGTTTTTGCCGGGTCGAGACCGAGCTGTTTGATGACGCCGAGCGACTGAACGGCGAAAGCTTCGTTGGCTTCGACGCGGTCAAGATCGCTGACTTTCCAGCCGGCTTTGGCGAGGGCTTTCTGCGTTGCAGAAACCGGGCCAAGACCCATTCTTGAAGGATTCAGACCAGTGGTCGCGTGTGCGGCGATTCTGGCGATTGGTTTGAGGTTGTGTTTTTTAACAAATTCAGCCGAAGCGACGACAACAGCGGCGGCGCCGTCGTTGATGCCAGAAGCGTTACCGGCGGTGACACTGCCGTCTTTTTTGAAGGCGGGTTTCAGTTTGCTCAGGGTTTCAAAAGTTGTACCGACGCGGAAATGTTCGTCTTTTTTGAACATGATCGGGTCGCCCTTGCGCTGAGGAATTTCGACCGGAACGAT
>CAZFUG010000255.1:0-6684 GCA_964522035.1 uncultured bacterium
GATCACACGCTGCTCAAGGTTGAGAGCTTCAAAGCCGCCGGCGTTGCTCTGGACGGAAACTCAGATCCCCGCCTGCGCGGGGATGACGCAAAGAAACCAGCCACAGGCGAAGAAGCTTCTGTAACCTCAGAAAAAGCCATTTCAGAAGCTTCTGTCGAGAGCTCAACCGGTGCTGCCAGACCCAGATTTGCGCTCAAAGTTGGCGAAGGCATTGCCGGCGAGGTGGCGAAAAGCGGCGAACCGATTCTCTGCATGGACTGCCGGACCGACGAACGCTTCAAGAATTACGACAGCAGTGCCGGTACAAAGTCCCCCGATACGCTTATCTCGGTGCCGCTCACCGTGCATGGCAATACCATGGGTGTCATCAATCTTGCAGACCGCTCGAACAGTCGCCCGTTCACCTCTGAAGACCTTGATCTGCTGCTTGCCGTCGCCAATCAGATGGCCATGTCGATCGATAACGCCAGACTGCACGAGCTGTCGATTGTTGACGCCCAGACCGAGCTTTATGTGCGCAAATTTTTCGATATCAGACTCGAAGACGAGATAAAGCGTGCCCGGCGCTTCGGCTTTCCGCTCACGCTGGTCATTTTCTGCATCGACGGCTTTTCCGGTCTTAATGACCGGCATGGCAACGGTGCTTCAGACGCGGTGCTTTTCGATCTGGCAAAAATTCTGCGTGATTCAGTCAGAGCGACAGACATTACCGCCCGCACCGGAACCGACGAAATGGCCGCAATTCTTGCCCATACTTCGGCCGAACAGTCGCTGATCTTTGCTGAGCGCCTGCGCGAAAGAATCGCCGCGTCTCCGGTCAAACGTGATGGCTTTGAATTCAACGTCAGCATCAGCGTTGGCATCTGTCAGTTCGAAAGTACTGTCGAACGCCATTATCAACTGGTCGAACGTGCCCATGAAGCGATGCAGACCAGTTCCGGCCGGGGAAATACAACTACGACCTGGCAGAGAAAGGAAAAACAGTCATGAGAAACTTCACAATTTTTCTGATTGTCATATCTGTTATATTCTGCCTGAATTCAATCTCTCATGCGAGTAATGAATACCAGGTCCGCCTGATCAAGAAGTTTTATTCGATGGGTACGGCCACCATCAACGGCACTTATTACCCGGTCGGTAACTCAATTGCCCGCCTGTTCAGTGTGAAAATGAAGAATCTGGTCGCAATTGCCGAACCGACTGCCGGTTCGCTCGCCAATATCGAGTATCTCAGGCGTGGCCAGATCGATCTGGCACTGGTTCAGAGCGATGTGGCCTGGATGGCCTTCAATGGCGCCCATAATTTTACCGGCAACCGTTTTACCGAACTTCGTATTCTGGCTTCTCTCTATTCTGAAGTCATTCAGATAATCGTCAGGGCCGATTCGACAATAAAAACCATCGAAGATCTTAAGGGTAAAAAAATCGCCGTTGGCGAAAAAGACAGCGGCAGTGCCGCCAGTGTCATGCTGGTGCTTGGTGCTGCCGGGCTGAAACCCGAAGATTACACCTTCGTTTACGAGCGTTTTACCAGGGCGACCGAGTCTCTCAATGATGGTTATGTCGACGCTGTCTACTATGCCGGAGCGGTTCCGGCCGACGGTATCAGCCGTCTTGCCTCTAAGACTCCGTTGCGACTGGTCAGCGTTCCTGCTGAAGTCGGTAAAAAACTGGTTGCAGAATATCCTTATTTTTCAGTTGAACAGATCCCGGAAAAATCATACCAGGGCCAGGAAACCCCGGTTCAGACAGTTGGTTTCAGGGCATTGCTTGCCGGCACCGAAAGCCTGCCCCGCGACGAAGTGCTGAGCATGCTGCAGGTGATCTATGACAACCCCGAAATGATATCTGACCAGAACAAAATAATCATCAGACCAGATATTGCCAATGGCATCTCAGGCGTTGCCGAAGAAATGCTGCATCCCGGTGCCAAACGCTTCTTTTCGCTGCGCCAGAAAAAATAACCACGATTCTGTACCGGTTTTATTGCAAAAAACCGAGAAAATAATGCTGCCGGGCCTCTGGCGGCATTATTTTTTTAGGGTATAATCAAAATAATCCACTACTGTATGGCGGGGTATTTATGAAAATAACAAGAGCTGGTTTTAAAACCGCATTGCTGCTGCTGGTTCTTTCTTTTATTCTTAATCTGACCTCTTTTGCCGCGCAATCCGATTCGAAAGCTTTGTTTGACCGGTATCAGGCGGTTTATAAAAATTACCGCGAAGCGGTCGAAACTCAGGCAGATGCGTCAGAGATCAAACAGCTGGCTGCTGAACTTCAGACTGCCTGCAAAGAATATTATAATTCAATCGGCGTAACCGCTTCGTTCAGCAGCGATGAGCAGGCCGAGCCGTTTTTGAGCTCAGACTCTGAAACACGTGATTCTGACAGTTCAACCTCAACCCGCACTGGTTCAAGAGTTGCTACGCAGAAAAGTGAATTGCAGAAAAAATACGAAAGCATTGTTCTCGCGCTGGCAGCTCCTGACCGTTCTGCAAAACTTGCCGATATTCAGAAGCAGCTCGAAGATTTTATTGCCGGCTGCACTGATCAGAGATTGCTTAAAGATGCAACTTTTCAGCTTGCCGATCTGGTGCTCGAGCGCACTTCAAGCCTTGCCAAAGCCCAGGAAGTCCTTCTTGCCTACGCAAAAACCACTAAAGACGCCGAAAACCGCCGGCAGGCGATGGCTCATATCAAAATGCTGCGACAGAAAAGCATTGTGGCGAAAAAACGTGAAGAATTCAAAGCAATTCAGCAGACGACCGTTAATCAGTGGGGCAAGTATTCAAAAACCTCATGGCTGGCGCTGCCGGTCAAACTTTTCGGTCTCGGTTCATACGGCGTAAACAATATTCAACGCCGATTTAAAGCCCGTGAACTCGACAAAGCGCTTGAAGAATTCGACCGGTCGGTTCTCGAAACCTACCCGGCCGGGTCGGCCGATGCTCTCACCCGTTCGCGTCTGGTGCCGCTGAACCGCGTCAGAATGCTGGTAAACGGTCGCACCAGTTTTCACTATCGCCTTGAATACGCAAAGCGCGCCCAGTCGAATCTCTATGTTCAGACCCTGCTGTTTCAGGATGACGAGACCGGTAACGTCCTTACCGACATCATGTGCGAAAGAGCGCAGAGCGGCGTCGATGTTAAGCTGATTCTCGACGACTTCTTCTCTTTCGGAAAAAAAGACGGAGTCATTCAGCGCCTGCGCAATGCCGGCGTCAAAGTGCTCATCAACAACCCGATTCTTAAAAACCTGGCCAAGGCCAATTTCCGCTCACATCAGAAGCTTTTCATCATCGATGAAACCATCGCCATTGTCGGCGGCATGAATATCGGTGACGAATATGCCAAAGGCGAAATCGCCGAATATGGCTGGCGCGATACCGACGTTGAGCTGCAGGGGCCGGTAGTCAGAGAAATTCTCGGGCTCTTCGAACGCAACTGGGAAGACCTGACTCTGAGCAAATGGAACGAAACCGGAGAAATCAGCAGATATAAAAAGGCAAAAACCGATGTTAACAGCTTCAAAGGTCTGAAAACCGTTGATAAGCTGATCCGTGGCCCGATTCCTGTTTATTTCGCCGTTCCGCCAGTGTTCGACGATGTTAATGCCCGCTTCGTCACTACCGCGCCTATAAATGACAAAGACGACAATATTCTCGACCTTTTCGAAATCTACCTGAACCGCGCCAGAAGCGAAGTGGTTTTTCAGTCAGCCTATTTCATTCCGACCGATCGCCTGGTTACAGCCATCGAAGACGCGGTTCTGCGTGGTGTTGAAGTGAAGGTGATCACCAACTCGATCGAATCGAACAATCACCCAAGCGGCGGCTGGGCCGGCCGGGATTCTTATGAAAAAGTGCTGCGTGCCGGGGCGCGTATTTTCGAATGGCAGGGTGCTCAGACGCTGCACTCTAAGGTCAGTCTGTTTGACCAGTTTGCTGTCACTCTTGGTGCCTATAACGTGAATTCACGCAGCCACAGCTGCGATTCAGAAGACGTTATCGCCTTCGAAGATTTCAGGGTTGCCCGCGCCTTCAAGCAGATGCTCAACAAAGATTTTGCCCGCTGCCGCGAAATCACTCTCGAAGAAGTTCAGAGCTGGAACAGCGACTCTATGAAGAAAATGCGCATGGAATTCTTCAACCTCTTCAAATTCATGTTCTGATTTTAAGCACGAAAAAACAGCCCCAGAGAAGTATCTCCGGGGCTGTTTTTTCGGTCGACATGCCGGTTGCATTGCCGGATGTCATGCGGTAAAATTTTGTGGCACAATATTATAAATGTCAGGGTCTAAAAAGATACAGGAGTTCAGACACATGGATTTCCGGAGGAAACTTCATAGCCTTGAAAAGATCATCAGTATGGGTGAGAAGCTGCTCACCACCTTTGATGTGACTGAACTTCTCGATGCTCTGGTCGACAGTGTTTCTTCGCTGCTTGACTCAGATGGGGCGACGCTTTACCTGGTCGATCCGTTCGAAAAGTGCCTGACTTCGCAGAGTATTCATGCCGATGGCATAAAAGAAGTAACAGTCGAGATAGATAACCGTTCAATTGCCGGTTATACAGCGGCTAACCGTATTTCTATCAATATCACCGATGCTTATGGCGATTTGGCTCATATTCACCCTGAATTGAAGTTCAACCGTCATTACGACGAGGTCAGCGGGCGAAAAACCCGTAACCTGATCACTCACCCGCTTCTTATAAACGATGAGCTGATCGGGGTTTTTCAGGTAATCAACAAAAAGAATGGCGATTTCGATGAATCTGATCAGATCATTCTGAAGAATTTTTCGCTGGTGGCGGCGATTGCGATTATGAATGCCCGCCTGATGGAGCGGGTCATGGAAGCTCAGGCCGGCGCCTACAACGTCATGGAAAATGCATCAGATCTGGTTATTGTGCAAAACAGTGCCGGCTGCCTTCTGCACCTGAATCGCAGTGCTGTTGATTATCTGCGTGCCAAGGGGCGGAATGCCGAAGTGGTCGGTCAGAGCTTTATTGATGTTTTTCCTGAACTGAGTAATCTGACTGCCGAAATTCGCAAAGTTGTCGACGGTCAGCTTGACCGCTCGGTTTCAACCGGCAAACCGGCTTTTGTCATTTTTACCGAAAAGAATATCTGCCATCAGATTGAAAAAGTCATTCTGATGATAAGGCGGCCATGCTGCTCAACCAGAGAGGAAGCGCCAGAATCCTCAAACTGAAGTTCAACGCATTTTGACACTCTATGAATGAAAACGAAAAACACCGGGTTCTGATCGTTGATGACAACCCTGATAATTTGATGGTCGCTGCTTCAGCTCTGGCTGAACAGGGCTTTTCGCTGATGCTTGCCCGCAGCGGCGCCGAAGCGATTGCTGCCGCCGACCGATTCATGCCTGACGCAATTCTGCTCGATGTTGTCATGCCAGAGCTCGATGGTTTCGAAACCTGCCGTCGTCTCAAAAACAAGGCCCAGTGTCGCGATATTCCGGTTATCTTTCTGACCGCGAGAAGCGAACAGGAAGACGTGCTCGAAGGTTTCAAAGCAGGCGGTGACGACTTTATCAGCAAGCCGTTCAACAAAGAAGAATTACTGCATCGGGTTGATGTCCACATTCAGCGGTTTCGTCTGCAGCAGCAGCTGCAGAAAAGAAACGAGTCGTTGCAGGAAGAGATAGAGCTCAGACGCAAGCGTGAAATGCAGTTAAGTATTTCTGAACGTGCCAGAGTTGCGATGCGCATATCTGCAGGGATTTCACACCATTTTAACAACATGTTTCAGACTGTGCTCGGTTACAGTGAATTGATAGAAGCTGCCGTAAAGCCTGATTCAGACATCGTTAAACAGGTGCGCCGTATTGTTGCGGCCACCCAGAAAACCCGGCAGATAGTTAATCAGCTGTCGAATTATCTTGGCAATTCAAATAACGAGCCTTCCGAGATTCATCTCGAAGATGTCTTTGCCGAAATCGAGGTTGCCTTTGCCGGTATTCTGCCGGGAAATGTTTCACTGACGGCAAGCATTTCCAGAAACTGCCCGAACCGGGTTTTTAACCGCACCGACATTATTCAGGCCCTGACCAATATTGTAATGAATTCTATTGAGGCCATGCCGGCTTCTGGTGGGCAGATCAACATGAAGGCGAGCCTTGTGCACGGCCGTGACTATGGCAAAAGGATCGAGCATATCGATGCTGGAGCCGACTATATTGAAATTGCAGTCGTCGATAACGGCACAGGCATGGAAAAAGCGGTTCTCGACAAAGCCTGTGAACCATTTTTTACCACTGCTGGTAACTTTGCCGATAAAAATGGCCTCGGTCTCTCTGTAGTTCAGGGAATCATGCACGCCAGCCAGGGGTTTATGAGTATCGACTCCGAAATGGGCAGCGGCACTGTTGTCAGACTGCTTTTCCCTGTTTCAGACGCTGCCTGAATGGGCCTCGGCCACGACTTTTTCAATGTCGGGTTCAACTTCGGCTCTGTTGGTTTTCCAGAGTGAGAGAAATTCGATATTTTTGCGGGCGCTGACTCTCGGCACCGGCGCAAGTGCCCAAAGTTCGAGACCGGCACTTTGCAGCTGCCGCTGCAGCTTTCCGATAATTTCGATCTGAGGCTGCGGGGCGGTGATTACGCCGCCTTCAGGCACCTGCGATCGTTCGGCTTCGAACTGAGGTTGGATCAGGG
>CAZFUG010000256.1:0-6660 GCA_964522035.1 uncultured bacterium
CAGGCTTGGCGACGAAGAATTTCTCGTGACGGCTCTTGCCGTTACTCAACTGGATATGGTGCCTCTGGTCGGACGTTCAAAAAAGGGTATTGTCGAAACTGTGAATTCTCTGGCCACGAATATGCTTGGAATAGCATTGATTCCGCTGCTTGGAGCCGGGTTTATAGCATGGCTGCTTGCTGACAGATATCTTTCGCAGATACTCGCGCTTCTCAAGGGGTTGAGGCAGATTGGGGCAGGGGTTTTGACCAGCAGGGTCGAGGTGGTATCGAATGACGAGCTGGGCGAGGCAGGCCAGGCGTTCAATACCATGGCGGAGGGCCTTGAACGGAACCAGCTCGTTGAAGAATTGTGGCGCGATCGCTGGAATCAGAATCAATGAACAATGCGGCATTAGTGCGAAGACTTTCTGTATACTATTTTTTTCAGAAAGCCTCATTCGCCTATCTGATGGTTCTTTTTACCGCAATGTTTTTGAACAATTACGGCGCCGCCGGCATGCCCTGGTATTTTGTCGGGCAGGCAGTGGTTTTTTTCACGGTTCAGATCGGAATTATGCGCCTTACCACCTGGCAGGGTACCGCCGTCTTATCGAGGCTGCTTCCCGGATTGGGTCTGGTTGCGCTCCTGCTGGCCGCCAAATCTCCGGAAATTCCGGCATGGACAACATTTATTGCCCTCATTCTTGCCAGGAGCGGTGAAATTCTGGCGAATCAGTCTTTTTTCGATGTTTCAGGGCAGCTTCTGCCTGTAAGAGAGTCTAAGAAAAGACTTCCGGGCATAATGGCCGCAGGCACGGTCGGGGCGGTTCTTGCAGGGCTGACGCTGCGCTTTTTTATGGCAGAAGGAAAGCTGGGCTGGTTTCTGGCAATCGCTGCCGTTACTTTTTTTCTGGCAAATTATCTGTTGCCGAATCCGGATAAAGACGGGCAGCCGGCAGCAAAGCCGGAGCCCGGCCAAAAATTACCGGCAGAAGACAGCAAACTGGCAGATTCCGGACCCAATACGCGAAAATACGTATGGATAGTCTGGGCCATGTCAGCGGGCGGCACTCTAACCTGCAGTCTGGTGGATTTTCTCTTCAGCGGCCGATTAGCGGTTGAATGGAGCGATTCGCATGAGATAGCGACTTTTCTCGGGCTTTTCAATGCGATGATCGAGCTTTTTTCTATAAGCGTGCAGGCACTGTTTGGCGGCTGGATTTTCAGCAAGCTTCCCCTGAAAGTTATCTTAACCATCAGGCCATTCACGCTTGGTTTGCTGGTGTTAGCCGCGTGGTGGTCTCCGGTTTTTTTCCTGGTTGCCGCCAGCCAGTTTGTAATGCGCACCTCAACCTTTATTTTTATGGCACCTTCCTGGGTGCTGCTGCTTGAGCCGCTGCCGTTGTCAGTCAGAATTTACGCGCGTCGACTTCTCAGTATTTTTGATGCGACAATGACCATGTGCGTTGGAATCGGGCTGCTGGTCTGGACATCCAGCGGCGGCGGTGCCGACCCGGGCCTGTATCTGCTCAATGCTTTTTTTCTCCTGTGTATCCTGGTTTTGACCCGCGTTCTCATTCATTTCTATCCATTGATGATTCAGGATACTCTTGGGACTGCACCAACTTCAGAGGGTCTGGAAGCGGTAGTCGGCATTCGTTTTCTTCCAAAAAAGGAACGGCTTGCCTATCTGCAGAAGCTTCTTTCTTCTGATAATAATGCTGTCAGGGTACAGGCCATCCAGGAATGCGCAAGGGAAGCCGATGAAGATACTCTCGGCATTCTTGTCGCTGCCATGGCTCGCGAAGAGCATGGCCCAAACCTGACCCTGATCGTAAAGGTAGTGACGTCCCACTATGGCAGGCGGGCTGGCCCATTGCTCGCCGAATTGATAAACGACAGGCAGGAACCGGGTCTGCTCGCTGACCTTCTTGAGGCAATCGGCAGGTCTGACTTTGCAGAGCTGGAAAAAACGAGTGCCTGGTTTCTCGATTTCCCACACCGAAAAGTGCGTGGTGCGGCTATTCTCAATATTTTACGTCACGGGCATGACCGTGGAATTTTGTTGCGGGCTATTGAACGCCTCTACCATGATATGCGCGACATCGACCCCGCGACCCGGGGAACTGCAGCAGTCGTTCTGGGTCGCACCGGTCTGCTGGCATTTTTGCCGGCTCTGATGGCCATGGTGGACGACCCGGTAGAATTGCCGGCAGTCAAGGCTATTAACGCACTCGCACACTTTCGCCATCCGGAGGTAATTGAATTTCTTATGAGCCGGTCGTCTCTGCCTGGTGCCCGGGGCAAGGCCATTGCCAGGGCTCTCAGCGTTTCAGCTGGTCAGGAGCGGCCTTCGTTGATGAAGCTTTTGCACGAACTGCCTGAAGAAGAGCGTCGAAGAATCGAGTTCTGGCTGCACGCACCGGGTTCTAACGTAGATGGCGAAATTATCGGCAAACTCGTTCACCTGGAGGATGCCAGACGGCGCGAACGCTTGCTGCAAACGCTTGTCGAGGGCGATAGCCGGTTCAGGTCCAATATTCTTAAGTGCCTGGTTGCAGATAAAAATCACACGATTATTGATTCACGTCCGCTCTGGAGCGTGCTCGCCGAAAAAAGCTGGGTTGAGCTTCCCCCTGAAGCGGCATTGATTCCCGTTATCTGTAAGCCGGAAGACCCCAGTGGCGCGGAAGTTTTGTTTAAACGTCTGCTGGAGATGGCTGAACAGGCCTGGATCATCGCCTGCGCTTTTCCAGGAGAGGAAAGATCAGCAATTGCCCCAAAATGGTGCCGGGGTTTCGAAAATTTTATTAAAATTCTGGCGCTGTGGGGCGGTGAACCGTCGATCTGGCATGATACCATTGAAAAGGCCAGATCTGCTGACAAGTTTCTCAATTCGGTAGCGCAGGAATTTCTTGAAGCAAGGGTGGGGAAGGGGTTTGCGCGTCTTTTTCTGCCGTTGCTCGATGGGCAGAAGGGCCATGATGATCTGCGGAGTTGTCTGATAGAAACGGGTTTGGGGCAAATTGTGGCATTAACCGGTGAAGAAGCGCGAAACAGGCTTGGCGACCAACTTCTATAAGTAGCGGGAGGAACGATGAGTAAACGCATCATACAGATAATTACGCTGCTGCTGGTTTTGGCTTTCTGGCCAGCTTCTGGCGCGTATTGCGAAACCATGGACACCATGAAAATAAACTGGGAATTTGTGGAAAAGCAGGATTTTATCATCGGTGTTCTGCCTTATGGCTCCGACGACGGAATTCTTCAGGATCTCAGGCCACTGGCTGATTATCTTGAACTGCATCTGCAAAGACCTGTCAAAATACATGTCGCGGTGGACTATCAATCCCTTGGCAAGTTGCTGATATTCGGCAAAATCAATCTGGCGTGGTTCAGTCATGCTCTCTTTGAGAATTCACCCGCCAGCCCGAGCTGGGAAATAATCTGCAGACCTGAAAGGGAGAACAGTCTCGGGCATGTCGGCGCTATTCTGGTCAAAGAAACTTCTCCTTATCAGACCCTGCAGGAGCTTGTCGGCAAACGCATTGCTTATGTAGACCGGCTTTCGGGAAGTGGTTTCATCATGCCGGCGCGCCTGTTTCGCAACCTGGGCATCGATCCGGTTGCCTCTTTTTCAGAGGTCATTTTTACCGGCAACCATACCAAGAGTCTTGACGCTCTGAATGCCGACCTCGTTGATGCCGCAGCGGTTTACAGAGACACTCCCACCGAGGCTTCGGCGGCAATTATACTGCCGCCCGGAACGAGGGCAATCGCCTGGACCGAACTCATTCCCGGTGATCCGCTGGTGGTGCGCAAAGATATGAGTGGGCCTTTGAAGGCCCGGTTGCGGAATTTGTTCGCTGATCTGGAAAAAAATGAAAAAGGTCTGGCGGCCCTGGAGCATTTAAAGGCCAGGCGTGGTTTTGTCGGTTTCAAAAGCACATCGCCGGATTGAGCCGGGCTTGTGACTGCAAGTCGTGCGCGGCGGCTATTTTCGGGTTCGACGCCGATGTTAGACGTCTTAATATAATTCAATTTTTATGATTTTAGAGTATTGCTGAAAATCATTATCGCAGGTGAAGATGGGTATCTTGTTTCTGGAAGCGACTGCACAGATTAAAAAATCAATGTGTCCGCCTTGAATTCCATTCTTTCTACATTCGTTAGAAAATTCTGCAGCTATAATATAGTCGTCGTCAATAATTTGTAGATCTGGAAAGGCATCCAGTCTATCTTTGAGTTTTTTGAATTTTCTTCGATCTGAGTAACCAGATAAAATTTCTTGTCTTATTGGACCAATGATCAGGGCATCATTGTTCAAAATCAATTCTATTAACTTTTTCTCAATTTCCTTGTTGGCAATTTTGTCCCGTCGCAAAACAGAAGACCAAATGCAGGTGTCTACAAGAGTTTTCATGCTTTTCGTCCGGATTTGTAGTCATAATCTGGATCTGGGTCGAATTTGCCAAAAAGTTCAATAATTTCTCTCTGCTTTCTTTTTTCAATAAATTCTTTTAGGGCCTGATTAACGGTTTCTTTTTTGGTTCGCAACTTTCCAATTTCAAGAGCAAGTTTCAAAAGATCGTCATCAATTGCGAGATTTGTAGGCATAATTTTCACCTCCACACATATTATACCACAAGCAGATGTGTGGGTTTGTTTTTTGATTCTAACGCAAGTCGTGGTCGGCGGCCATTTTGCGCCTCGACGCAAATGTTAGGCCATTTATCATTTATTTAAGCAGTTCTGCAATGGCGAAAATAATCATGCCACTTTTTGCATAAATTCTGCTTCATATTCAGGAAACATAATAATTGCAGGATGGATCCCAAATGCTTGTGCCAAACTTTCTGCTCTCTTTTTTCCTATTTCAATTTTGTCATTTTCAAGTAAGCTGATGTTTTTGGCATTGATTCCTGATCTTTTTGCCAATTCTTCTTGAGTCCAGCATTTAAGTTCTCTTAACATTTTAATTGTTTCGCCCGTAGTTACAGTAATTTGGGGTCTGGCTGGCAAAAAATCATTTTTTTTCATAACGCCTCCTAATAATTGTGCGGAGTAATCTCAAGGACGTAAACCATGATGTTTTCATTTTCGACTTCATAAATAACTCTGAACTGAAGATTGAGTCGAGATGATCTTTGCCCTTCGCGAATTCCAGAAAGTTTTTCATCGTTGAAACCAGGGAAATTTTTTAGAATGGAAGGCCCATGCCGATAGACAAGATTTTTCCATAACTCATATTTTTTAAGAACTTGAGTCGGAAGCTTTTTGCAGGTTTTTGGAACGCTTTTATGTTCAAAAATTTTCCACATTATTAAATATAATAACTTATTGATATTGATAAGTCAAGGTTGGGTATTAAACACTTGGTTTATGTAAATTGGTCTGTCCTAAATTTGTCCTCATTGTCTTCATTTGTCTTGAAAAAAGGCCGTTTAGCCCGTTCATGATCGACCTGCCGCACCTGAAAGCGGTTGGCGCTGGACTTGCCTTTGGTTGTGCGATCGTCAAGGACTGTGACAATCGATTTCAGGCACATTGTCGAAGGCGCCCCGGCCAGGTAACTTTTTATTCGTATCGCTTCAACTCCTCTATAAATGCACTTGTTCACCGAAAAGTTGCATTGCGCCTGTATTGTATTATCTGTCCTAAATTGTCTTAATTTTTTATAGCCTTCAATGCCACTATAGCTTCTTCTGCCGCCCGTAGAGCTGGATTGTTTGATTATTCGGGGCTTAATTGCATCTAACGCAAGTCGTGAGCGGCGGTTATTTTCCGCCTCGACGCAAATGTTAGATGGGCTTTAATTAATTTTTTTCGTTTTTCCAGGGGTTGAATAATGGAATATCGCATCCCTGGAAATCGCTTTCATTTCTTGTTACTAGAATCAAATTGTGGGTTCTGGCAATTGATGCGATCAGGCCATCTATTGTTGCGAGTGTTAGCCCTTCTTTTTCTGCAGAAGCTTGTATTTCACCCCAATTTTCAGAAACAGTTAAATCAACCGCAAGAATCCGGTCTTTATAATCTTCAATCAAAGTGTTTAGCCATTCTGTAAGTTTGGCTTTCTTTTTAGAATTTGGGAGTTTTGACACGCCTTTTCTAATTTCGCCAATAGTTAGAACGCTTAAGAAAAGTCGGTCCGAAGGCGTCTCCTGAATCCATTCAATCAGTAATTTGTTGGGGCATGGTTTTACAATCTCTGAAATGACACAGGTATCCACAAGGTATTTCAAAGGTTAATTCTCCTTGGGAAGTCCTTTTGCCGAGTCAGTTCTAATTCAAGACTAGCCTTTGGGCAGGAAAGCAAAAAATCCTTGAAAGAAGGCTTTGAAGACTTTAGTTCTTCAAATTCTTCAACAGAAACAATAACGACAGCTTCTGCACCATGTCTGGTAACATATTGTGGGCCGTTTTTGATTGCCTCGTCAACAATCTGACTAAATTTTGCCTTGGCATCTTGAAGTTTCCAGAATGATTTCATTTTTTGTCTCCTAGAATTTAAAAGCTATATATTAAGTCTAGTCTGACTAGTTTGAGGTGTCAAATTGATTTTTTATCTTTCTAGCTGACGCAAGTCTTGATCGAATTGTTTGCACTTTATTGTCTTAATTTTGTCCTAAATTTGCCCTCATTGTCCTATTTTGTCTTGAAAAAAGACCGTCTAGCC
>CAZFUG010000257.1:0-6651 GCA_964522035.1 uncultured bacterium
GTTCCCGCAGCGTTACAGGAACAAGATACCCCGGCCGGTCGGGCCGAAAGACAACGACAAATTTTCCCCTGGCCTCACATTTGTATAGATGAAGACCGGGAGCCAGTTCTCTTTCGAGCGGATATACAGTCATCATCTCATCGAGTTTTGCGGCAGCTTTATTAATTTTTTCTTCAAGCTTCGGATCGTGTTTTGTATTGTTGTAATAATCAAACTGCCCGATAGAACCAATCCAGGAACCACTTCCGGCAATCCGGTTAATGCAGGGGCCATTGTAATAACTTGCGGATGGCAGTTCTGCTGTCCATGGTTTTCCGGCATTGTCAAAAAGCTCAAATTTGAACAATATGTCAGCAGACAAAGCATAGTTGGCGGGCGACTTTATCTGCCGTTCATAAAAGTTTCTTACAACGTGCACTTTCAGGTCATACCCTGTTGGTTTATTGAAAAGAGGAATGCTTTGACGCAGCCATTCTGAGAACTCTTTGATTTGCTTCTCGAATTGCAGTTCATCAGCGGATTTTTTGTTTATATTGTATTTGTAAATCCACTGCCCGGGCTTATTCTTCATCCATTGAAATTTAACTTGAGCATTCAATGTATGCACGGGCATAAACAATGCCGCCAGCAAAATAATAATCAATCCTCGGCGACAGTTTGAATAATTATGTGACATAGTCCATTTTCCTCTTTCATATAATTCTGATTCATACTTTCAGTGTCATCAGGCTGATTAAGATATAGCGAAGAAACTTGCCGGCGGTGACCAGAATTAGAAACCAGCGCAGCTGGACCCGTAAAATGCCGGCTACAATGGTTAACGGATCGCCGATTACCGGAACCCAGGCAAAAAACAGCGATATGAGGCCATATCTGGAAAAGCGCTGCTCTGCCTTCAAAAAATCGTCGTCTGACATGCCTGACCACTTTTTTATCACGACCCGGTTGGCCCAGAAACCAATGCCATAGTTGGTGAGTGAGCCAAGAACATTGCCTGCTGTTGCCGTTATTACCAGGGTAATCGGCGACAGGCCGTTCAGCAGTAAGGCGCTCAAAACTATTTCTGAGCTCAAAGGCAAAATCGTCGCCGCCAGAAAAGCAGCGATAAAAAGACCGATATGCCCGAATTCCGAAAGATATTCCATTTGGTTTGGTTGATGTGATCAGCTTTTGCAGCTGCGAACTGGCCGGAGATAAAAGCAGGGCAGGTTTGCCGGTTGGCTCCCCTGCCCTGTTTATGAACTGATGCTTACTTGAGAAGCTTTTTGAGTTCTTCTTCGAGCTTGCCTTCGCGCAGGTCGGTGGTGACTACCTTGCCTTCGCCGTCGAGCAGATACATGGTGGGAATCGACTGAACGCCATAGGTCGGGCCAACTTCGTTTTCCCAGCCTTTGCCGTCAAAATACTGCGGCCAGGGCATTTCGTTTTCCTTGATGTATTTTTCGAATTCGGCTTTGTCCTGGTCGAAAGAGATGCCGAGGATTTCGAAGCCCTTGTCTTTGTATTCTTTGTAGGCTTTGACGATTGACGGAACTTCAGCGCGGCATGGGGGGCACCAGGTTGCCCAGAAATCAACCAGCAGCACTTTTCCCTTGAAGCGTTCGAGGGTCAGATCTTTGTCGTCAGTGGTCTTTTTGCCGGCGGGCATTGCCGGAAACGGTTTGCCAACCGGATTGCGGAAAAACGGGTCGAGCATGCGGCCGGCAAACCCGGCAATCTTTTCGTCTTTCGATTTGGCGGCTTCTTTGAGAATTTCGTCGAATGCCGGGGTCATCTCGGTTTTGTTCTGCTGCAGCAGCTGAGCGGCAGAAACTACGAGACCTTCTTTTACTTCGCCGGCCTGCCAGTTGTTGAGCACGGTGACCACTTCATCAATGAGGCCGGCGGCAGCGCCAAGCTGAACCAGTTCGGCATCGAGCTTGAGGCGGTATTCAGGCTCTGTCAGGGTTTTTCTGAAATCGGGAGCTTTGGCGAAAATGGCTTTAGCATCTTCAGCCAGCAGGGCTTTCATATCTTCGGGGCCGCGCAGTTTGCCTTCTTCGCCGGCTTTTTTGATTTTTTCCTGAAGCGGGTTCAGATTGGTCTGCATGAATTCGATGACCGGGCCGGGGTTCTGCATCATTTCCTGGCGAAGTTTCGACATGTCGAGAGCTTCGGGGTCAGCTGCAAAACCGGTCTGAGCATTCGCGAAAAGCAGACCACAAAAGAGAGCGGCGGTTAAAATACGAGCTTTCATTTTTAATTCCTTAAATTAAATAGAGCATCCTAACACCCGCATATTATAACCCTACCCCCGCCAAAAGCAAACAGGCAGATTTTACCCTCAGGGCAATCGCATTAAACTTCTGGATTCCGGGCGTAGACCCGAAATGATGAATATTAACTGCGTCATTTCCGCGGCGGCGGAAATCTTGTTCTGATGAGGGACACGGGCATTTTAGAGCGATTGCCATATTTTTGCCCTGAGTCCCGCTTTCTGTTGCAAAGTTTTAATTGATTTGGCTTAAACGGACCGGTAGAGTTATAATCACAGCATAAAATTTCAAGGAGTCACGGAATGAAAGTTCAGCTGTTAAAGTGCATGGCATGTGGTAAAGAGTTTCCGGATGCGCCCGATCGCTATGTTTGCGATGTCTGCGGCATCGATGGCATTCTCGATGTGGTTTACGACTATAAATCGATTAAGATCAGCCGCGAAGAAATCGCCGCTTCGAAAAATTACTCGCTGTGGCGCTACCGCAAAATGCTGCCGGTCGCCGACAGCACTCAGATCGCCCCGCTGCAGGTCGGCTGGACCCCGCTTTATCGTGCTTCTACCGTTGAAAAACAACTGGGCCTCAACAATGTTTACATCAAAGATGACGGCCGCAACCCTACCGCCTCGCTCAAAGACCGCGCCAGCGCCGTCGGGATCGCCAAGGCCAGAGAAGCCGGTGCGACGACGATCTGTGCCGCTTCGACCGGTAATGCCGCCAGTTCTCTCGCCGGTTTTGCCGCCTCGGCCGGTCTGAAGACCGTTATTTTTGTGCCAAAACGCGCTCCCAAAGCTAAGGTCACCCAGTTGCTGGTTTATGGTGCCAAAACCGTCATTGTCGATGACAGTTACGACCGCGCCTTTGAACTGTCGGTAGAAATAACGAAGAAATTTGGCTTCTACAATCGCAACTGCGCCTACAACCCATTTCTCGTCGAAGGCAAAAAGACCGTCGCCTACGAAATCTGGGAACAGATGGGTTTCGAAGTGCCCGACCGGGTTTATGTCTCGATCGGCGATGGCTGCATCACTTCAGGCATTTACAAAGGCTTTTATGACCTGATGCAGCTTGGGCTGTCTGACCGCATGCCGCGCATCATTGGTGTCCAGGCCGCCGGCTGCAACCCGGTTGAAGTGGCCATGAAAACCGGCGAATTCGTCGCCCAGCAGGGCAACACAATTGCCGATTCAATCGCAGTCGGTATTCCGCGCAATCGTTTAAAGGCGATGCGCGCCTTCAAAGAATCAAATGGTGATTGCATCTCGGTTACCGATGACGAAATCAAGTCGGCACTTCTCGAAATGCCACGCTCAACCGGAGTATTTGGTGAACCTGCTGGCGTTACAGCTTTTGCCGGGTTCAAAAAACACGCGGTTACCGGCAACATTAAAGCCGACGAAAAAGTCGTCGTGCTGATCACCGGCAACGGTCTAAAGGATATCGAATCGGCAATATCGGTCTGCACACTGCCGCAACCGGTTGCCCCCGATTCTGCAACTGTCGAAAAACACGTTAAGACCCTTGTCTGAATTCACTCAGCGGCTCATCGGCCGCCGGCATCTGATATGGCGATGTTGGCGGCCTGTGGGCAGGCAGATTACCAATGACTGACGGAGTTGTTTTGAGCGGTCAGCAGAATTTTGCCGAAATAATCGATCAGCTTGATGGCCTGACTGAAGGCGATGGTGAATACTTTTCGCATCAGACGGCCCTTTACCTGCTGGGTCTTCAGCCTGAGCCGCCGGCGACGCTGACCATCGTTGCCGACCGGCGCCGGCGCAACCGGGTTATCGGCAGATTTGAGCTGGTGTTTGTTTTTCACGGCACCGAAGAGAATTCATTTACCCAGAATATTGCCTTTCTCGGAAAACGCCTGCGGGTGTCAACAATTGAAAAAACTCTCGTCGATCTGACGAAAGACTGTTCATACGCTCCGCCGTATTCAGAAGTCGCCAGACTGTTCTGCAGCGTCTCATACAACCTCAGAACATTGTTGAGCATTGCCAGGCAGACTTCAGACAGCGTTCTAAAAAGGGTTTCGCTGTATCTTGCCTGGAGCGGCCGGGCAGTTTACTCTGAACTGCCGCTGAAGCTTTTCAAGCGTACTCCGGTCAAACTCGACCCCGCTGAAGAAGAAAATCTGATCTGGAACGGACTTTTCAACTGCCGCCTGCCTGCCGCGCTTCTGTTGCAGCCCCCTGCTCTGCCACCCGACGATGTCGACCGTGAAACCCGCCTCTGGATGGAGCTGCGCCATCTGCCGGAATTTTGCGAAAAACAGGCGGCCAGTGGCATGATTTTTATCCGGCAGTCACCAGAGCCTCGGATCAAGGCGATTATCGAAAATTATTTCATCGAAATTTTCCGCAATCTCAGCGGTGAAAAGCTCGAATGGCTTCTCAATAACGGTCTCAATGCGATCGAACGACCGGATTTTCCGCCACTGATTCCGAGAATGCTCGTCAGCTTCATCACTGGTCGCTCTGATGTGCTGAACCTGAGAATGCCGGAAATTACCGAATGGGTCAGAAACAGCCTCGACTCAAATGACCTTGGCCGGGCCGAGGCGGCCATTTATTTTGGCGCACTTGCCGGTCTCGACGATGAAGTCATCAGAAGATTCGAAGAACTCAGCCAGCAGTTGTTTTATGGCGGCCGCTTCGCCATCATCAATTTTTTCGCCGGTCATTATCTCACCCGCGGCATAAAGCTTTCGCACACTGCCTATATCGACATTTCGAAGACTTACTCGGCCCAGGAACGCTTCGAAGAATCGCTCAATCTGCTTGAAGAAGCCAAATTGCAGTATGAAGATTCACATGACAGCTCGCTGGGGCATATTTTCTACGCCGCCTCGCTTGTTTTAAAACGCCTTAACCGCGATGACGAAGCGCTGGCAGAACTTTTTCTGGCGCGCGAGACCTTCGTTCTGCAGAATGACTTTGAATGGCTGGCAAGAACCGAAAATTCACTCGGAAACATCTATTTTTCAAGGGGCCATCCGCAGTCGGCCCGGTTGCATTATCATTCAGGGCTGCATCTCGCTCGCCGGCATGGTTTTAAAACTCTGTTGCCCTCATTTCTAGCCAATATCGGTCTCGTAGAATTCGATACCGGTAATTTCACGCGCGCCCGACTGCAGTTGTCACAGGCATACAGTTTATACAAGTCTCAGGGCAACATCTGGAACGCCTCGGTGACCGGTATGGGTCTGGGCAAGCTGTTTCTCAAGCTCGGGCATTTTTTCAAGGCAATGAAGATTTTCCGCGAAGTTCTGGTTATGCGCGAAGAGAAGAAAAATCTCAGCGGCATTTACGAAATTTACTCTCTTCTAGCCTGGATCTGCGAAATTCTCGGCAAAACCGCCGCGGCAAAAACCTGGGTCGATAACGCCGAATTGCTCAAACAGCAGAACCGCCTTGAACCGCGCGCCTGCCATGTCGGGCAGACTCTGCTCGCGATGTCGCATATTTACAACATGCGCCTTACAGAAGCCGAAACTCTCTATCGCAGAATGCTCGCCGAGGCGACTGACCGCGACGCACCCGGAATTCAGATCGGTGATCTGCAGTATGGTCTTGCATCGGTTCTGGTTTTTCAGGGGCGCGAGGCCGAGGGTTGCGATATGCTTCTCGCAGCCCGCAAAAGCATTGGTGCCGACAGCGAGCGCATTCAGTTCGTTCAGCTGAATATTATTACCGCCCTTTATTTTCCTGGCGCAGTCAAAGAGCTCGATCTGGTGCAACAGCTGCAGAAGTTTCAGGCTTCAGGCTGTTATGACCCGTTCTGGGCACACCTTGCCAATCGGCTGAAACTGCAGGGTTCGGCAGAGGCAGTTGCCTATCTCAGATTTCATATTTCACGTACCCCGCCAGGTATGATGAAACATCTTTTCAGCCAGTTCAAAGGCCTGAAACACCTCGTAAATGAAATTCTGCCCGGCAGTTCGAGGGCCGGGGAGTTCTTTACGCTTCTGAGCCGTGACAACACCAGAACCATGCATCATGAAGAATACCTTGCCTGGCAGAAAAATCTGCCGGCCGGCACGCTGGTTTTTGACGCTCCGGCTGGCCAGCTCTGCTACTCGGGCAACCGGGCAGCACTCAAGGCTGGCTCGATTCCGCACAGTGTGCTGCTGCAGCTGTTTATGGCACAGCCACACCCGGTCGAAATCGACACCATGTACCGTTCGGCATGGGGTACAAACTTTGACCCCGAATTCGATACCGGTGCGTTCAAGAGCACGGTACAGAGATTGAAGAGGCTGCTGCAGAGTCTTGCGCCATCAACCCGCATCGCCACCGGAAAAACCCGCCGCGGCGGCCGTGGGGTAAAACTCAGTCTGGCTGTACCCTGGATGGTTGTTTTTAAGTGATTGCATAAAATTTGTGACGCG
>CAZFUG010000258.1:0-6632 GCA_964522035.1 uncultured bacterium
CTGGTTCAACAATTGGATATATCGTGGCTGCGCACGATATATCCTTATTCGTTATAACTCATTTTCATTATACGGTGACTCAAATTCTTCAACATATAATCCCCTTGATTCGGCATATTTTTTTGCCATTTTGGGGTCTTTTGGGACTCCAATATACATGTAGTAGTCCCAGCCAAAATGAATAAATGAATTGTCATTTTCAAGTTTAGCCCAGTATTTTTCTCGTAACATGCTTTTTAATACTTTTTTTAATTGTTCCCTATTTAACTCAACGCCAGTTTCCAGCGTAACACTGGGCTCTTTAAATTCTTGTTTATTCTCTAAATAAGTTATTTTTAGATTTGAGACATTTTGTTCTTCCAAAAAATTCAATGCGCTCTCAATATACGAATTTTCCACTTCTTCATATTCTTCTTTGGAAACAATCTCACCCACATCACCATAAGAAGTCCATTCACTCAGATTGTAGGTTCCGTCTGCATTTCGGAATTCTGGATTGTATTTAGATATTCGATATTGTTTCATGAGTTATAACAGATATTTTATACAGAATCTGTATTCTAATTGACTATACAGAAAGCTGTAGTGAGGCCTGGTGGGCCATTTTGGACATGTCTTTGCTTTTTTCGTGGAGTTTTTGGTTTTTGTTGATGGCTGGTCTTGAAAAAAGACTTCTGGAGTAGAGGCGTTGCCAATTCCGGCCGGTGCGGCAATATTTGCAGCCTGCAGCAGGCAACCGGCTTTAATGCCGATGATTTTAGATGCAATATGTTCTGAAACCCCATTGTTCACGTTATCTTCTCTTATTTATTCTCATATGATATGGCCTGAGGCCATATAAATATGAAATTATTATAACAGGCAATTGCCAATTTTCCCAAGGGGGGTAGCAGGCAAATTTTGTCTGGCTGAAAAAACTTGAGGCTCCTGCTTTCACATTCCGGGGAACAGCGGGAATGCTATCGATAACAGCCTGAATTCAAACATTTATCGCAGCGTTGTTGATCAGCGCAGGTCGATAGATAAATCTTTCAGGGCGGTCATTACTGTCAGGCCGGCTGCCAGCTGGGTGGCGGCGAGCTTTCTGTGAGGGATGCCGGGGGCGGCGAAAAGTTCGCAGATGAAGACGAAGCCGTGCTGCTGGGCGATCGACCAGGTGCAGCCGGAAAACTCTTCGCCGGCCTCCTCTTCGATGATGAAAAAGCCTGCGCCCATCTGCGGGTGGTTAAATGAAGAGTCGATCGCAAAACCTGCCTGAACCACGAGTCGGCGCAGCTCTTCGGCAAGCCATGCGGGCACCGGGTGCGATACCGGAAAATACACCGGCTTTATCTCGCTGCAGTGAAATTCATCGTGCATCGGAAAAACAAACAGCGGGCGATATTGCCTCAGCACATCAAGCAGGGCCGTGGTTTCCGGGCGGGGGTTGTGCACCAGCCAGTCGACTTCCTGGGCTGCGGTTTTCATGACCCGGCGCAGCGATTTGCCGTTGTCGGGCTGATCGTCAAAATTCAAACATGGAATGAACAGCCAGGTGACATCGAAATGGTGCAGAACACATTTAGGGGCAGAAAGAGCCTGCATCAGTGCCAGAATTACCGTAGCGCCGATCGCCTCCCCGGGGTCCGGGAAACCGTAAAACAGAACCGGGTGCCTGCCACTGCCGATTTTATAAAAATCAATCGCAGCATCTTTATCGCTGCGACCGATGATTTCGTGCGAAAAACCTGAAATCTTGCGGCAGCGACTGATGATTTCAGCGGCCGGAAGTATCTCTGTAACGCCTTCGGTAATCTTCTCAGCCAATTCTGCCATCGCACAGGGTTTAGCCGGCCGTGACCCGCAGAACATCGGGAGCTTTCTGCATGCTTCAGGCGCAAATAGTGGCGAAATCATACGAGAGTCGCTCATGCCGTCGTTTCCTGCTTTTTGGCCTGGGTGGCCTGGCGCAGGGTTTCGGCGCTGTGCTCGGGGATAGAACTGTTGATATACATGCCGGTGCCCAGCTCGAAACCGGCTGCTTTCGACAGGCGCGGCACGATGGCGAGATACCAGTGAAAATGCGGGGCATCGGCTTCGTCGGGTGCGAGCGATCTGATGACGAAATTGAACGAGGGGTTCTGCAGAGCGGTGTGCAGCCGGCCAAGAACATTCGGCAGCAGAGCCGCCAGGTCATCGAGTTCACCCTGGCTGGCGGTCGAAAAACATGCCGAATGCCGTTTCGGGAATATCCAGACATGGTAGGGCGACAGTGACGCAAATGGGATGAACGCCACAAAATGCTTCGTTTCAGCTACCAGGCGCTTCGCCTCGCTGACTTCTTCGTTAAGAGTTTTGCAGTAGAGACAGATGCCGGTTTCGTGCAGCGACTTTTCGGCGAGCTCGATGCGCTGCAGCACCTGACCTGGTATGACCGGAGTGCCGACGATCTGCGAGTGCGGGTGCTCGAGCGAAGTGCCGGCATCGGGACCATGATTCTTGTAGAGAATAACGTGTTTGACGCGCGGGTCTTCATAAAACGCGAGGAAACGCCGGCGGTAGACTTCGAGCAGATTGCGCGTCTCTTCAAACGTGTGGAAAGCAATAATATGATCGTGACGCGGCGATTCGACAATAACTTCGTGGCGGCCGACACCATTGACGGTCTTTTTCTCGGGGTCGAGGGCCATCGCCTCACCGACCGCCGAAAGCGCCGAAAACTTGTTGCGCACCGAACGGATCAGCCAGTTTCCGGCAGCATCGTCGAGCCGATACTCTTCATCTGGCGCTGCCGCCTCATTGCCCCGACAGAACGGGCAGCCGGCAACATAAGCCGGCACCACCGCCTGCTGCGCCCGCTCGGCAAAATTCATCGGGCGCTTCGCCCGCTCGGTCGCAATAATCACCCAGTCACCAGTAATCGCATTGTATCTGATCTCAGACATCGCTCGATCCTTTCTCACAGGGTCATGACTCTGGTTTCGTTCTCAGGCTGAAGGGCAGAGGGCTTTGACTGCGGTTTCCTTGAGGCCGCGCAGGTCGACTTTGCCGGTGCCGAGAACCGGAATTTTATCGACTTTCACAAAACTGTCCTTTTTCGGAATAAACAGATTCGGCAGACCCATGCCGGCCATCTTTTCTAGCACGGCGACGATTTTTCCCTCGTCGATCGTGTGAATGACGGCGAGCGACTCGCCTTTGCGTTCATCGGGCACGGCCGTGACCGCAAATACCCTGATATCGGAGCCGAACGCCTCGTGCAGTGCGTCTTCGACCTTGCCGTGCGGCACCATTTCGCCGCCGATCTTCGAGAAACGCGACAGACGGTCGGTGATCTTGATGAAGCCGCTTTCGTCCATGATCGCGATGTCGCCGGTCGTGTACCAGCCGTCTTTGAGAACCTTTGCGGTCAGGTCGGGGCGGCCGATGTAACCCTGCATGACGTTCGGGCCCTTGACCAGAAGCATCCCGGGTTTGCCGGGCGGCAGCATGGCACCGGTCTCAGAATCGACGATGCGCACCGAAACGCCGGGCACCGGGTGCCCGACAAAGCCACGCCGAGAGCCAAACTGGTAGATGCCCTGGCCACGGTAGTCGAGGGTGCTGACCGTGATCGCCGGGGCACATTCGGTGGCGCCGTAGCCTTCGATCGGCTTGATGCCGAACTTCTCTTCGAAAGCGGCCGCGAGCTTCTCAGTCAGCTTTTCGGCGCCGGTGAAAACGATGCGCAGACTGCCAAGCTGCCCGGGCGAGCAGCGCCGCATGTAAATCTGCAGAAAAGTCGGCGTCGCAATCAGGAAAGTGACCGCCTCGTTCTCGATCACTTCGCCGATCTTCCCGGCGTCGAGCGGGTTCGGGTGAAAGACGATGCCCATGCCGAAGCGGATCGCATACCACAGCGACATGTATCCGAACGAATGAAACAGCGGCAGAATGCCGAGCAGCTTGTCTGAATCGTTGACGGTGATCGCCTGGCCGACCGCCTCTGCGTTCGCAGCGACGTTGTAGTGCGAAAGCATGACGCCCTTCGGTTCACCGGTGCTGCCGCTCGAAAAGATGATGGTCGCGGTCTCTTCGACAGATGGCCGGGAAACGGCGCCGCACAGCTTCTCGATCAGCCGTATCGGCAGGCAGAACGCGGCGAAAATCGCCAGAAGCCTTGTCGTGAAGCCGATATTCGGCAGCACGTCTTCGAGATGGATAATTTTGGCATCTTCTGGCAGTTCGAGCGTCGCTTTTTCGATAAAGGTGCGGCTGGTGATGATGCTTTTGATGCCGGCCTGCTCCAGCGCCGAGGTCATGCCTGATTTGCCGGCGGTGAAGTTGAGGTTGACCGAGACTTTGCCGGCCATCGCCGTAGCGATATTGGCGAGGGCACCGCCCATCGTCGGGGGCATCAGAATGCCGACGTTTTTCTCATCACCCCAGAGCGGCCCGAGGGCACGGGTGAGGGCGATCGAGCTGATCAGGGCAGTCAGACGGTTCATCGATTTTCCTGATGAATCGGCGAAAGCTGTGCGCCAGGGGCGGGTGCGCATGCGTCTGATAAAATAATGATGCAGCGGGCGCGATTCGGCGCGGCGGTAGTCCCAGGCGCGCGTCGCGAGTTCCTGAACTGCGATGCGAACGCCGTGCGCCGGTGTGTCTGCCGGCATCGGTTCGCCGAAAGTGACAGTGATGGGGTAGGGGAAAGTTTCAGGAAGTTTCGTCAGGAAACGGCCGCCGGAACGACTGTAGATGCTGCCCCAGACGCGGTCGAGGTGCACCGGAATAATCGGCGCCTGACGGCCGCGCACGATCTTTTCGAGCCCGCGCCGGAACGGCAGCATCTGCCCGGTGCGGGTGATCTGGCCTTCGGCGAAAATGCAGACCAGGTCGCCCTGATCGAGAAAGCTGCCTGCATCGCGCAGAGCCTTGAGAATCATTTTGAGGCCGCCGGTGGCCGAGACGGGTATCGCATGCATCGCTTTCATCAACCAGTGCAGCAGCGGATGGTGATAGTAGATTTCGTCGACGAGGAAACGCACCTGCCGGTCTGTGCTCGCCATGACGAGAAAGCTGTCGATGAACGAAACGTGGTTGGGAACCAGCAGAGCTCCGCCTTCGAGCGGGATTTTTTCGCCGTTGACGATGGTGAGGCGATAGAAGAAGTGGGTGATGATGACGAAAATCAGCCTGATCAGGAAGTCGGGCAGCAGATAGATCGCCCAGAGCATACCGGCGGTGGTGATTACCGAGGTAAATATGAGAATGCCCAGCGGCGTGAGGCCGGCAACCGCCAGACCGGCGGCGCCGAGCGAGCCGACGACGATTGAGGCGAAAATGAAAACATTGGCGAGGGCGATGACGCCGCCGCGCCGTTCGGCCGGTGAGCGCCACTGCAGAATTGCGTTCAGGGGCACGACGATCAGACCGCTGGCAATACCGAGAGCGGCCATGAACGCCAGAGTCAGATAATAGCCGGGTGCGATGAGGCCGAAAAGCATCGTGAAAAAGCCGATACCGATAGCGCCGAGCGGAATCAGGCCGTATTCGACGAGACGGCCCGAAAGCCGGCCGGCCCAGACGCTGCCAAGGCCGACACCGATGCCGTAAAACGCCAGAGGCAGACCGCTGAGAGTATCTGAATCAGGCTGACCAAGCGTCAGGGCTTTGGCGTAGACGAGAATGTCCTGGCCGAGCAGGCTGGCTATGGCCCAGAACAGGCCAGAGCCGAGAACCGCCAGCCAGATGACCCGGTCGGCAAGGATGGCCTGCAGTGAGCCTTTGATGGTGTCGACAAAGCCGCCCTCGCTGCGGGCGACAGGGGTATGCGGAATGCCGAATGAAGCGATACAGCCGATGGCGGCAAAGATCGCGAGGCACAAGCCGCTGAGCCAGATATTCGCACCGGCAAGATCAAGCAGAAAGCCGCCGGCGGCGGTGCCGGCGATGATCGCGATGAAGGTCCACATTTCGAGCGCGGCGTTGCCTTTCGAAAGCCGGTCGTGTGGCAGCAGTTCGGGCATGATGCCGTATTTTGCCGGGCTGAAAATTGCGGTCTGCACGCCCATCAGGCCAAGAATGACCAGCGGCGGCACGAATTCGGGGTGAACCAGGCTCAGGGTGGCCAGCGCCATGAGCACGACTTCGAGGCCTTTCATCCAGACGATGACGCTGCGTTTACTGAGGCGGTCGGCGATCAGCCCGGCTGGCAGCGAGAAAATTACGATCGGCAGGGTAAAGACGACAAAAGTCATGGTCGTCTGCAGCTGCGACAGGTTTTCGAACTGCTGAGTGCCAGGCTGGAGGCCGGCAGTGGCCGATCGAATCGCGAGAAAGGCGACCATCATTTTCCAGGCGTTGTCGTTGAAGGCGCCGAAAAAATTGGCGGTTATCAGTCGGGCGATCGAATTCGGCCTGGTGGTTTCACTCATAAGGTTGCTCCCGGGTTATATTCAGTTTGTTTTGCCGGTCATGGCTGCCATTACACTGGCATCAGATGGCCTCTCTGTATCTTGATTTTAACATGAATCAACCGCGCGGAATCAGCAATTTTTTAAGATCGCAGAGCGTTTTGCCATGCGTGCATTATGCAGCTTGAGCCGTAATAATGAAAATTGCATGATTATTTAAACCAGTGGCGCCTGGGTTGAGTGAAAGGCTGGCGTGGC
>CAZFUG010000259.1:0-6631 GCA_964522035.1 uncultured bacterium
CAGCGACCTGCTTGATTTCAGCCGCTTCCCCTTTTACTGGAAACTGAACCGGGCCAGCAAGGCTTTCAAGAACGGTGAATATGCCGACGCCTACAAACTGGCACGTGAAGCAAGCGGCAATCCGCTTGAAGCCGAATACATGCAGGCAATGTGTCTCGACAAAATGGGTCAGCACGACTCGGCCGCCCGCATTCTTGAGCGGCTTGAAAAAACTTTCGAAGATATCGTTTTCACGAAAAAACTCGACGAGATCGCTCAGCCATACGTTGACGAACCTATCGTTTTCAAATTCGGCGGCTTCGATGACATTAAAACCTACAAAAAGAAAAAAGCCGCGGGCAACGATCTCGGCCTTAATTCTGGCGAGTATTACGATAAATATGTCGACATAACCACCTGGAAATGGCGTTCACAGGAAGCTTATGAACGTTTCCAGAAGATCGGCGGCATTGACTGCAGCGGTCTGGTGCAGATGGTTCAGAAAGATGCCTTCGCCAAAGCCGGTGTCAAATACCCGATCACTTCAGGCCGCACCTCGACGAGCGGCCTCTGGTCAGAAAAATACACCACTTCGATCAACCCCGGCGTAAAACCACCGCCGCCGCCCGATATCAGACCCGGCGACATGATTCTGCTCGACTACGGTCACAACCGCTACGGGCATTCAATGATCTATCGCGGCACCGACAGTCAGGGCAACATTCTCGTGACTCAAATGGGCGACACCGCCGAAATGAGCATTCTGCCCCCTCACAAATATGAATTTTACAAAGGCGCTTACCGCATGAACGGCATGGACCAGGTTCGTAAAGCCTTGACCGCCTGATATTTTTTTAAGATATCTCCCCCTGACGGTTTTCCGGCAGGGGTTTTTCTTTTCTGACAGCTTCTGATTGAAAATCTCCTCAGTAGACCCTTACAAGTCTTACCGGAAGTTCTTTGCCCTTAACCGCAATGGTTCCGAGTTCAAACCGGCGCAGATCTTTTGCGGCACCAGCCGCAGTGGTTTCAGAAGAGACGACACCACCGTTTTCGCCAAGTTTTTCAGCGATTGCAAAGCATCTTGCCGACATATTCACCGTGTCACCGATAATCGTAAAATCTCTTCTTTCCTGATTACCCATAAGCCCTGATATGACTTCGCCGCTGTGAATTCCGCATGCGGTCACAATTTTGGCCGCGGCACAACGATTACAGGCTGAAATCGCAGCATTGAAAGCTCTGGCGACGTGCTCTTCAGGATTTTCAGATTTTTTATCCGCGTCTGAGGTGGCAAAAAACACGGCGAGAACCTTTCCTTCCAGGATTTTATCGATTTCTCCGCCATGCTCGGCAATTACAGCACCAACAAGATCTACCCAGCATTTTAGCAGGCTCTGCATCTGACCTGGATTACTGCGGTGCATAAGCTGATCAAAACCGTTTATACCAAAATAAACTACAGCGGCAGTTCTTCGCCGCCCACGTCTGGCATCTGATTCGGCTTCGGCAGAATGCGCCATTTCTGCAGCACTCTCGGAAACCATACGAACGAGGATGTCTTTTTCGCCAAGCTGTTGCACCATGCTGTTGAACTTATCAGCAATCTCTTCAAGCTCATCAGCCCGGCCAAACGATAGCCGGCATCTGAAATCACCGGCTTTGAGTCGTGAAATACCACCAAGCAGGCTCTCGAGCGGAACCGTTATGTCACGGGCCGTATACAGCGAAAGCCACAGCATGAAAAGAAGAAACAGAGAAATCGCTGCGCCAAAATACAGCAGGCGATTGTGAACCTGCTTAAAAATTTTCTCCTTCGCTGCAACGCCGGTAAAAACGAACTGAGGCAGGGTTACACTCGGCTGCGCAACAACGTAATATTCTTCTCCTGCAAAAACTCGACTGTCAGCGAAAGAGCCGCTTAAAATGGCGCCCACCGCGGCTTCTCTGATAAAAGGCATTCTTTCGCCCGTTTCTGGCAACAGAGGCAGACCTGGATTCAACCTGCTGGCAGAGAAAACAGAAAAACCATCAGCGGCCGCCGATTGTTTTACCGCAAGAATTCGTGCAATCGCAAATATATTACTGTGAAGGTGCGAAAAAATAGTAAATACTGTTGCCAATGGCTTTTGCAGATCAGGAAAGAAATCCTGAAAAAGAACATCGTTGGAAACGCTGCTGAAAAGCTCCACTTCTTTGTTCTGACCGAAAAGAATCTCAAGAGAGGCTTCAGAACCGAAAGTGGAATCAAGAATTTCAAAAATCAGCTGCGTCGTGATTTCGTCAACCAGCCCTGCTTCGTTTTTTGCCTGGCCTGAGCCCGTTGAGGCAGCAGTCCGACCTGGATTCAGGCGCTCTAGAATCCGGCGGGCATGAAAAGAAAAAGCCCTTTTCATGGGATCTTCAGACGGCGACAGGCTGCCGTCAATTGTCAGAAATTCGCTCTGCCCGTCAGTTGCATCTACCATCAGTGAATTGACGCCAAGTGCCTGACCATCGCGCATGATACCGGAATAAGCCTGCGTCAGAACATTCTGCAACGCCCTTTTTTCAGGAGCCTGAAGCGTCTGCCTCAGCCCGCAACCGGCAAGCATCTTACGAACACGCTGCGGGCTGAATGAATGATGAAACCTGATCTGCTGCTCGATCTGGTCGATCTGCCGCCCGAATTTCTCTATGTTTTCGTTAACCAGGTTCGTCTGCCAGTCGCCGGCGAGCATGACAAGAACCGTGAAAAGCCCCGCCAGCGGCAACAGCAGCATTCCCACGAAACTCCCGAGGATCTGGCCCATGACTGTTGAAGCAAGACCGTTTTCCTTTGAGGTTCGATACCACATTACCATCACCGACACCATTGCCAGGACAGCGACAAGAGCACCGCCAAAGGCCGCAACCTGCCGGAAACGACTGACCTGGGGCACGGGCGCAACGGCAATATGCAGCACCGGTTCTTCACCCTTTTCCAGGATACCTGCAACAGCAGTCTGCTTATTGTTGTCTGCTTTCCGATGAACTTCTGCAATCAACCGCTCAGCCAAAACCGCCATAGATGCCTGACCAGTTGAAAAATCTTCAAGCACCCCGGTGTTACCGACCATATCAATTATCTGATTGTCTTTTACACCAATCTGCACAACCGCTGTTTCTCTGTCTGTAAGCGGGGGGCGAAGCACCTCTATCGCCGCCGGAGACTGACAGAGAATGATTACGCCTCCCGCAATATCGCTTAAATATTCATCAGCAGACTTTCTGCCAAATTTTCCTGCAGACTGAGCTGCCAGGGCATTCGTCACCGGCAGTTTAAGAAGCGGTTGCCAGTAAAGCCACAGGCTCTCTGATGCGATATTCACATTTTCAAAGCGGGCGCGCGTGTCACGCACAAGAAGAATGCCGCTCATGTAATCGCCAAGATAGCGCAGGCGTTCTGGCTCGGGCAGAAGAAACCTGTCAAACTGCTGCCCGTAGCAGAGAAGACAATCATTCAGGGTTTCGCGGAGTTTTTCTCTGAGACCTAGAAGGGAAAAGGCGCCCGCTGTAATGCGTTTTTCCGAACTTGAGTGCCCAATCGGAGCTGGTGCCAGAACGATTTCTTCCGGAATCAGGCCCACCTTACGCAGTTCAGCCTGCAGAGCCGTCTGCCAGACAACTGTATCTTCTGTGCTGCCGGGCAGACCGTATCTGTTCATAAGCTCATGAAGGGTTTGCCGCACATGGCTTTCAACCAGTTCTTTTTTATTAAGCGGGTTTTTGATGATTTCAAGGTCACGCTGAATCCGGTCTCGGGTCTGTCTGACCAGCTCTTCGCGATTTCTGGCAAAGCCATGAAAAATGCCTGCCAGAACTATCAGAAAAGGGATCAGCAGCAGTGCAAGACCTGGAAAAAAGCTGACCCTCGAAGTTTTAACCAGTTCGGCATCTCGTTTGAAAGCCGCCATCTGCGTCATCAAGTCAGATCTGCTGCCATCAACTTCTGCCACTTTAGATTCAGATAGCTGTCTCTGAGCATTTTCAGCATGGATAAAGCTGCTCTGAGGCGGTACAACGGTAAATATGTAAACAGTTCTGTCCTCAAAACGACGATTCTGCAGATAGCCGCAAAATTCACTGCACTTTTCAAGAATCTGTCCTAATTTTTTTTCGATCACCAGCGGGCAGGAATTAAAATCACGGCTGAGACTTTCAAGTTCCGCCGCCTTTTTCAGAGCTCTGTTCAACTGCAGAATTTCAGTTCGGCGGTCATTGCTGCCCACCTGCACAAAATGTGAAACCCCGGATGCGAGACCAATACCGATACGGTAAGTAAACAGGCCCTGGCGTTGCCTCTCATCATTGATAAGTTTCATGGTATGCAGCATCAGCAGAGCGGCCGAAACCGCCCGACGACATGAAAGGTCACGCTCACCTTCATCAAAAGGAAATGCAGCCTCGATAGCGTCGCCCACAAATCTGCTGATTTCACCGCCATGCGAGTAGACAATCTGGCTCATCCTGTCAAAATGAAGGTTGAGAAGTCTGGTAATGATATCTGGCGGATGCTTCTCACAGAGGGTCGTAAAATCACGAATATCTGAAACGAGAATGATCATTGAAGGAGCACGACCACTGTGCTGAGCAGATTCATGAGAGGTGCTCCGGGCAATATGCAGCGCATTGCCGGAAACGAGCGAAAGCAGCCGTTGCCTGGCCTGCAGCCCGTCAAGCATCTCATTGAAAGAAAGAAAAATTGCCGCTATTTCGTCGCGCCTTGCCACCCCGGGCAACTTTTCAAGGCGACCTGATCTGACAAGACCCAGAGATTTCTGAAGAAGCAGAAAAGGTCTGATCAAACGCTCTGCAAGAAGTCTGCGAAAGAAGATAATCGTTGCAATCCCGGCCAGAAAGGCGAGAAAAAAGTCACGTGTCATGCTTTCTACGCGTTTTTCGATAAAGCCGGTTTCCATCTCGCCGGCAAGAATTATTCCTGGCCTTCTTTCAGACGCAAAGGCGACTTCCATCGTCTGTTCAGCTTCCCTGTGACGAAATGAAAAAACATTTCCGAGAGATGCGGAAAAGGCCGGTGCGGAAAGGTTATGGTCAGAATGGCTTTGCGCAATGGGTTTTAACCCTTCGGGCCGTTCACGGAAAAAAGCAAAGCGGCTTCCGGGATACTCGCGGCGAAGTTTTTCAAGGGTCAGAGAACAAAAATGCCAGTCAAGCTCGTCTTCGAGCCAGGCAACACTGACTGCGAATTCAGGGTCGGTGGCAGACGGGAAATAGTCAAAAATTCTGACTATGGAAAAACTGCCAAAAGCCACCTGAGTGGGCTTTCCAACCAGCTTGTTCACGAAACCATGACAGATTGGCAGGCGTACCAGAGTCTCAAATGCCTGCTTGATCGCCACATCCCGGTCGCTGATGTGAGGCGAAGATGCATCTGCGAGTTCTGGCAGAGACTTGCCTTTGCGCATGGCGTCAAGCATGCCGACGCGATTGAAAGTCAGATAACCGGCGAGCGCAGCCCTGTGGTAAGTGCTGCGAAAAAGGTCTACGCTTTTCCCCTCTGAATCTAGAAGCAGCAGCGCGCCCCATGGCAACGGTGGCGAAAAGCCCTCAAGAACAATTTTAATCTGCTCAAGATCGCCATCGGATATCTGCCGGTTATTTGCAGTAGCCGCCTTCAGCATCGGGTGGTTGCGCAATTTCTGAAATTCGCTGCGATAGCGCAGATATGTGTCTTCAACTCCCTGATCGAAGGCCGACAGGGCCTTATGAAGTTTCTGGCGGGTTTCTCTGATGAGCGAAACTCTGAATTCTTCAAGATAGAGGCCGCCGGCCGCGAAAATCAGAGAAAACGGGATGGATGCAAGTGAAAGAAACAGAAGCGAAAATCGTGTTTTCAGCTTGAGCGTCGGGATGGGAAAAGCGCCAGAAAAGCCGGCAAATACAAGCAACCCTGCCAGCAGACAGAAAACTTCGATCGTTAAAGCGAGCTGCGAACCCACAGCCCCCTCATCGGAAGGCAGAAAGACAAAGGCAAGATGGTTCGAATATGGAATGGTACGGGTATATAGTTCACGGGCACCGTATTTTTCGGCCCATGGCAACGGCCGGCCTTCAAGCTCTGCAAGAGAATGCAGCCTGTTATTCTTTCTTAAAAACTCTGCCAGTTCCGGGATCCGAAGCATTTTTTCGGGAATAATCGAGCCGGTTTCGCATGAAAAAATGCGGAGGTAACCGGCGATGCAATCTCGCTCTGCAGAATCAGGCAGATGAAAACGGCCTGAATTTGCAAGCCCTGCCGATCGAACCATTGAATACCTGCCAAGAGTAACTGAGTCTGGCACAAGCAGAAAAAAACCGCCGGTCGGGCTGCCATTTTCTTCAATGGTATCCCACAGTAAAAGATGATGCTGATTGCGGTAAATTATTCGGGAAACCATGCCGCGGCGCAGTGACAAAAGATTTATGGTCAGCCCCGGGCCAAACATAAAGTCGATGAGTTTGTCGTCAGCCGCTGTCGTGGCATTGCCTGCCAGGGCATTGAGAATTCTTGCCATGCCACGTCTGCCTGCAGAAGCTCCGGCGGGGTAAAGGCATGGAACGGCCTGCAGGCCCCGTCACGCCCGGCAAGTCTTTCGGTAGAAATTCTGCCTGCTGAAGGCGATGGCAGTTT
>CAZFUG010000260.1:0-6631 GCA_964522035.1 uncultured bacterium
AGGTCTATGAGATTCTCGACGGGGCCGACGCACTCGTGATTGTGACCGAATGGAATGAATTCAGGCGCCCTGATTTAGATAAGATCAAGGGCCTGCTCAAACAGCCAGTCATTTTTGACGGTCGCAATCTTTTCGAACCAAAAAAAATGACAGAAATGGGCTTTTTCTACGAAGGCATTGGCCGAAAAGGCCAACTCTGATCTTTGCGTCTTAGCCAGTCATCAAGTATTGTGAGACTAAAGTCGCCAGTATTTTATTGCCTGTCTTGTAGCCATTTCCGGTTCAAAAACTCCCTTAATATCTATGATTACCGGAGTGGCGCCTCTTTTGCAGAATGCGGCAAGCTTGTCTATCGTCAGTTCTTTGAACTTTTCGTGGGAAACGGCAAGAATTACCGCATCGACTGGTGGAACATTGTCGATGGAAGGCAGAATTTCCAGGCCGTATTCATGCCGCACTTCTTCAGCAGAGGCATAAGGGTCGAAAATCAGACTTTCAACATTGTATTCATTCAGTTCGCTTATAATATCGACAACTTTGGTGTTTCTGATATCACCGACATTTTCTTTGAAAGTCAGACCAAGAATCAGAACCTTTGCGCCTTTGACCGCCTTGCCAACTTTGATAAGCTTTTTAACGGTGTTTTCGGCAACAAATTTTCCCATATTGTCGTTGATACGGCGGCCCGAAAGTATAACTTCCGGGTGGTATCCCACTTCTTCGGCTTTGTAGGTTAAATAATATGGGTCGACGCCAATACAATGGCCCCCAACAAGTCCGGGGAAGAATTTGAGGAAATTCCACTTGGTGCCGGCGGCGCGCAAAACTTCAAGCGTATCTATGCCAAGTCGATGAAAAATGATCGACAATTCATTCATTAAAGCAATATTAACATCACGCTGTGTGTTCTCTATTACTTTTGCAGCTTCCGCAACTTTAATTGAAGAAGCCTTGTGTACACCAGCTTCAAGTATGCTGTCATATACAGCTGCAACCACCTCTAATGTTTCCTGGTCACAGCCAGAGACAATTTTGGTTATTGTCTGCAACCTGTGGATCTGGTCTCCCGGGTTAATTCTTTCAGGACTGTAGCCAACCTTAAAATCTTTCAGATACTGCATTCCCGAATGCTTCTCAAGAAGCGGAACACACTCTTCTTCGGTTACCCCCGGATAAACCGTAGACTCATATACAACAACAGCATTTCTGGGCATATACTTGCCAACAGTTGTAGAACTCATTACCAGAGGTGTCAGGTCTGGGCGTTTATTTCTGTCTACGGGCGTTGGGACAGCCACAACAATGAACTGGCATTCAGACAACTTTTCCGGGTCTGTTGTGAACAGAATCTTTGAGTCTTTCAAACCGCCGGCAGGGATTTCACCAGTGGGGTCTATCCCTTGTTTCATGAGGTCGATTTTGGCCTGGTTGATCTCAAAACCAACGACATCATATTTCTGGGAAAACGCATGTGCAAGCGGCAGGCCAACATAACCGAGACCCACAACTGCTATCTTTGTCTGTCGCTTTTTCAGCTTTTCAAACAGTTTTTTCATAGACCCCTCCAGTAAATTTTTCAGGTTGGTATCTTACTCCACCATATTTCTTCAGGCAAGTTTTTTGACCGCCTTGAAAAAAAACTTGCCCTGTATTGCGGCTGGTAATAGAATCAGCAGCGTTTGTTGAATCTAATTTGTCAGGAGATATGGAAATGAAAGTTCCGATGTTGGATCTAAAGCCACAGTATGCCCAGATAAAGCACCTGCTTTTACCAGAGGTAATGGATGTCATAGAAACCCAGACCTTCATTCTCGGCCCAAAAGTCAGCAAACTTGAAAAGGAACTCGCTGATTACATCGGCACAAAGTTTACCGTGGGCTGTTCATCAGGAACCGATGCCCTGTTGATGGCACTTATGGCTCTCGATATCGGACCTGGCGACGAAGTTATTACAACTCCCTACACTTTTTTCGCCACAGCTGGTTCTATTTCCCGTGTTGGGGCCCGTGCCGTTTTCGTCGATATCGAACCGGATACATTCCTGATGAATATCGAACAGGTTGAAAAGAAGATCAGTCTGAAAACCAAAGCAATCATGCCTGTACACCTCTTTGGGCAGTGTGTGGATATGGACCCGTTGCTGGATCTGGCAAAAAAATATAATCTCAAAGTTATAGAAGATGCGGCTCAGGCGATTGGCTCTGCTTACAAGGGAAAAAATGCCGGTGTTATGGGTGAAATTGGTTGCTTCAGCTTTTTCCCAAGCAAAAATCTTGGTTGTTTCGGTGATGGCGGCCTGGTTTCAACCAATTCTGATGTTCTCAATGAAAGGCTTAAGGGGTTGCGGGTTCATGGCGGTCAAATCCAGTATCATCACAACGAAGTAGGATTGAATGCAAGGCTTGATGCTCTTCAGGCTGCAGTTGTGTCAGTTAAGCTTCCATTTCTCAAGTCATGGACCGAAGGCCGAAGACGGCATGCCGCAATATATAATCAGCTGTTCGCCGACAACCAGAACGTGGTGACTCCAGTAGAAAAATCAGATAGATACCACATTTATAATCAGTATGTAATTCGCGTTAAGAATCGGGATGCTTTAAAAGCTCATCTGACCGAAAAAGAAATTGGCTGTGCGGTTTACTATCCGCTTTCTCTGCATCAGCAGAAGTGTTTTGCCAGTCTTGGCTATACTGAAGGCTGCTTTCCTGAATCGGAAAAAGCTGCAAAAGAAACGCTGGCCCTGCCGGTTTATCCAGAAATGACTGAGGAACAACTGAAATTTGTTGCCAGAACCGTTAACGAATTTACCTGCCGATAAGCCATTTGGCTGGAGTTTGTAAACAATAAAAGCCACGATTTAATCGTGGCTTTTATTGTTTGTCAAAGTCTATGCAGGTCAATTCCACTTTATGTTCATGGCAGAATTGCTGGTGCAGCTTATTGCGCTGCTGTGGAGAAGCTGCTCTTTTAAGGTTTTCACAGAACCCGCTTATGTTGTTAAAAGGTATCTCTGTGAGCGTGCGATAGGCATATAATTTACCATCATCGAGCCTTACAGTTGAGAAATAGTGCCGCATCGGCTCTGAAAATTCCTGTTTCAGAAATTCCTCGCCTTTTGGGCATAGACGCTGACCCGGAACACCCTCTATCTGTGGCCTCAGATTACAGCTGCGAGGGCATGCCAGACATATTTTGCTCGGTTTCATAAATTCAACCCTTCGCAAATTTTTTTGATAACCTTTTCACTGCTGATACTCACTTCATCGACAATAGGAAAAATTTTGGCGGCATTGCCACAGGCATAAAGCCACTGCAGATTTGAACGGCCATTCTCGTTTATTTGCAGATGGCCGTTGAGGGAACATGCTCCTGCATCTCTGGCGAGTTGAATTTCAGGCATCAGACCGACCGCAGTAAGCAGGAAGTCACAGGCAACAAACCTGGTTTCATTGAACTGTGGTTGGCCGCTTTCATCAACTCTTGCTACAGTAACCCCTTCGACCCGGTTTTTCCCGTGAACTCTGACAATTGTCGAAGAGGTAAGTAGTTGAATTCCGAGGTCTTCGATACATGTCTGTATGTTTCTTTTGACACCGCCCGGTTCTTTTTTCAACTCAATGACGGCTGCAACCTGTATGCCTTCATATATCAGCCTTCTTGCCATGATCAGACCAATGTCGCCGGCTCCTAGAATCACGCCGGTTCTGCCGGGTTGCATTGCATGCCGGTTGATCAGCAGTTGTGCCTCGCCAGCGCCGAATATTCCAGCTGGTCGATGCGAAGGAATTCCAAGGGCTCCGAAAGGGATTTCGCGACTTCCTGTAGCAATGATAAGTATTTCGCAGCTGATTTTGAACTGGCCCTGCCGGTCGCTGCAGATAAGGGTTTTATTTTTTTCCACAGCGATCGCAGTGGTGTTAAAACGAAACTCCAGGTTGTTTTTGCCCGCTGACTGAAGCTTCCGGAAAGCCGCAACCGCATATTCCGGGCCGGTCAGCTCCTTTTTGAAATATTGCAGACCAAAGCCTGTGTGGATACATTGCAGAAGAATCCCGCCAGGCTGGCTGTCCCGTTCGATGATAATGCAGGAAGAATCCGGGGAACTTCTGGATATTTCATCGGCTGCAGCCATACCTGCCGCACCTGCACCGATGATTGCGAATTTATATTTTTTCATTTCAGATCGCCGGTGAACATTGGTGAGTTTTTATTTTTCAGATAAATTTCGTCGGTTGGTTTGGTGAGTTTTTTTTGCAGGGTTTTAATCAGGTCTGGTCGGCAGAATGACCCCTGACAGTCGCCCATACCTGCACGCGTCTGCCAGCGCAGGCTTTCTATATTGTCAGCACCACGGTCGATTGCTTCGTGAATTTGTCTTGCAAACACCTGTTCACAGCGGCAGATGATTCTTCCGGCTGGTTCATCGAGGCATGCATTTGCTGGCGAAAGGCGATTTTCGGTCAGGTCATGTCTTTCACCGACATCCAGATGCTGGCCGAGCATTGTGATAACTTTTTCTGCAATTGCAGGGGCGGCGGTAAGGCCGGGTGATTTTATGCCGTCGAGTCGAATAATACTGTGACTGTCAATGTGGTTTTCGATTTGAAAGTTTTTGCCAACGCAGACCCTTTCGCCAGTAAATGTTCTGATTACATCTTTGCGATCCAGAATTGGTATGAGCCTCAGGCATTCCTGCCAGAGATTGCAGATTCTCTGCCAGTTGAACTGGTCGTTTTCAAGTTTTTTGCTGTCTATCGAATCTGGCCCAAGCATGAGGTTGCCATGTACTGTGTTTTGAATCAGAATGCCTTTTGTTTCAGGCCCGGGTGGACCGAAGAAAATAACATCGGCAGAAGGTTTTGCTGCTTTATTCAGCATCAGGTAGGCACCACTCAGAATTTTCTGTTCGCTGAGAGGCAGCTCAAAAATTTTGCTCAGAACGTTGCTGCCTGCTCCGGCAGCGATTACAATTTTGCCGGCGCTTATCTTTCCTTTGCTGGTATTTAAATTCCAGTAATTACCGTTTTTTTCTGCTTCAACGATATCGCAGTCGGTAATGAATTTCAGACCGTTTGAAACAGCGTTCTCAACGATTGCCCGGCAGGCTTCGTATGGTGAAATCTGAGCTGAATCAATGATTTCAAGTGCTCCGACTGTTATGTCGGATAGAAAAGGCCAGCGTTTTTTCAATTCAGCCGGCTGCAGAAGTCTCTGAGCCAGATTTGAAATGTGGAGTTGCTGAAGAGTCTCTAGCTTATGAAAATTCTCGACTGAATCTGCAAGAATTACCGTTGGTTTGTTGACCAGAGGGAAATCAAGCCGTTCGCTCCATCGCCTGTACCAGTCCAGGCCCTGTCGGCACATGTGATAGACCTCTGAATCAGGCTCTTCATGTATGCCGGAATGCAGAATGCCTGAATTGGCTCGAGTTGCACCATTGGCAACGTCAGAGCCTTTCTCGATCAATGCAACTTGAAGGCTTGTACGCGCCAGTCGCCATGCAACAAGGGCGCCGGTTATTCCCGCTCCAATAACCACCACATCAAATTTTGCTGTTTGCGATGCTTTAGCCATCAACTGGGCCTGGTTCTATTACTTCTGCCGCAGAGCAATATTTTAAACGCCTGCGGCAGAAATGTGAACTTTATCAGCTTTCTCTGAATACTCCGCCTTTTACCTGGTATTCAGCGCCACAATCCTTGCATTTGAATTTGCTGCCCTCTTCAAGCTTTTCGCCGCTTACCAGCTTGACTCCGCATTGGCACATCCAGCCCTTGATTCGCCCGGGGTTGCCGACAACCATTGCAAAATCAGGAATATCTTTTGTAACAACCGAACCGGCTCCGATAAAAGCGTATCTGCCAAGAGTATGGCCGCATACTATGGTTGCATTTGCACCGACGGTAGCGCCCTTTTTCAGGAGGGTTTTTTTGTATTCGTGTTTGCGGCTCACATGGCTGCGTGGGTTGATAACATTTGTAAAAACCATCGACGGCCCACAAAACACGTCGTCTTCAAGCTCAACGCCATCATAAATCGATACGTTATTTTGAACTTTGACATTGTTACCAATTTTAACTTTTGGACCAACAACGCAATTTTGCCCAAAACTGCAATCTTTACCTATTTCTGTGTTGCCAAGTATATGGCAAAAATGCCATATTTTAGTATTGTCACCAATTTTGACGCCATCATCAACGTAAGATGATTCGTGAACCAAATATTTCTTTGTCATGTGCTAACCTCATTAAAGTGTTCTTTAAAAAACTAAATTAAATTTTTATGTACATAACCTTGCATTAAATTTGAAAAAATTGCAATTGAAAATTTCATGGTGTATTATTGCTCCGTCAAGTGTGAATTTCATAATTGTATTGTTTGGAGGACGTCAATGATTAAGGTTGGCTTGGTCGGTTGTGGTAGAATATCTGTTAATCATTTCAAAGCAATTAAAGAGCATTCTGAACGCTGCAAACTTGTAGCTGTATGTGATTCTATTGCAGATAGGGCGAAAGCGGCGGCAAAAGAAAATGGATGTGCAAGTTATAGTAGCCTTAGTCAAATGTTGAAAGATGAAGATCTTGATCTTATATCGATTTGCACGCCTAGCGGTTTGCATCCAGACCATGGT
>CAZFUG010000261.1:0-6627 GCA_964522035.1 uncultured bacterium
AGGTTGGATAAGGGACTCGCACCCTCAAGTTGCCGAGCATGTCCGGCGTACAAAGCAGGCACCGCCATCCAGTGGATGGCGGTGCCTGTAGATTTTTTATTTGCTGGCGGGGTTGGCGACGCGGCCCATGAAGAGGATGCTGCCGGTCGAGTTGTCGCGGATCAGGAAGATGAAGGGGTGGTCGGCTTTGAACACCGGGTCCATGCTGATCGATTTGGTGGCCATTTCGACAGCGGTGGCGGCGGCGGCTTCGGTGCCTTCTTCGTTAACTTCGACAAAAGCCTTGTGCTTGATCTGCGATATCCATAATTTGCCTTTCGGCCAGCCCATGCCGCTGAAATCGGCGGCAGCAGGGGCAAAAGCGTCTTTCATGCCGAGGCCGGCACATGCCGGAACCAGATCGTAACCGGTTTCGAATTTGAATTTTGGCAGATACAGCATTACATCCTGCTCAGAAGCAGAGTCTAATTCTGCCAGCCAGGCTTCGATTTTTTCAGGGCTCAGGTCTTTTTCGAGGCCGGCGAGGCCGTCGACTTTCTGCGGCAGCACTGCGATCATTGCCAGGGCTTTTCCCTTGTAAGGCATGGCGATGGCCTGAAAATCGTCTTTTTCGATGAGCCTGAAGCTGCCCTTCTGATACATGAACGGCACATTGATATTTTCTGTTTCAGACAGTCTGAAAGGGGCTTCTTTTGTCTGTTTTTCGTCGAACTGACTTTGCCAGGTGCCTTTGAAATAAATGGCGTTCAGAAGGACGCAGACTGAGTTTGGATCGAGCATTTCGAGGATTTTTTCGATTTTGCCCTCGGTTTTTGTTTTTACCCAGCCATTGATCTTTTCAAGATCGCCCGCGAACAGTTCAGCCCCATAGTTTTTCTGCAGCAGGGCCTTGAATTCTTCGCTCACGTCGCCGCCGGTGAGGCAGAGACCGTTGGCAATGCTGAGTTTCTGGCCGTCACTGTTGGCTGCTGACGCCAGTTTCTGGTTAAGCTGCCTGAATGCATCGTGCAGCGGTTCCTGGTCGAGGCCGAAAGACATGGCGGCTTTCATTTCTGTGGCAGTATTTTCGCGGGCACCGGCATAGGTCATGCCGAGAGCCGAAGAGACGCTGAATGGCGAAAAGAAGAGGTTACCGCCGGCGCTGCCCAGCTGCTGATAAAGCTTCACGGCAAAGGCACTGTTGCCTTTTACCAGAGCGGTCAATGAAAGATCTGCCGGCTGCTCTGTTGATGCCGGAGGAGCAGAACAGCAATCTGATCCTGCTGATACTGGAGAAGCCGACACTGCCAGTATAATGGCACAAACTACGGTACATAAAAGAACGGTGAGTCGATTCATTATAGCTACCTTTCAAGCCCCGCAGGGCAACCCTGTAAAATTGCTTTCTGCCGGCAATATAGTATTATCCAGCCATGCTGACAACAGAATCGTTAAAGAAATATTGAAAAATCAGGTTTTCATAAAGTAAAAGCATGAATTTCGGATATACTAAAGCGATAAAAGATCTTTGGAGAAGAACAATGAAAAAATCACGAACTGTTGTTGCAATGATTATGCTTTCAGCCATGATTTCGGCTGATCTGGGAGCTGTGCAGTTATCGACGGATGAACAGAAATACAGCTACTCTCAGGGGCGTAATTATGGCGAATCTCTTCGACGCTCACGCGTTAAAATAGACCTCGAAGCTTTAACGGAAGGGATTGAAGAAGCACTGGGTGACAAGAAATCCCGGCTGACAAAAGCCGAAATGAACGAAGTTGTTGCAAAAATAAACAGACAGAATGAAGAGGCTCTGCAGGCCGAATACAGTCAGCGCCCACAAAGAAATGCTGAACACCTCGCTCAGAACGCCAGAAGGAAAAACGTTATAACGACCGCCACCGGGCTGCAGTATGAAATTATCCGCCATGGCACCGGAGCCAGGCCAAAGGCAGACAGCGTTGTTAAGGTCAATTATTCCGGCACGTTGCTCGATGGAACAGAGTTCGACAGTTCGTATAAACGCGGTGAACCTGCCGAATTTCCGCTCAATTCGGTCATCAAAGGCTGGACTGAAGGAATTCAGCTGATGAAGGTCGGAGGCAAAACACGTTTCACGATTCCGAGCAATCTCGCCTACGGAGAAATGGGACCTGGGCCAATAGGGCCCAACGCCCTTCTGATTTTTGAAGTCGAACTCCTCGATATCGTCAGATAAAATTACGGTGATGCCGGGTAATTCCGGAAACAGGTCATTTAGGTTATAATGATTGAGAAAATTTTATTGCCAGCCAGAATAAGATGCGGCAATGATCGTTTGTCATTACAAAACAGCTTTTAAGCAGCTTTTTATAAGAAAGGGAAGATAAATGAGCACCAACCAGGAAACCAGAAAAATTTTCGGACAGATCGCTGAGAAATATAAACTGCCGGCTCTGGCAGAGATCATCAAAAGCGACGAACACATAATCTGGAAAAAAGACATCACCATCTGTATCGCCAACATTCTCAAAGCAGCTCAGGCTGAAGGCGACACGAAAGAACTGCTCAAAGACGCCAAGAACATGTATAACGGGCCGATTTTTGCGATAAATGCCGCAGAAAAGAAATATCTCATCAAAGCCGAACCCGATTTTGACAAGGCTTTAAAAGACCTGGCAAAGTTCGACTTCTGCTTCAAACTCAGCCCTTATCACGTAATCAACACCTATCTCGCCATTCTGATCGCCCAGATCACCGAACAGGACCCGAACGCTCTGCTCAAAAAGGGCGAAGAGCACATGGAAGCCTTTATCAAGGCATCTTTGAAAGAAAACAAAAACTGGAACAAAGACACGCTCACTTCAAAAAATCCGAAGCTGATCATTCCGATCGGGGCGGCCGGCTGCGGCAAATCGACCTTCTACCATGAACTGGGCAATGTGGTTAATGCCTCATGTGACAACATCAGATACATGCTGTTCAAAGACTTCGGGCCCTGCTTCGCACCCTGGGAAAGCACCCTGGCATGGTTCGTGGTCAACCGCATGACCGACCTTTATCTCGGCCGTGGTTACAGTGTCTTCTACAACGGCGTCAACACCGATCTCGAATACCGCTCACCCATCACCATGGAAAACCCCGACCCGCTTTATGCCGGGATTCCGTACCGCATGAAACTGGTTTATTTCGAACCGACTGTCAGCCTCACCAGCAGCGAAGTCAACGAACTCAGAGCGATCAACCTGTGGGGAACCACGCTCGACAAGGTCGACAGAAAAGGCCTGAGCCCAAATGTCTGCAAGATACTCGATCTCATTCAGACCAACACCGAAAGAACCATGGAACGCACCAAAGCGATTCGCGAAGGCAAAGCCGAACAGGACCCCTTCGATATCCTTTACCCGGTTCCGCCCGCAATCGTAAAAATGTTCATGGAACAGTCTTTTACAAAGCCCCAGGGCCCGAATGTCGTGGTCGTGCCGCGCAAAGAAATTCCGAACGCAGCCGAACGTGCGGCTTTCTATCGCAAATACGCTGAAATGGCCGCCAACTGATCAATCAATTAAAATCCCGCCCGCCTTGTGAAGGCGGGCGGGATTTTTTTACAAGAAATTCAGTTTTTAAGGCCGGGCGAGAATGCTGACGCCGACCAGAGGCGAGAAACTGTCAGATCAGAGGGCGCAGGAATTTCATCCGGCCAAAACGCTCGAGCTTCTTCATGACTTCGGCTTCAGTGTGAGCTTCAGGGCCATAAATGACGGTAATGCGGCCGTCGGCCTCAACTCGGATTTTGTATTCAAGACATCTGGCAAAGTCTTTTTCCATGCGCAACGCCAGACGACGGGCAAAAGGCTCATAGTTGATCACCGATACGACTTCTGAATTGATGACCATGCTCAGCGGGTCGAGGTTATAGGTGCCGACAACTGCGATCTGGCGGTCGAAAACAAAAGCTTTGGTATGTATACAGGGCATTCCCTTTGGGTATACGAGTATGCGCGCGGTGGGCATGGTAGCCAGAAGCCTTTTCCAGTCGGTGAGAAAGAAAGCGACGGTCGATGGGTGGTTTGTCGATTCGCCACTGTTGGTGCAGAGGAAGATTTTAACTCCGCGCTTTGAGGCACGGCGAAGAGCAGCTTCAGCTGCTTCATCGAGCACGACGTAGGCATTCTGAATGAGAATTTCGCTGTTGGCGGCATCGATCATGCGAATCAGATTCGGCCCGATATCTCGCCTGGTGCCAAGCAGGGAATGACGGTCGAGAATGCGCACCGGCATGATTCTTTCGCCCTGAAACGGTCTAAACGAGTTATAAGAAGACAGCTTTTTGAAACCAGATAACTGCCGACAAAGTTCCTGAGCCGTTTTCTCAAGGCCGCGCGGAAAGTCGAGCTTACTCAGGTCGGGAACACCCATTCCCTGCAGATAGCGGTTCATCAGATGATAAGCCAGATCGAGTTTTGCGCTCTGCGAGACAAAGTTAACCGGATCGCCGTGAACCACCCTGGTTGCCAGAGCTTTCCACTCTTCGTCGAAAGCCAGTTGCAGCTGGCTGACAACGCCGGGGCCTTCCATGAGGACATCGAGATCCTGAAAAACATTGGTGAATTCGCCGAGCTGAACGAAGTAATCGCGCCCGATATTGCGGCCGCCGGTAAGGCAGATACGGCTGTCGGCAATGATTATCTTGTCGTGGTTCGACGCGAAAATTTTGCGCACATCGCCAAGCGACGGAAGAATCTGGCGCCCGATCGGGTTGTATATTTTTATTTCGACGTTTGGTTCGCGGGCCAGTTCTTCAAGTTCATCGTAATCATGCAATTTTTTCGCGCTGCGCATGAAGCGGTCATCGACCATCAGGCGGACAGTCACACCCTGGCGCGCCTTTTTGCGCAGAAGTCCGAGAAATGAGAAGCCGAAAATATCCTGGTCGACGATAAAGTAAGTTATGGTCAGTGATTTTTTTGCGTTCTCGATCAGGTGCCAGCGCGCATACCAGGCCTCTTCGTTACCTGAGAGCAGTCTTACCCTCGCTGAATCACCCATAGGGGTAGCAGGGAAAGAAGCGAAGACGCTGCTCAGACTTTCTTTTTCTGCAGCTGCAGCCGACCATGCCGGCAGACCTGCCAGCAGACAAAACACCAGCAGTACAGCAAAAACCGGGCGAAAAAGGGCATGGTTACTATATTTCATGAGGGTCCCCCTGATACAATAAGCGAGAATGTCTTATAAAAGTATACTGCACTGCGCCGCCGTGAACAATGTTTACTGTCAGACGAGATCGGGCGCGAATGTGTTCAGAGCCTTCAGAAGAGCCGCAAAGCCGTCTGGATCGAGGTGAACGGTTCCGAGAACGATCAGTCGCACCGGTTCAACGTTGCGGCCGAGTGCTGGGCTCACCGGTTCCGCCATTCTGGAAACTGCTTATAACTTCGGCATTCAGCGATTCGAGAAGCTTTTTGCCGAGGCGAATGGCATTTTCAAAATCGTCGAGAGAAGCGTAAGAATGGTGGGTATGAATGTATCTGGCCGGAATGCCGATCACCAGAGTCGGAACACCCTGCATGGCCAGATGATAGCGCGCTCCGTTGGTGCTGCCACCGCTGCGGGCGATCACCTGAAACGGAATATCGTTCTGCGCCGCAATTTTGCGGGCCCAGGCCTGAACCTTTGGATTGGAAACCATGCCGGCATCGAGCACACGAAACTGCACGCCACGGCCGATAGCGCCGCAGATCTGCCCGGCATCGCGAAAAGTATCGTCGGCGGGGCTTCCTTCGAAAATGATGGCAAAATCCGGGCGGGCACGACCGGCTGAGACTTGAGCGCCTCTGAGCCCGACTTCTTCCTGGGAGCTGATGACTCCAACCGGATTTACCGGCAGACTGGCATTATTAAGATCATACATCAGCGACATGACAGCTGCACAGCCAAGGCGGTTATCAAAGGCCTTGCCGCGGACGATTCTGCTCTTCGTGTCGTGCAGGAAGGTTACATCGGGAGTAATCGGGTTGCCGATCTCGATACCATAAAGCTTCTCGGTATCTGCACGTGAACTGGAGCCGATATCGATCACGAGTTCTTCGAGTTTCGGCAGGCGCAACTTTTCTTCGGGGCTCATGAAATGCGGCGGCTTCGAAGCCACGACACCCCTGACATACTCACCCCGGAAGTTTTTGATTACCACGGCATGCGCCGGAACATTGGTTATATGCCAGCCGCCGAGCGGCAGAAATCTGACTGTGCCGTTGGCATTGATTCCCTCGACCAGAAAACCGACCTCGTCGCTGTGGCAATCGAGCGCCACAACAGGCTTTCCGGCGGCAAAGCCGGCGGTGGTCACAAACAGATTATTGAGGCAATCGCGCTCGATTCGAAGATCGGCAAAGGCCGCGACGATATGGTTCACCACATCGTCTTCATGGCCCGGCGCTCCATGCAGATTCGAAAGTTCTTCAAGCAGTTTTATGTGTTGCATCCGACGACTCCCTGTCGGCGCCGGCACGAACCGGGCCTTTGATTGCACAGTTTCAGAAACAGATTTTTTTAAAAGGCGTGCGATGATTATACCAGCAGCAGCCGAGTTTCGCGACCAATGCCAGGACTGTTACCAGGGCAAACGCAAACCTTATTCAGATACCAAGGACTTTTGCGAGGTAATCCTG
>CAZFUG010000262.1:0-6615 GCA_964522035.1 uncultured bacterium
GTCGGGTGTTCGCAGTCGGTCGCGATAGCGACACACTTGCCCTGTTCTTCGATTCTATAGCCAAGCACACCGTTCGGGTGAACGAGTTTGAAGGCAGTGATCGTGGCTTTGCCAATCTGTACGCGGTTGTCGACGAGATTTTTAAAATTGATTTTCGATGAAAGGTAATTCAGATCGACCGGGAAATAATAGTTGTCCATCTGGCCGCGCAGCGTCGTCTCGATACGATTGCCGACATCGGAGGCGCCGTAGAGATTGAATTCATTGCAGCAATCGTCGATGCGGTTCCCTTTGCTGTCTTTTTTGCCAATGTAAGCGGGTGTAAAGAAGGGGAAGCCCTGGATGTGGTCCCAGTGGGAGTGGGTGAAGAAAATGTGCGCAACACCCTTGCCCTGGCCGAATTCATGCTGCATCAGACTGTTGCCGAGCACACGAATGCCGGTGCCGGCGTCGAAAATGATTCTCTCATGATCAGAAGTTAAGACTTCAATACAGGTGGTATTACCGCCGAATTCGACGGTGTCTTTACCCGGCACGGGTATTGACCCTCTGACACCCCAGAATTTAATAATCACACCGCTTTACCTTTCAAATAGAACTACAGGCAAACCGATACCATTGACTCTACAACTCTCTCAAGATCGTCTCTGTCATAGAATTCAATTTCAATCCGGCCCTTGTTTTTGCCCTGGCGAATGCGAACCTTGGCGCCAAGAAGCTCCTGAAGGTTTTCTTCGACAGCTCGAACGTGCATATCAGAACTCATCAATAACCTGCCTTTCTTCTGACAGGCGCTGGAGTTTTCCGTTTTCTCTCGGGCAATCTGCTTTTCGGTTTCATAAACCGAAAGCTGGTCGGAAACAATTTTTCTGGCCCACAGCCGTACATCGGCGGGATCTTTCAGCCCGGCAAGCATTTTTGCATGCCCTGCCGATATCTGACCGTCGGCGACCATCAGCTGAACTTCGGGGGGAAGCTGCAGCAGCCTGAGCCGGTTGGTCAGCGCTGATCTGCTGCGCCCAACCCTTTCTGCAAGCTGGTCGTGGGTCAGGCCAAAATTCAATAGAATGTCTCTGAGGGTTCTGGCTTCTTCGATCGGATTGAGGTCCTGTCGTTGAATGTTCTCGATCAGGCCGGCGAGCATGGTTCTTTCTTCGTTGAGCTTGCGAATGACCGCCGGAATACTGTTCATTCCGGCAATTTTGCTGGCCCGGTAACGTCTTTCACCTGAAACGATCTGATACCTGCTGCCGATCTGCCGCACCAGAACCGGTTGCAGAACGCCATTCTCGCGAATTGACTGTGCCAGTTCTTCCAGTGCCTGTTTATCAAAGATCTTGCGGGGCTGGTTCGGGTTCGGGTAGACCTTTTCGAGAGGCAGAACTTTGAATTCCATCTCGGTCTGGCTACCTTCGCCAATACACCCCGTGTTATTGATATCGACAGTTTCGCTGTCAATGTTTAACAGGTTTTTGAACATTAATTTCCCATCACGCACAACATTATTAATGGCATCTATGTTATCATGCACTTGAAAGTCATACAATATTCTTTAAAAAAAACAGGGGAAAAGTATGAAGCAGATTAAAACAATGCTTATCGTTTCACTGATGCTGTTCTGCAGCAATATGGCCAATGCTCAGCCGGTACAGTCGACGCCGGAATATCAGAAGGCCATGCAGCTTCTGGCGCAGGGCACCTATGAACAGGCTATCGAAGAGCTGAAAACGCTTCTCGGCAACGGCAAGTTTCATTCGCCGGCAATGGTCGAGATCGGCAAGATCCGCATCAAGCAGGCCGAAGCCGAAATGAGCAATGCACTGGCTCACTTCAGTGAAGCTGCCGACATGCTCAACAATGGCGTAAATTCGGGTGGCGTGACCGGCCCGGAACTGCCGAAAACCCTTTATGATCTTGCCAGAATCTACGAAGAACGCATCAAAAACTACGTGATGGCTTCAGAAATCTACAGTAAGATCATCGAAGAACACCCGGCATTTCTCGCGATCGACAAGGTATATTTCAATCTCGCCACCTGCCAGGAATCCATGGGCATGTATGAACAGGCTGCCACCAACTACAAGAAAATCGTAACTGATTACGGCTACAGTACCTACTTTCAGGCCGCCCAGGAAAAAATGAAGAAGCTTTCGATCGGCACCGGTGCCCAGGAAGGCGCAATTGCCGCCCAGGGCGAGATTGCCGCCGATGCAAAAGACGAACAGGAAATCAAGGCAAACATGGACCTCGGCGATATGCACGCCGAATCGGGCAACTTCAAAGACGCGGCCGCCGCATACCGAAAAGCGATTCAAGCCAGCACCGACGCTGATGACGCCATTTCCGGTTATCGCAAGCTGATCGGCATGCTCGACGAAAAGGAAAAGGACTATGAAGGAGCTGCGAAAGCCCTCGAAGAAATGCTGCAGCGTTTCCCCGATGCGCCCGGCGGCGAAGATCTCGTCTATCGTCTTGGCCGCATCTACGAGCAGGACATGGATTCGATGAAGACGCAGGTGATCGACGGCAAGGTCAGATACCGCAAAAGTTCTGAAAACGTTGAAAAAGCCATAGATTATTATAATTCGGTAACCGAAAAGTATCCTGATGCCGATGTATCTGCAGATGCCTTTCTGCGCAAAGGCGAACTCTACGAAAAGGAACTTAAGGACTATGACAAGGCCCGTGCATCGTATCAGGAATTCCTCAAAAAATTCCCCGGTCATAGTGAAGCAGATAGCATCAGAGAGAAGCTCGACGAAATCGAAGGCTACTGATTCGCAGAAATTGCACGAACAAGGGCGGCAGCGCTTTTTTAAAGCGGGCGTTGCGGCCCTTTTCTATTGTCTCGGTTTGTGTTTCGCGCCGGCACCGGCAGCCCATGCCAATGCGACGGTCAACGGCCTGAGCGGCACCATGATCGTGCCGGGTCTTGACGTGCTGCCGCCGGGTGGCGCACGCGCCGCCGTTCACATGGTTGGCGAGACCGAATTCAACGAGGCCACGTTCAAAGGCGTTTTCGCCTTTTCTGATGACTCAGAAGTGGCGATTGTCAAACGTTTTGCCATTCGCGGCAAATCCGAGCAGACCGAGCCGATGTTTGCCGGCAAATACAAGGTCAGGCCAAACATGGCAGTTGCAGCGGTTCTCGACCCGAACGAGGGCTATCAGGATTCGGTGATGCTGCTGACCGGTATGCCCGGCAACCGCGTCGTTCTCGGTCTTGGCACCAACATTGCAATGAACCCCGACGAAAAGAAGGCTTCTTTTGGCCGTTACAGCCAGAAGAGTGCCGAGGTCGACCCGGTGTTCTTCATCATGGGTGCCAGTCTGAATCTCGATATCGACACGAAGCTGACGATCGACTATTCAGGCAATGATTTCGTTCTGGGTCTGCGTCACGCCTTCGACGAAGCCCTGAGTCTCGATTTCGGTCTGTACACTCCCAGTAAGATCTATGATCGGCATCGCTTTATCGTTGGTGCCAACTTCGGGTTTTAAATTATGCTGATTTCGGTTTTCAATGCGGTTCTGATCGTTCTGGTCACCTGGCTTGCCTATCGCTATTTCGAATTGCGCGAACGCACCAGTCCGACCGAAGAGCGCTATTCCCAGTTTGTTTCGGGCGTTGCATCGATCGTCGACCGCATCGAAGGCTATGATGCCGCCCATTCGCTCGAAGTCGCCCAGACTGCCGAAAAAATTGCTCTGGCCGCCGGATTTGAAGGCGAACAACTGCAGGCTCTCAAGGCCGCGGCGATGCTGCACGATGTCGGCGAAACTCTTCTGCCGCGCGAAATTCTTCGCACTGCCGAGCGTCTCAATGATGAACAGACATACCTGATGCGCACCCACCCGCTGCTCGGCGAACTGCACCTTAAAAGCCGCATGCAGACCCCAGACGAGGTGCCAGCCATTATTCGCTGGCATCACGAACGCTGGGATGGCCTTGGTTACCCAGACAATCTCAAGGGTGAAGAGATCCCGAAAGCTGCCCGAATTCTCTCCATCGCCGATGCGATCTCGGCAATGCGCCATTCAAGGCCATACCGTCTGAAGCAGTATAAAAGCCAGAAAGATATCGATGCAGAAATCGAGCGTCAGGCTGGTCTGCAGTTCGATCCCGAACTGACTGCGCTCTGGCTGAAGCTCTCGCCGGCTGCCGGTAACAACTGAGATGCTGCGCCTGCAATCATCGTGGCTGCTCGAAGCCGTCGGGGAAATAAGCGGTGTCGACTCGATATTTTTCCCGTGTTTTCATCGCTTTTCAGCTCTGAGCTGGCTCAGCCGCAAGGAAATCACCCTCTATCTCAATTCGCCCATCGACAGTCAGGCAATGCTGGCCCGGGCGTGGCTGAACTGCCGTGATGGCGGTTTCAGCGAGAAAAACCTGCAAAAGTTCAATCAGGTGATTAAAAAGCCGCTCGAACTCGAAATGAACCCGTTCAAAACCTGGAAAGAGCGCCTGTTTACCAGTCAACAGCTCGACTACCTGTTTTACTGGCGCGAAGCCGCCTATGAAATCGATGACGAGAAACAGCGCGAAATCTTCTGGGCAGCCGTGTATCAAATACTCTCTTACTGGCTTACCAATAAGGGCTTTGTATGCCGGCAGATGCTGGAACCTGATCAGATTCTGGCCCTTTGTATCGAGCAGCACCGCAGTTTCGTTAAAGGCCGAACCGGCCGCATCGAGATTTCGAATATCGCTCTCGACGAACTGGCAGTCGATCGAAACCCGCTTGTCGCCTTCCCGTTGCTGTTCGACGACGAAGAAACGCAGGAAACCGAGCTTCAGACCATTTTTCATGCCTGGTTCCATGGCCACGCCGATCTAGAACAGGCGCGCCGTGATATCAAAAACTGTCTGCGCCGTTATCTCATCTCTTTTGAAAAGACCCCCGACTACTCGACTTTCGTACGCCTGGCCGCCAATGCCGACATGGCGGTTCTCTGCTGGTCTGGTCGCGACCTGCCGCCAAAACTCTACGAACAGGAAATAGTCGAACCGATGCGCAGCGCTTTTTCCTCGCGCTACGGGCGCTCACGCCTTTTTTTCAAAGCCGTCGACCGCTCGATCGACGCCTACGATTACCTGCTCGTTTTTCACAGCTGAGCCAACCACCACCACCACCACCACCACCACCGCCTCCACCAACCTCTAGTGCTTTGTCAAAGTTGAATCCGTTGTTTTACCTTCATTTCCGCGTTTATGCCCGGAACGGGTACAGGCGGGAATCTCATCGATAAGGCTTAGATAACTGCCTTCGCAGGGATGACGTCGAGGTGGTTGATTCTGCATATTCAATATTGACAGACCACTAGTCGCATGCATGGGTAAAAAAAACGCGGATTCTGGCGCTGCGGGACGACGGGGCAGACTATATTACTCCATTGTTGCATTGGAATTAACACTGTAATTCGCCTGTTATGACGGTTTTGGAAAACTTTGCCTTAGAAGGCTGTTTTTTTGGGGAAAAATAAGCTTTTAAGAACAAAAAACGCTGTTTTTGGGTAGTGTTTTTCTTTATTGATCATATTTTTCGCTGGTCCGACCCACGGGTTTATTTGGGGGCGGGGATGTGATACAATACCTGCCACTATGCACAGAAAGATTTATTTTGTTCTGGTATTTCTTTTCGGCTTCTTTTGTTCACCCGCTCTGCTGGCGCAGCCTGGCGGGCCAGTGTTCTTCATGGGTGAAGACGTGCTGCACCCTTCAGGTTTCGTGCTGACCGTCAACGAATATGTCAGGCGGCCGTTTCAGTCAGGGCTCGGTGGTCAGTCCCGCCAGGACGAAATTTACATCAATATGACGATGGTCAATACCGGCGTCAAAACCTTCTCGATCGATCCGCTGAAAGATTTCGAGCTCGAACTGCACAATACTTTCCCGGCTGTCATCGACCAGGAAGGCCGGGCGGCGAAAACCTCTTTCAATGTTTTTCCGAATACCCAGTCGCGTATTGACCTTTATTTCAAGGTCGACAGCGAACAGAAAATTGCGCCAGTGCTCAAATTCAAGCTCGAAGACTCTTCAGTCGGCGTTGTCTGTGATGCAGAGCTGGAAAAGCTTCTCAAAAAATCTGAAGAAGGCCCGTTGCCGACCGAAGAGGCCATCAGGATTGGTCAGGCGCTGATCAACGCCGGCCGCTTTTCTGAAGCCGAAAAAATCGTTAAACCGGCACTCGAACGCGACCCGGCCAATACGCAGCTTTTGCTGCAGATGGCCAGCGTCGAAGATGCCAGCTACAACCGCGAAAATGTCGGTTTATATCTGCAGCAGATCAACCCCGGCAGTATCAGCAGCCAACAGGAAGCCTTTGCAGTCGGCCGCATGGCCGTCAGCCTCGGTTTTTACCCGCTCGCGATTGCCGTGCTCGAACCCTTTGCCAGCACCGGCCGGCTTGAAGACCAGCAGAAACTGCTGCTGGCGCGTGCCTATTATTATGAGAACCGCCTCACCGAGAGCGAACAACTGCTGACGCCGCTGATTGCTGCCGGGAACTCTGAGCACACAGCCTTTTTCACGATGGGTAACCTCTATGACAAGACAAATGACCTCGACAACTCCATCGAATACTGGGAAAAAGCGGTCGAAATCGAACCGAATTA
>CAZFUG010000263.1:0-6598 GCA_964522035.1 uncultured bacterium
TACTTTCAGGGTGCCAACCGCAAAATATGGCTTGTCTGCAGCATATTTATTTTCGTCAAAAATGATTTCTTCGGGGGCGCCTTCTTCAACTCCTCGCCGGCAGTGAATTTTATACTGCTTGCCCTCTTCGGTGCGGCTGTAATACATGTAGGTGTCGATGCGCTGCGGCACCGAAAGATCAGTTTCCTTGATGCGGCTTTTCATTTCTTCGAAAAGCTGGTTCTGCAGCTCTTCGGTGTCTTTCATCATTTCTTCGGTATAAAGATTTTCGGCCTTCAGATACTTCATTACTTCCGGGCTTTCGCGATTGCGCAGCCAGGCATAAGGGTCAACGAGCTTATGCCCGTGCCTTTCGGTAATTTTGGGCTCTTTTTTGGCTATCGGTGGGGTAGGGGGGGTGTCGGTTCCGGCACTGACAACGGTCACCGCAGACATCGCGGTCAGAATCGCAAGCAGCAGATAAAACTTCATCGTTGGCCTCACTAATATAGATCTACAGGCAGCTTCGGCACCGACAGGCAATACCGGGCGTCGAGCATGATCTCTTTCGGCACGGCTAAAGTTTTTGTCGGTTTTCCGTGGCTATTGCCTGATCAGGTATTCTATAATAAATTGATGCTGTATGCTAAAATTGTTTATTGCTTTGTGTGAAAGGAATCGTTCATGAAAAAACTTTCGCTTATTCGCAGCATTATCATGCTTCTTGCGCTGGTTACGCTTTTTCCCTTTCAGGCTGATGCTCTGATGATCAAAAACCCTGACGAAATCAAAGTGCAGGGTCTCGTCAGCTTTGGTGAAGACGGCGCAGCATGGCTTAGCTGGCAGGGGCACGAAATGCTGGTAACCGCCGGCTATATGGTCGGAACTGATCTGCGCGTGGTTGCCGTGCGCCACGACAGTGTTGTGCTTTATCGCCCGGCGGCAAAGCAATATCACGCGCTCGTTCCGGAAACCAGTCTGCCGAACAAGGATAGAACAGATGTAATCTGGACTCTGCCTATGCCGATCTCAAAGATGACCCGCATGGTGGCCATGGCAAATCGCAAAGACTATGTCTGCCACAGCTCGACCGGTTCGCAGAACGCAGTCAAACAGCATGTTCGAACTCTAGAAGCGATGATGGAACATGTGGTAACCCCGCATCACCGCTTTTACCTGCGTCGTGGCCTGATTTTCGTCGCTCCGGTGCATGTGCAGGGCACAGGCTGGAAAATCTTCATGGAACGCATTCACAAATATCGCAGTAAAACCCTGGCAGAATGGTTCCCGCCCCTGAACGGAACCGGCAGCGTTATCAGCGAAGGCAAGCCGATTGACCAGGTTCTGCAGAAAATCGCCTTTGATACCGGCGTCAGAATTATCTGGCAGAAACCGGTGCTGATGCCTCTTTACTGCTCTCTGCGTGATCGCCCCTGGCATGAAATTCTTGAAGCGATCGTGATTTTCAACGGCCTCGAAATTGTGCCGACCAAAGAAGGTCTGGAGATAAGATAAATGATGCCAGTTATCAGAAAAATATGGCGGCCGGTTCTGACACTCGCCCTGCTGCTTGCCTGCGCCGGCAGTCTGCCCGCGCAGGTCAAGGAAATGCCGGTCTACAACGAGTGGCAGGGGCGAAACAGCACTTACAATGCCGAAAAACCATTTTTTCTGATCCGTGACATTCACGACCTGCTACAGTTCTGGGAAAAGTCAGGCTCAGACGAGCCCGCGCCAATGATCGACTTTGCGAAGTATATGCTGCTGGTCTGGTGCCCAGGCGCATCATTGTTCGATCATGTGCCGGTGCGTATCGAACGGTTGCTCTACAAAGAAGGCAGTTACTTCGTTCTTATGGATTTCCAGCGCAAAGATACCGGCGGTTACTGGCGCCGACCCTTTATGGCGACCATGCTGCCGCTGGTGACTGAAGGCGACTTTTTCATCATGCGCAAAGTCGTTCGCGGGGCGCATGAAATCGACTGGAAACCCGTTTACACAATCTGGGATATGAGCGGCGAGCGAAAAAGAGGCTTCGAAATTGCTAGTCTCGACAAGGAACCGGCAAAGGCTGAATTTATCGCACATGCGCCAGAGACAGCTGAAAAGAAGCCAGAAACAATGGTTGCCGCCGTTCCGCAAAAAGCCGAACCCGAAAACCCCTTCGCAGAAACCCCGGCTACATCGGTTGCTGCTGTGGCACCTTCGGCTTCTGAGAACACCACCGCAGGTCAGGCTCCAGCTGAAGTATCTGCAGCAGCACCTGCTGCGCCGCCGACTCAGCCAGCCCAGCCAGCTCAGGCAAATGCGAATACCATCTTCCCTGAAGATGATAATCCGTTTGCATCGCCGCCGGCAGCTGCGGCAACAACCGGTTCAACTCCTGCTGCTACTGCTCCTGCTCCCGCAACTCCGAAGGTCGATGAAGATCCGCTTTTTGGAACCGAATTCGACATAACCTTCTGAAAATAGAGGCAAAATAAATGATTCATGCTTACATCGGTGATGGAAAAGGCAAAACTACTGCAGCAATCGGCCTGATGATCAGAGCTTTCGGCTCTGGCCGCAGAGTTGGGGTAATTTTTTTCGACAAGGGCAGCGAAACCTACCGGCACAATGAGCTGGTAGTGCTCGATCGACTCGGCATCGAATACCACATCACCGGAAACGAGCGCATGAAGCCTGATGGCAGTTTTCGCTTCGGCGTTATCGACACTGATGTCTCTGAAGCTGACCGCGGCATTCAACTGGCGCTTGAAATGGTCGGGTCAGGCAAATACGACCTTCTCGTTCTTGACGAAGCTCTCAGCACCATGACCTACGGCATGCTGAATAAACAGAGCCTGCTGCAGCTGATCGAAAAAACGCCGGAAGAGCTTGAGCTGGTGCTGACCGGCCGCTGCGATGATGAAGAACTGCTCGAAAAAGCCGATCTGGTTACCAGCATGGTTAAGCAGAAACACTATTTCGACAAGGGCATAAAAGCACGACCCGGCATCGAATACTGATACCGGGCCAGAAACCCACGGAAATCTGTAAAAAAAAGGCTCGGGCGTGATGCCCGGGCCTTTGGTTTGATCAGATCACTACTGCGGTTTCAATGTTCTGGCGAAGTTTGACGATCGAGCCGCGTTCGAAATGACCCTGAACGCTGGCACAGGGGTAAACCTTGCAGTTGGGTTCCATGATTGTGCCCGGATTGGTTACCGAATTGCAGCCGAGCTGGCAGTTGTCTCCGAGAATGGCACCGAATTTTCTGATGCCGGTGTCGATAATATGCTCGCCAATTCTGGTTTTTACGTTGCTTCCGTCATTTTTCAGGTTCGAAATCTTGGTGCCGGCGCCAAGATTGACGTGCGTGCCGAGAATCGAATCGCCGACATAGTTGAAATGCGGTGCCTTGGCGCCCGGCATGAACACAGATCTAACCACTTCGCTCGCGTGACCGACTACCGCTCCGTTACCGATGATTACATGGCCCCTGACGAATGCGCCGTGCCTGATTTCGACGTTTTCGCCAATGATTGCTGGGCCGCAGACCATAGCACCGGCTTCAACGATGCTGCCTTTGCCTATATAGATGTCATTGCCTCTGATAAATGCGCCTTCTTCAACGGTTCCGTGAATTCCGGGCTGAACCTTGCCGCTTACAAAACCTTTCTGTATGCGTTTGAGAACATCCCAGATGTTTTCGATGCGGTCAAAGCCTTCGAGTTCGATATTGAAAAGCTCGGGGCAGGGGAATTCATTCAGACGGGCAAAAAATTCATTGATGCTGAGCATGGTCGACTCCTGATTAAATTATGTTCTGATACTACCACAAACCCTTCAATCACATAAGCCGGCAACTTGTATTTCAGCAGCAATTTCCGGCAAGTAATCGAACCTGCATCAGCAGCAGGCGACACTTTGCACAACACCCGGTCCCTGAGCTTGTCGAAGGGCCGGGTTGGTCATGGCTTGATTTTGCTGGCGGCTTTGCAGGCGGGGGCAAGCAGGCACCTGCCACACAGACTCTGATCTTTGCCATGTGTGCATTCGCCGGCAATCCCGAGGTGGCAAAGCGCAAAATCGTATTTAATCGGGTCATCCGGCGAAAATTTGCGCAGGTTCTGCGAAATTTCTTCGGCGGTTTTCCAGTCATCGGCGTTGCGGCTGGTCAAACCCAGATTTCTGGCGATCCGGCTGATATGCCGGTCGAGTGGAATAAGCAGTCGTGCCGGGTCAACCTCTGGCCAGATGCCCATATCGACGCCATCTTCGCGTCTGACCATCCAGCGCAGAAACATGTGCCAGCGTTTGGCGCACCCACCGGCCGCCGGGTCTGGCAGCAGATGTCTCACCCCGCGTGGCAGCGGCTGCTGTTTGCTCGAAATCTCTGCCACCAGTGTCTGATGTAATTTTGTCAGACCATGCTGAATGCTTTTGTCTGGCGCATAACCCTGCAGGAAAACCGCTTTCAGGCTGCCATGCTTTTTGATCAGACGGCCCACGCCGCCCGCAAACATGCCTATTTCAGGCCCGGTGCTCAGGCGGTAGCCTGGCCAGGCAAAGGTTTCGATATCTGCACCGGTGATCAGTTCTAAAAACTGCCATTTGCATTTGTGCATTGTTTCATCGATTTTTTTGATGAACTGGGCCGCTGAGCCATAAGCCAGCATGGCCGAAAAAACCGCAGCCGCTTCTATCTCCGCCTGCGGCCGCTTTTGTTCGAAAAACCAGCGCGGAAACTGTATCGGATCAGCCTTGGTGCGCTTAACAGGCGGAAAATCAGTTAATACTTTTTCCAGCAGATTTTTCATGTCAGGTTTGCTCATGAGTCAGGCCTTGTTGGTGAATTTTGCATCCGCATTATAACAAAAACTCCCGCCGGAGCGGGAGTTTTATGATTCATAATGACAGCCGACTTTTGCCGGGCCTGCAATTTGAGATTAATACTGGAACGAACTGCCACCGATGAATTCGCGCAGAATCGAAGTTGGCGGCACTTCTTTAGGATCGAGCGGCGCAAAGAATGACAGGGTTCTCAGTATCTGTCTTGCCTGTGAATAGCAGGGGCTTTCGGGTGGAATGTCGAGGAAAAGGGGTTCGGCGATCGGTCGCAGAATTGCCCATTCATAAGGAACTGCAGAGTTGAAAACTGTGTTGGCGAATTCCTGAAACGGGAAAATGTTGCGTTCTTCGCCGCGGCGCACCGAAGCCCAGCGGCTGATTGTATCTTCGGCTGAATAGCCGCGGTATTTGCTGTCACGCACCGTTCTTCTGATCAGGCGTGTGTCGGTGGTGGCAATGCGGTTGTAGTCGTCGATAACCAGCTGGGTAAGGGCGCTGATGTAGATTTTATATTTGCATTCGGCCGGCACAGATCTGGTGAGTTCGTCATTGAGGCCGTGAATGCCTTCGATGATGATGATCTGGTCTTCGTTGATACGCATCGGGTCGGTTTTTTCCTTGCGATGGCCGGTATGGAAATCGAATTCAGGAATCTGAGCGACTTTGCCGTCGAGCAGTTCTTTCAGATGCTGGTTGAAAAGTTCAAGATCGAGGGCATAAATCGATTCGAAATCGTAATCGCCGTTTTCATCGCGCGGGGTGTGCTGACGATCGAGGAAATAATTGTCGAGAGAAAGAGCCACGGGTCTGAGGCCATTTACTTTCAGGTGGGTGCACAGACGTTTGCTGAAGGTGGTTTTGCCGGAGCTGGACGGGCCGGCGATCAGCACGATGCGAATCGAGCTGTGGCTCGAAATTTCATCGGCAATCGCCTGAATTTTCTTTGAATGCAGCGCTTCGGCAGTTTTGATGAAATCAGAGATTCCGCCGTCTTTGATCTTTTCATTGAGGCGGCCGACATTGTTGACTTCAAGAATTTTGCCCCAGTTTTTGGTTTCGCGGTAAGCCTGGAAAATTTTAGGCTGTCTGCGGATCTGAGCCGGAGTTGTCGGGTCTTCGTGCTCGGGGAAAAGCAGAACGAAACCCTGTGCATACTGCTTGAGATCGAAGGTTTTCAGGTAGCCGGCAGAGGGCACCATGGCGCCGAAATCGAGATCGATGTATTTCCAGCATGAAACGATGCCGACCTTGTCGGTATTGAGGTTTTTCAGAAGTCTTGCCTTTTCGGGGTAGCCTTCGCGGTTGAACAGGGCAATGGCCTCGGTTCTGGTCATGGTCTTTTTGCCAAATGGCTCGTTTTTATCGATGATTTCTAGCATTTTGGTTTTGATGTAGGCAAGAATCTGCTCAGAAACCGGAACATCGGTAAACAGATCGTAATAAAAACCATTGCCGATTGAATGGTCAATCGCCAGGCGGGCATTGCGGTAGAGTTCCATGATGTCGCGGGCGAGAACGAAGGTCAGACTGCGGCGGTAGCAGTCGCGGCCGTGAGGAGATTTATAGTTGAGAAATTCGACATTGCAGTCCATTTCAGGGGCAAAATCGAGACTGAGAATATCGTTGTTAACTTTGGCGCAGATAAAAGGCAGACCTTCAGCTGCTGGAAGCTGCTTTGCGAGTTCGATGATCTGTTTGCCCTTTTCAAGCTTATGCTTGCTGCCATCTGGCAATGTGATTGTCAGCAGTTCGGCATTGTCATCGTTTTCAATCATTTTTTCCGGGG
>CAZFUG010000264.1:0-6586 GCA_964522035.1 uncultured bacterium
GTTGAAGGAGTTGCTTCTTGCCATCTCGGAACTTAGAGGGAGTTGTTCAGAGTGGTGATCATGATTACTACGGCCAGGGTGGTGGTCTGCTTCGACATGAATCCGCCGCTGCCGCGTTCGCCAAATACGGTAGAAGAGGCACCGCCGCCAAAGGCACCGGCAAGACCTTCACCCTTATCTGCCTGCAGCAGTACGATAACGATCAGACCAACACATACGAGAATATGGATCAACTGAATAAAACCAGCGAGCATAGCCTGAAAACTCCTTTAGTTCTGTACATAAACTTTGGGTTCCTGAGTTTAACAACAGGCACCCGAATTGTCAATAATTTAATACATGCGCCCGGCCAGCCACTGCTGATAGGCGTCGAGAAGTGACAGCAGCGGGTCGAGCCCGAAGAAAAACACCGCCAGAAAGGCAAAACACAGATACGGCCCGAACGGAATCATCTGCGTCAGAGGCTTATATTGCCGCCCCGAACGAATTCGATGATAAATGATGGTACTGATGCCGCCGGCCGCGCCGAAGAAACTGGCAACAATCACGGTGGCAATTACCGTCTGCCAGCCGGCCCAGGCGCCGAATGCCGCCAGCAGTTTAACGTCGCCGCCGCCCATGCCTTCCTTTTTGAGAATCACGATCGCCATCCAGGCCAGCAGCCACAGAAAGCCGCCGCCGGCGACAAAACCGATCAGCGAATCGACGAAATCGATATGATAGCTTACCGGTGCATTGCCCAGCTTTACCCAGGCCCAGCAGCCGGCCGAATAGAGAAGGCCAGTCCAGCAGCCGGTTATTGACAGGGTGTCGGGAATAATCAGATACCTGACGTCGACAATCGTTATGATCAGGCAGCTGACCGAAAAAACCCAGGATAGCAGCGCTTTTATCGACGGCCCGAACAGATAAACCGACAGACCGGCCACCAGCGCCGAGAAAGCGATATAGAAGCGGTCCTGGAGGCGGCCGGCGTTGTAGCAGCCGCGCCGGGCACCGCCGGCACAGTCGGCGCAATAAAGGTAATCGCAGTGAAATTCTTCATGGCCCGGCCAGGCGCGAATCGCCCAGGCGATGCGGGGGCCGGCCAGAGCGCCAAGAACGGCGGCAATCAGGGCAAAATGGATGGTCAGCAAATCATTCTTCTCCGGCTATCCAGCCGTTCTTTTTAAAGATACGGCCGAGCATTTTGAAGACGAGCTTCGCGGCCATGAAGTCAGAAGCGATATTGCCCGGAATCGGGCAAAGCTCGACGACATCGAAGCCAACGACGTTGCGCTCATCGATTACCCGGTTGAGCAGGTGCAGCGTCTGGTACCACAGCATGCCGCCCGGTTCGGGCGTGCCGACGGCCGGCATGATCGACGGGTCGAAAGCATCGAGATCGATGGTGATGTATACATTTTTATCGAGGCGCTTCATCACGCGGTCAACCCAGGCCATGTTGCCATCGGCCATTTCGTGAGCCCAGATGATGCCGTCGTGCCCGACTTTTCTGATGAATTCGATTTCATCGCGGCAGGTGTTGCGTATACCGACCTGAGTCAGCTTTGCCAGGTCGTACACGCGCCGCATTACCGAGGCGTGGTTGAACGGAGTGTTTTCGTATGAATCGCGCAGGTCTGAGTGCGCATCGAGCTGCAGCACCGATAGGGATTCGCCGTATTTTTCTTTAATTGCCTTGACCGGCGCGGTGGTTATGCTGTGTTCGCCGCCAAGCATGACAGGGAACTTGCCATCAGCGAGCACTGCTCTGAACGCGTTTTCGATGTTGGTCAGAGTCGCTGCCGGGCCCTGCATATCGGGTTCGAGCTCTGGCAGGGTGTGAACGCCGGCAAGCAGTGGTTCACACTGCAGATCGAGGTCGTAGAGTTCGACCTGTCTCGAAGCGGTGATGATGGCAGCCGGGCCTTCGCGGGTGCCGGCACGGTATGAGGTGGTACTGTCGTAAGGCACCGGAATGATTACCGCTCTGGCATCTTCGTAACTGCTGTCTTCTTCTGAAAGGCCGAGAAAGCTGTAGCTGGCCTTGAAATGCACTGAATCGAGACCCATGTGGTTTCCCCCGTGAGAAATTGATTGGTGAGCTGCATGATAACACAAACCCGGCAACTTTCCGCAGCAAATCTGATACAATTGAAGGTAAACTGAAACCATTTTACTTTCCAACAAGGTATTACGGCATGTCAGTCGTTGCAACGCTCCGCGATCTTCGCACCCTCATAGTTCCATCTGCTCACTCTGCTCGCACGACCGGAACTCGGGCTCTAAGCCGCATCCTGCGGCAATCGCCCGCGTTTTGCCCTCCAGGCAAAACGTCCGGTCTTAGCGGCATCGTTTGCAGGGAACTATGGGGTGCTCGACAAGCGTCGCTTATGCAATCGCCTGACCTGCCGAAACCAGTATCTTGATATAATTCAAGGTAAACCGTTACGGAGATCAAATGATGCTTGAGCTGAAGATCGAAAACGTGAGTCGGCAGGCAGAAGAGGCGCTGCAAAGGCTGCTCGCCTTTTTCAGGCAGCAGAAAAGTTTGATGATTGCCTATTCGGGGGGTATGGACAGCAGTTTTATGGCGTTGATTGCCAGTCGGGTTATTCCGGATTCGTATCGCTGTCTGCTTGTCAGTTCGCCGTTCATGTCGCCCGAAGAAATGCGCATTGCCAGAAATACCGCGACCCGCTACGGCTTGAGAATTGTCGAGATCGCGGCTGACCCGCTGCGGTCGGCCGAAGTGACCTGCAATGACCCGTTACGCTGTTATCACTGCAAGAAGCTGATTTTTTCAGGGCTGCTCAAAGCGGCACAGCCGGGTGAAGTCATCTGCGAAGGTTCGGTCACCGACGATGATGACGATTACCGGCCCGGCAAGCAGGCGATAAAAGAACTGGCAGTCGCAAGCCCATTGCAGGCATGCGGTTTCAGCAAGGCGATGATTGCGGAAGTATTGCAGGCCATGAACGCCGGCGAAATCGTCAGAGCCGGGCAAAGCTGTCTGGCGACGCGCATCGCGACCGGCAGCCCGATTACTTCAGAAAAGCTGCAGCAGATTGCCGAGGGCGAAGCGATATTGAGAGAGGCAGGCCTGGGTTTCTGCCGGTTGCGCCATCATGGCGACCTGGCCAGAATCGAAACCAGGCCCGAAGACCGGCATCGCGCCATGGACACCCTGGTAAATTTTGCCGACCGCCTGAAAAAGCTCGGTTTCAAGCATGTGTGCATTGACATCGCCGGTTACCGCAAAGGTTCGATGAACGCCTGAAAAGTGGCGTCAGCGCAGAAAATGCGTTGAGAAAATCAGCAGCAGAAGCAGAACGAAGGCTACCAGGCCAAAGCTGATTACCTGCTCGTAGGTGCCGGCAACCCGCACCACTTTGATACCGCGTCTGATCAGTTCTCTTTCGAGAATATTCAGGTCGGCCGCCAGCCAGTTGACGCAATAACTGCGAAAGCCGGTGTCAAATTCAATTGAAGTAAGGTTCTGGCCGCCACCTTTAGTTTTAAAAAAGCGGGCAGTTACAACTTTCAGATCGCTCAGCAGAATAATTTCGGGTTTACCGGCATTCAGGCTGCCTGGTAGACTGATGCGGTCGGCTTCGAGCACGATTTCGCCGGGTTCGGGGTGGCGCCGGCTCAAAAGCCACAGACGAAGAGCGACGTAGCCGATAAAACCCAGAAGTGCGAGCCAGCCCTCGCCCAGAAATGTATGCTGCAGCCTGATCTGCAGAAATACGGCAAGAACGATCACCATAAAGCAGATGAGATTGTCGTGGCGGTTCAGCGGCAGGCCGAGCAGTTTAACCGCAAAAACGTTTCTTACGGGCGGTCTTGGCGCTTCAGCGGCAGGGTTCGTCATTTAAGCTCCAACAGCATGCAATCATATTAAACTTCATGTTTTGCCGTGCAACAAGCCCGGCCGCAAACACAACCTGCTCCAGCACTGTATTTAAGCGATGATTATTACTGATTTCGGGTTGAGTTGCAAAGTGCCGATAAATAATTAGAATTAGCAACAGGAGAAAAAAATGGCACCGGCATTAACCAAATCCGAAAAAATTCTCGATCAGCTGGCTGACGGCAGCAATTTTTCAGAGCTTGCCGAGAAGCACGGCTATACCCGCAAGGACTTCCTGACGGCGGCCCTGTTCGGCGTTGCCGAGCTGCAGGCCGAATATCTCGAACTGCTGAAAAAGCACGGGCGCTTCAAAGAATATACCGGCATAAAATAGCCCGCCCTTCGGCAGGCTCAGGAACCATCCTTCGACAGGCTCGAAAACCGGCCAGAAATTTGCTTCTGACCGGTTTATTCAGGCAAAATTATTCGGAAAGATAGCCGTATACGTAGCCGGCAAAAGCGCAGATACTGATAATTACCGCCCACCAGATAAAACGGAAAATTGACATGCTTTCCTCCACTAGGTTTAGTTTCGAATTGATGATAACATAGTCGTCAATCTTGAGTCAAAACCAAGGCGCGAAGACAAGGACCCTGCTCATGAACAACCAGAACTGGCTGAAAACCATATTTTTGTCCGAACTGCTGACGGCGGCGGTCAACCCCGGTCTGCTGGCTTTCGACAACACCAACATTCTCGTCGAAGAAGCGGTTAACCACATTTACCAGCAGCGCTACAAACAGGCACACCAGGCCCTCAAAGAAGCCTACGAGCAGTCGCCGCGCCACCCGGGCGTGCATTTCAACCTTGGGCGCCTGTTCGAGCTGACCGGCAATTTTGATGAAGCTTTAAAGGAATATCGCCTCGCGGCCTCTCTCGACACTTCGATGGTCGCTGCCCGCCGCGGTATCGCGCGCTGCACCGTCGAGATGAAGAGAGCTCAGGCCACGGCCCAGCCTGAAACCATGCCACTGCCGGCACCGGTCGTGCAGTCAGAAGCGCGGCTGCCGGCACAGGTCGTAACCCAGCCTTCGCAGCCGGTTTATTACGAGCCCGAAGTGATGCCGACCGAAAGACCGGTTGTCCCGGCCAGGGTTATCACTCAGGCCCCGGTACAGCGGCCGGCCGCGGTGAGAACGCCGGCGATCAGCAGGGCGCCAGCTCAGGCTCTGCCGGCTTTGCCCCCGATAAATACTCAGCCGGCGCCGGCCTATTCCGGCAGTGATCTCAGACTGCCGCCACTGCCGACCAGAGTAACCGCCCAGGCGGCAAAACCGGCCGGTGAAGCCAGAGCCGAAGCTCTGCTCGAAAGCGGCAAAAAGACCGAAGCGGTCAACCTGCTGCAGAGCATTCTCGAAACCAACCCCGACAGCCCGCGCGCCCATTTTCTCATGGGCAAGGCTTTGAGTCTCGAAGGCGATCTTTTTGCCTCGATCAAACATCTCGAAGAGGCGATCAGGGTCGACGACAAGTTTTACGATGCCTATTTTCTGCTTGGCCGCAATTATGCGCGCGTCAACCTGCTCGAAGACGCTCTGCGCAATTACCAGATCTATTACGGGGTGAAGCCGCAGGCGACCGTTGCCATCGAGATTGCCCGCATCTACGAAACGATGGGCAAACCCGAGCAGGCGAAAGACTATTACGGCCGCGCCAACGCCATGAACCCGGGCAACCCCAACCTGCAGATGCGCATGACCGAGGCTGCCGGCAACCTGGCCAACGATCTGTATCTGCGCGGCAACCACGCCTTTACCATGAACAATTTCGACGAAGCGGCCAACCTCTTCAGTCAGGCCCTGGAAACCGGCAACCTGCAGGAAGGCTCACGCCGTGATGCGGTGCGCAAACTTGAAGTCGCCCGTTTCAAAATCAGAGAAACCGAGGAACTGGCGCGCCCGGCCCGCGAAGGACTGGCCCAGATCAGAAAAAATTATGCAATCAGCGATCTTAAGTTCTATCAGCTCACCGACGTCAGTTTCAGAACCAGTTTTACCGGACCGGTCACCGTTGAATGGCGAGGTTATATCGCCAGAAAAATCAGCCGCCATGGCCGAGATTTTCTGCTGATGATCAAAGAACTCAGCCGCGACGAGCTCGATACAATGAACCGCGACCACAATGATTTCCGTCTCAATAAGCATTACAACAATCAGCCGCTGTTTCTGCTGTCGACCCGCAAGAACGGTTTCCCGTCGTTCATTCGCGAAGGAAAAATCATTACCTTCAACGGCACGACCGAATGGAAAGACTACGAAATCATCAACGAACTGGGTCAGACCGTGAAACTTCCGGCACTCGAATTCGTTTCCGCCACCCCGGACTGAACCTATGCCAATGTCGGTAAAATCAGGGCTGGCGGTTCTGTTGCTGCTTCTGGCATGGCTTGCCCCGCAACCGGTTCTGGCACAGAAACTTGTCAGCCAGGCAGCCCACCTGAGAAATTTTCCCGAATGTTTTGCCGTTGGCGTGGCCACTGATACGGCCGGCGCACGAAAGCTCATCGCCGATCCGCCATGTTTCAGGCTGTGCTGGCTGACCAATACCCAGAGCTATTTCCGCATGTTTTTCTTTCCTGACCATTTTTATCGCGAACTGCGCGGCTGCTACTTTTCTCAAACCTCTATCAGAGGAGCGATGCTGATGTATAACACCGAGCATACCGGACCGTTGCGGCGCATCAGCGAGAG
>CAZFUG010000265.1:0-6575 GCA_964522035.1 uncultured bacterium
CCCGCCTTCGGGCTGCGAACAGCCTGAAGGCGGGCAGAAGAGCAGTCAAAGGTCAGATCAGTTGCCCTGCATCATGGCAGCGACGTCGGTTTTGACATCGCCGGTCGGCATGATGTTGAATTTTTCGACGAGAACTTTGGCAACGGTCGGTGAGAGGAAAGCTGGGAGCGTCGGCCCAAGGCGGATTTTCTTGACACCCAGGAACAGCAGGGCGAGAAGAACGGCGACGGCTTTCTGTTCATACCAGCCGATATCGAATGACAGGGGCAGTTCGTTGATGTCTTTGAGGCCGAAGACTTCTTTCAGCTTGAGTGCGATGACGGCGAGAGAATAGCTGTCGTTGCACTGACCGGCATCGAGAACGCGGGGGATGCCACCGATATCACCGAGCTGCAGCTTGTTATAGCGGTATTTGGCGCAGCCGGCGGTCAGAATTACGGTACCTTCGGGCAGATTCTTTGCCACATCGGTGAAATATTCGCGGCCTTTCTGGCGGCCGTCGCAGCCGGCCATTACCACGAATCTCTTGATTGCGCCGCTCTTAACAGCTGCAATTACCTTGTCGGCCAGAGCGAGAACCTGATTGTGAGCGAAACCGCCAACGATTTCACCGGTTTCGATTTCGGTCGGGGGCTGGCAGGTTTTGGCCTGGGCGATGATAGCCGAAAAGTCTTTTTTGCCTTCGCCGACGCGGTCAGCAATGTGTTTAACGCCGGGGTAACCAGCATTACCGGTGGTGTAGATTCTGTCTTTGTAAGAATCTTTAACCGGCACGATGCAGTTGGTGGTCATGAGGATCGGGCCATTGAAGCTGGCGAATTCGGTATCCTGTTTCCACCAGGCGTTGCCGTAGTTGCCATGGAAATGGCTGTATTTCTTGAAGGTCGGGTAATAGTTGGCGGGCAACATTTCGCTGTGGGTGTAGATGTCGATGCCGGCATCTTTGGTCTGTTCGAGCAGATCATGGAAATCGCGCAGGTCGTGGCCGGAAACGAGAATGCCGGGGCGTTTGCCGACGCCGATTTTAACTTTGGTGATTTCGGGATTGCCGTAGGTCGAGGTGTTGGCCTTGTCGAGCAGAGCCATGGTGGTAACGGCAATCTGGCCGCATTCCATGACCAGAGCGATCATGGCGTCAACACTCAGGCTTTTGGTGGTCGAAGCGAGGGCCTTGACCAGGAATTTGTTGATGCTTTCATCGTGATGCTTGAGAACGGCAGCATGTTCGGCATAAGCGGCAACGCCCTTGAGACCGTAGATCAGCAGTTCGCGCAGTGAGCGAACGTCTTCATTTTCGGTTGAGAGAACGCCGACTTTTTCAGCTTTGGCAAGGTAATCGGCTTTAGCGGCCGGTTTCCAGGTGGTGGCTTCCGAGAGGGAAGCGACGTTAACGCCAGCGGCAGCCAGCTTGGCTTTGAGGTCGTCTCTCAGTTTGATAGCGGCATCGATCTGAGCGTAGAAGCGGTTATCGTCAAAATTGGCGTTGGTAATGGTCATGAACAGAGAATTGCAGATGAAGTCACCGATCTGGTTGGTCATCATGCCTTTGGCGGCGGCCAGTTCACCGAGTTCACCGATGCCTTTGAGAACGAACAGCAGAAGATCCTGAAGGTTGGCGGTATCGGGCTGCTTACCGCAGACGCCTCTGATCGAGCAACCTTTGCATGCAGCAGTTTCCTGACACTGATAACAGAACATACCCATTTTTTTCTCTCCTTAAAATTTTTGAAATTTGCGTTTAAAACTATTGTTAGTGGTCATTGTGACCTTAAACACGACTCGTAATAATTCTATTCGTGAGCTTCGACCTGTCAGTCATTTTTTGATCTAATCATGATCAGAAGCATCTTGAAGCCTTCGCCGGGCAGCACGGCATGCGGACTATTAGCCGGCATGATGAGCCCCTCTCCTGCTTTTACTTTGTATACGTTGTTTCCGACCTGGAAACTCCCCTCGCCTTCGATAACCTGAACTGTGGCGTCGTAGGGTGATTTATGCTCTGAAATACCCTGCCCTTTGGCAATGGCGAACAATGTCAGACTGCCAGCCGGTTTGTCGAGTAATGTCTTGCTGACGATCGAACCGTCAGCGAAAGTAACGAATTCAGCCAGATTGATTACGGTTTCTGGTTTCCACAGTTGATTCATTTTAGCAAAGCCTCCTTTGGTTTGTCAGTAAAGTTTTCAATAAATTCGGTTAGTTCTGACAATTTCGCCTTCAAGGCTCATTGTCACTTCATCCACCACCAACCCCTGGGGCTTCGAGCGCTCGAGCGCTGCTTTAACCATTGCGGTCAGGCCACCGCAGCAGGGAACTTCCATTCTCATTATGATTACACGGGGAATATTGTTAGAAACAAATATTTCGGCAAGCTTTTCGACATAACCTTCGGTGCGGTCGAGCTTCGGGCAGGCAATGGCAACCGAGCGACCTCTGATATAACGCCACTGCACATCAGGACTGGTTACCGGTGAGCAGGTGCTGAGCACAACAAGTTCGCGGTTATCGAAGAACGGGGCGCGGGTCGGCAGCAGGTGCAGCTGCAGCGGCCACTGGGTGATTTCTGACTTCATGACGACCGGCATGGCGCCTTCGGCAACCGGAGCGGCCTGGGCAGTCTGCTGCGCCTTCATCATTCTCATTCTGGTGCCGGGGCAGCCACCGCCGGCGTGCTGATGAGCCGGGGCAGCGTTGGCAGCGGCCAGCTTCTGTTCGTGAACCTTGTGTGATTCGCGCATGAATTTAACACCGTCTTCACCACGGATTTTTTCGACATGCTCGATGGTGCGGTCGAAATCGAATTCGTCGCTCTCGCGTTCGATGATCTTCAGAGCGCCGGTCGGGCAGGTACCGATGCAGTCACCAAAACCATCGCAGTAGGTTTCCTTAACGAGCCTGGCCTTGCCGTTAATCAACTGCAGAGCACCTTCGGCGCAACCGGTAATGCAGTTGCCGCAGCCATTGCAGAGTTCTTCGTTGATAGAGATGATTTTGCGGATCGCCATGGTATTTTGCTCCTTGGTTTTCTTGATTTCTTACATTATTATTATGGTCGAAATGACCCCTTTAAGCTTTGACTTAAGTCAAAACGTAAAACTTTTTTTATTTTTTTTGTGAGGCACAATGCAAAAGGCTCTGGCAGACAGTTTCAGCAAAAGTGACCTGCTGCGCGAAATGCAGCCCGAATTTCTCGAAGCGCTCGCCTCGATCGCCGTCGAGCGGCGCCTGCCAACCGGTCAGACTCTGTTCATGCAGCATCAGGAAGCCACCGGCTTTTACCTGATCAATTCAGGCAGTGTAAAAATCTACCGCATCGGCGGTGACGGGCGCGAGCAGGTGATTCACCAGTTCGGCGAAGGCGAGATTGTCGGCGAAGTGCCAGTGTTTCAGGGAACGGCGTATCCGGCCTGCGCAACCGCTACAACTGACTGCGATCTCATTTATTTCAGCCGCGACCGTTTCATTGCTCTCGGGCGCCAACAGCCAGAGATTTTTCTCAATATGCTCGGCATTCTTTCGCGACGCCTGCGCCAGTTTGTCGAACTGATCGATGACCTGTCACTGAAAGATGTTTCTGCCAGGCTCGCCAAATACCTGATGCGCAACTGCGACGAAGGCAGCAGCCGGGTTGTGGAGCTCGAACAGACAAAAGGCGCCCTCGCCTCAAGGCTGGGCACGATTCCGGCCACGCTCAGCCGCACCTTCAAGAAGATTCAGGATCTCGGGGCAATAAAAGTCAACGGCAACCGCATCGAAATTCTCGACTGCGACACCCTCGAAAGCATCGCAAGCGGAGAAAAGATCGAAGAATAGCCAATTTCAGTTATCGACGGCGACAGGAGCGGAACCATGCTTTACAACCGTTCACCCGGATCTGGCATCAGAATAAGCCTTTTAATCTGTCTCCTGTTTTCGTGTCTGCAAATTGCCTGCTACTGGCCGCAGAGCCAGCCGGCCGCCACGCCACCGGCGCACGGGCACCGACATCAGCGCGCTGATTTCCCCGAAAATGTTGTCTCAGAAACACACCTGCCACCAGACCAGCTAATTAACCCGTATAACGACCGCAAAGACAGCCTGGGTGACCAGCTGCCGTCAGACGCATTGAATCGGCTTGGCAGCATACGGCTTCGCCATGCCGGCAGTGTCTGCGGCCTGCTGTTTGCATCCGGGTCACAGACACTCATTTCTGGCGGCGATGACCGGACAATCTCATGGTGGGATCTCAAAAATGGAAAAGAAATACGCCGCATTCCCTCCTGGCAGCAGATCGACCGCTTTGTGCCGCTGCCGGGTGGCGAATACTTCGCTTCGGTCGACCGCTATGAACCGATCTATCTGATCCGCAGGGTCTCAGATGGAAAACTGCACCAGAGACTGATCGGCAGTTCCCCCAACCGGCACACCGCGTTTACCTGCTCGGCCGATGGGCTCTGGTATGCCACGCCAGCAGCTTCAAACTCATTGCAGATATGGAACGCCGCTTCGGGCATACCTCAGATAAAGCTATCTGGCCTGGCAGCGCCAGCCAAAGTTCTGTTTTTTTCGCCCGACAGTCAGAACCTTACCGCAAGGGCAGAAAACGGCGACTTTGCCCGGTGGCAAACATCTGACTGGGCTTTGCTGGCAACCGGATCGCTGCCCTGCAGGGGCCCCGTATCGGTCTCCCCCGACGGCTCAATAATGGCAGAAAAGGATGGCTGGCAAACGGTAGTGCGCGCTGCGAAGACTTTTGACGAGGTGCGCCGCCTCAAGGGAGCAACCAGTCTTGAGGCTTTTAATGCCGATGGCAAGAGCCTGGCCATTGCCAGACACAATTCAATCGAGCTGTTCGACAGCTTCAGCGGCCAGAAATTATCCGAAATCACCGTTCAGATAACACCAATCAGAGAAATGGTGTTTTCTCAGGATTCCAGACTGCTGGCAACCGGCGACCACTTCGGAAACATAAGTATTTTTGACATCAAAACCAGTCGCGATGCCATGCCGATCGCCAGACACAAGGGTAATATCAGATCGATCTGCTTTTCAGCTGAGCCCGACAGGCTTTTCAGCGTTGACAGCAATGGCGAAGTCAATCTCTGGCAAATTACTTCCGGAATTGCGTTACAGACCTGGCAGATCGCCTCTGCGGCCCTGCTCATCAAAGAATTGTCTCCCGGGCGGGTTCTTCTGGTTGCCAACGACCGCCTGATCATTTTTTCGGGCGAAAACGGCACGATTCTCGCTGACACGGGTGCGGGCGGTTACCCCAGCGGCTATTTCCAATACCCGGCCGCGATTTCAGCCGACCGGACCAGAGCAGCAACGCTGTGCAAGCTTTCTTCGCAATCTGCTGGTGACAAGGCAACCCAGGTTATAAAGATCTGGGACATCGCGGAACTTAAAGTCATAGCCACCTTTACTGCGCCGATCAGAACCGGCGGCTTCGCCCTGTCTGCCGACGGTTCCCTGCTCGCCGTCACTTCGACCGGAGAAAGCCAGCAGCTTGCATGCTACGGAGTAGACACGTGCCAGGAGCGATTCAGACTCGATATTCCCACAACCATGACCTATCTTTCGGTGCCATTTTTCACCCCTGACGGAAATCTTATCGTTGGCGGCGGCTCTTACACACCCAAAGGGCACGCGTACATCAAGGCACCCACCGGAGAAAATATCTATTTTCCGTGGTGCATGGGAATCTTTGCCGGTCAGGAAGTGATAAGCCCCGATGGTTCAACGGTCGTCAAGCGCGGCTGGGGTGACAACTCTTTGATTCAGATTGCCCCCGCTCCATGGGCAAATCAGATAATCAGACAGCTGAATGGTCATCGCGGGCATGTTTCGGCAGCGGCGTTTTCTCAGGGCGGCCGTTATCTGGCAACCGGCGGCTTCGATTCGACGATTCTCATCTGGGATCTGCACCAGGCAGAATCACAGCACAGCCAGAAAGAGGCGCCGGTAAGAAGTTCTCCTGTTTTCCCCGAAGCTCCTGCTGATATTCAGCCGTTGATCGAGCTTTCATTTGAAAACAAAATCGGTTCGTCGCCTCTGGCAGCAACCTGCCTTGATTCTTCTCCTGACGGGCATCGTTTTGCTCCTGGCTATAGAGATCTGGCACTCGAAATCAACACAGGAACCGATAGAAAGATACAGCTCGACGAAGGCTCTGAAATCTATCTTCCCGATGGCTGGACATTGCAGTTCTGGTTCAGAATCGTGCCACAGCCTGAAGCAACCAGTTTCCCCTATCTTGAAATTGTAGACTGTGACCTGTTGAGCATGGTCATTTACAACGACCTGCGGGCAACTCTGTTTTACCGTTTTCCCAACCGTGGTGGGCATGGTTCTATCAGCCTGACCGAAAAAAACAAGATCGAAGAAGGCATCTGGAATCATGTCGCCGTTTCATGGGAAGGCCCCGGCGGCTACCTGCGCGTTCATTTTAACGGCGAACAGATCAGTGAAATGCAGCAGTCTGGCCTGTCTACGGTTCTCGGGCCACTGACTCTGGGTTACGGCCGCGGCACAAAACCAGGCCGCGCGGTTCAACTTGACGACCTGAGAATCTATGCGAGAGCCCGCCGCACCGA
>CAZFUG010000266.1:0-6574 GCA_964522035.1 uncultured bacterium
TGAGTCTTCGTCTGTTCCTGATACAACTCAACGAAGCCTGCTCCATGTTGATGGCTTTGTCCCCGGAACCGGGTAAGGATCGACACCTGCCCTGGAAAGATTACCCGGCAGCAACCCGCCATGACGGGCCAGAATTTTGCCATGCCGGTCGGTCAGAATAGTAAAGCCGTCCTCAGCGGAAAAACGAGTCAGCATCTCATGCAGAAGTGCGCCGTCAAGGTGTATGCCCATGCTCAGTATTCCGCGTACTGAATCTCTTCTGTCAAATGCTCTGATGGGGAAATTTATAACCAGCATCTGCCCCTGCCGCATGGTTGAGTACACCGTCGAAATCTGCATTTTCCCCTCAGTCAGAGCGGCTTTAAGGCTCCTGCCCATTTCAGACAATTTTTTGCTGCCACGCAACAGATTAAGACCGACGAGTTTTGCCGCTTCCTGAGGAGATGAGCGTTCAGTGCTGGCGCAAACGGTGCCCTCCAGGTCATACACAATCGCGTTGGTAAAGAGTTTGCTTCTGACCAGAAACTCATTGAGAGGTTTCTCCGCTGACCGGTCAAAACGTTGCAGGCGTGGATCATCGCTGAGCTGCTGCAGATCAGCGATGATTTCGTCAAAGTTCATTGAAATGCCCTGATGAATGGCTTGAGCTAATGTGGCTTGCGTTTCTATCATTTGCGAGGTCAGGGCCCGACGAATCTGTGAAGTTGCAAAAATTCCAAGCAGAAGAATGGTCGCGAGCATAAACAGAGAAAGTAAAAAAAGCACCTGGTGGCGTATCTGCCGAAATGGAAGCCGCATTTATATCTCCTGCTTCTCCAATCAAGAATAATCTTTTACTCTATTCAAGTTCTCCACACGAGCCTACCACAAAATGACTCTCAGCCAAAGCAGACACTCCGACTTCAATAATGCCGGGTTACCGCAGCACCATCTTCTTGACGTTTTCCATCTGAGGCGATAATATCTCAGCTATTAAAGAGGTTTATAAATAAGAAATATCACAAGGATCATAATTTATAGAAGATTTCAAAGAGAGAGTTCCGGACCAAGAAGTTCAGGGAAATATTTCAAGGACAGGCATAAGGCGGAAAACCATTGTTTGCCTTGCTGTCCTGGCATTTTTCGTCTGGATTGCAATACTATTTTTTAAAGGAAGAGTTGTTTTTGACGGAGACATTTCCCAATACGATTCTTTTCTAAAAACCGGGAGCAATAAAACACTTTACTCCTTTATTGGATGCAGAGCGATTATCTCCGGCCCAGTGTTGAGCTGCTATGGGAGAAACTTTGACAATACATTTCCCTGGCAGGAGGGGCCATATTATTTACTGATTCTTGGTTCCGGATCAGGAAATGAGATTACCTTTAAAATACCTGTTAAGGCAGAAAAAAACCAAAAGTTTGACAGGGTTAGTAACGGCAAATACGTAAAAGTCAGTGGCTCGACCAAAGATTTTTATTACTTTGAAGATTGCGAAATTCTTGAGTTCAAATAGAAACGGAATGTGGTAAAAACCAGGACAAATCAGGACCTTCTTCATTGAGCCACAAGATTGACGCGGTTCCAGCCTGAAGTTACAATGATGAAAATATTATTGCGGAGGTCTTCATGAAAAAGATCGTGCTCTTTGCCATTTTCGCCGTGCTTTGCGGCGTGTTTGCTCTTTCTCCGGTCGAAGCCAGCGCCGCAGCGCGGCAGAAGACAGTGCTGATGGTCCTTACCGGAACCGGAATCATTCCCGGCACTTATAAGCAGACCGGTTTCTGGGCCGAAGAGTTCGTCGTGCCATTCAAACTTTTCCGTCAGGCTGGTCACAAAGTGATTGTCACCTCTCTGGCGGGCGGCCGCATGCCCGTCGATCCCGGTTCCATCGATCCGAAAATCGTGGGTGAAGACCACGCCCGCGAATGGCGTCGGGAACTCGACAAGGCACGGTCGGCTCTGAACACCGTGCCACTGTCCCGGGTAAAGCTCGAGAAGGTTGACGCCGTATTCGTGGTCGGCGGCCACGGAGTCATGTGGGATCTGACCGATTCGGCCGAAATGCAGGCAGCACTGCGCATGCTCTTCCTGTCAGGGAAAATCGTCTCGGCAGTCTGCCATGGTCCCGGGGCTTTTGTACGCGTGACTCTGCCCGACGGCCGGTTCATGCTCGACGGTAAGCGGGTCGCCGGCTTTTCCGCCCTTGAAGAAGAACAGGTCGGAATGACGAAAATCGTTCCCTATTGCCTGGAGGAGGAGCTGAAGAAAGCCAGTGGCAGCCGCTATGAATGTGGCGAGCCCTGGAAATCCTTCGTAATCACCGACGGCCTGATCGTAACCGGCCAGAACCCAGCCTCTTCGGCCGATACTGCCAAAGCCGTCATTGACCTGCTGAAGGTGGCCGCCAAGCGCTGACCCTCCGGAAAGTCAGTTCCCCTGGTGGTATCCCAGGAAAGATAAATTCAAAGTTCCAGATGAGGAAGAATTTTTAATAATTCTTCCTCATTTCTTTGCTTTCATAGTTTCGCTGAGCATTTTCATAAGTTCCGCTCTCTTGAACGGCTTACAGATACTTGCCGAAAAACCATAATCTTTCGGGTTTGCCATGACCGGGTCTTCTGAATATCCACTTGCCACAAAAACGGGCGTCTGCAAACATAGCTTCCTGATTTCACCTATGGCCTCCCGCCCGCCCATACCACCGGGAATAGTGAGGTCGAAAATCACCCCCGCCACTGTGCGTCCAGCCTTGATTTCTTCAGCAAACCAGGCAACCGCGCTTTCACCATTCATTTTAAGTTCGACCGAATAACCGAATGATTCAAGAATATCTCGGACAGTGTCTCGCACTACCTCTTCGTCATCCATGACCAGAAATGTGCCGGTGCCTTTAAATTCAATTGAAGATTCGTTTGCGACAGCAGAAACAGAATCTTTTGAAGCCGGCAGATAGACATGGAACGTACTACCCTTGCCCCGTTCCGAATCAACTTCGATAAATCCACCATGGCGCTTAACAATTGAAAAACAGGTAGGCAGACCAAGCCCGTGCCCTTTTGCTTTTGTGGTAAAGAAAGGATCAAAAATACGGGGTAGAAATTCTTTTGGGATACCAGTACCAAAGTCTTTGATTGAAAGTTTTACAAAATTGCCGGCCTGGATAGCATTTTTCTTATTTTCGGCAAAAGAAATATTTTGCGCGGATATTTCAATTTTACCGCCGTCAGGCATGGCCTGCTGAGCATTAATGACAAGGTTGTCAATAACCTGACCTATCTGATTTTTATCGATATCGCATGTCCAGAGGTTTTCCGATATCTGGAAGCTGCTGGAAACTTTTGAGCCGCTGAGCGCGAATTGAACGGTTTCCTGAACGAAGGGAAAAAGTTGCTCAGTGCGCTTCATGGGTGCGCCACCTTTTGCAAATGTCAGTAATTGCCGGGTAAGAGCGCGGGCCCTGTCGATGGACCCGAGAGCCTTCGCAAGGTATTTTGAAACCTGTGGCTCCCTGGTTTTTTCGCTTGCCAGGTCTATATAGCCGAGAATACCGCTCATAAGATTGTTGAAATCATGAGCGATGCCACCTGCCAGTATTCCGAGAGATTCGAGTTTCTGAGTGTTCTGCAGCCCCTGCTGCATTCGTTTAAGCTCTGAAATATCCTGACTTACACCATAGACCTTGATGTTTTTTTCATTGCCGTTCTTTTCAACAGAATACCGAACAGCGATGTGTCCCGTGGTTCCATCGGCATTGAGCACACGGTGCTCCAAATATTTCTTTGAATAAAGACTTTCGGTTTTAATCGCCTTCTGGCACTCTTCTTTTACCAGATATGAATCTTCTGGATGGACAAAGCGTGCCGTATAGTCTTCAACAGACATACTATAACCGCCCGCTTCCTCTGCGGTGGTATGGAATATCGAGTAGAAGCTGTCAGAAAAAGTGAAAATACCGGTTGCGGCATCCAATTCCCAATGGCCCATCCTGCCCATTTCAAGAGCCTGTGACAGCTGAATTTCTCTTCTTTGCAACGCTTCTTCCGATCTCTTTGAGTCGATAATTCCCTGGATACTTGTAAGAAACGATGTCAACTGACTGACATCGGTTTCATCATAGGGGGCAGCACGGTTGGCAACTGCGACAACAGACCTGATATGTCCGTTAACCATGAATGGCACAACCAGAAGCCTGTTCAATGGAACATGGCCCATTGGCAGACCCTTCTTCGCGGGATGCCCGGCCTCGTAGTTGTTGAGGATCAACGGTGCCCTGTTCCGAACTGCCTCCGCCCATATGCCTGACTCGGTAATTTTGAATTCGGCGGGTTTATTGACCATGGAACAATGATTCATTGCATTGCCACACCATGAATGTATCGTCATGACTGATTCATCGTCATTGACGAAGCCATAAAAGCCAAAGGGGCTGTCTGTCATTTTGCCGATCGACTCCAGAATGTGGTCGGAAACTGACTTTAAGTCAGCATCAACAAGAGAAGTAACATTCCAGAGCGCTTCAAGTCTGGCACGCGAGGTTCTTAATTCCCTTTCCGCCACCTTGCGTTCGGTGATATCCATAAACACGACTATGGCGGCGGTAACTTTTCCGCGATCGTCTTTGATGGGCGCAGCCTTTGCAAGCACAACGCGATCTTCATTCTCAGACCTTCGTATAATGAATTCACGGCTGTTGGTTTCACCGAACATCACGGCGCGGGCCAGAGGTACCTCGTCGGATCTCAACGGTCTGCCATCGAGGTCTAAAAGTCGCCAGCTTGAGACGTATTTATCAATGCCAATACCGTTGACGATGCTTTCACGGGTGCCGCCACGAATAAGCAGTCCGGCATCATTGACGTAGCGGAGTGTACCTGACGGCGCATCTGCTATGGCAATTCCCGCTTCACTCTGGTCCATCGCCGCCTGAAGAATTGACTGGGTTTCACGGAGAGACTCTAATGCCTGCCTGCGTTCGGTGATATCATGATAATTGAGCAGAACACCATTTATCGCAGGATCATTGAGACAATTGACTGCAGTAAGCTCAATCCATTTATATCTGCCATCTTTGCATTTATAACGGTATTCAACCGTTTTTTGCGCCTTGTCTTTCTGGAGCAATGCTCTAAATTCTTTCTGTATTCTTTCAATATCTTCGGGATGCACCGTATGCCAGCCATCCGAACCGACAAGGTCTTCCGGTCGCCAGCCAAACAGATGCTCAATGTTGGGGCTTTTATACTGCATGATACCGTCGGCACCGATGATGCCAATGACATCGCCAATCTTGGATATCATCGCTGAATGCCTTGTGCTGGTCTCGATCAGTGCCTCCTCAGAAAGCTTTTTCTCAACAATTGAACCAATCAGCCTTGCTGTCCCATGCAAACGTTTCTTGGCCATTTCGATAACGAATGGTGGGCGCGATTCGTATGCATGAGCCTCTTTAACGAGTGCATCGTATTCTAGATCGTAGGAAGCGGCGAGTTTCTGCAGTTTTGCTCTATCTCTGGGAGGATCACCGTAGCCAAAATTAATCGATCCCACAACCCTGTTTTCCGCAAAAATCGGTTCACAGTAAATCCGGATGCCGCCGCTGCACTCAATGTCCACTGGCCTGCCCTCTGCAACAGCAACGCGTGAACAGTCGGTCCAACAGGATTCATGACACAACCACCGGCCGGAATTTAAAGCTTTTGCATTATCCGATGTATTGCATAATCTCCGCGAGGCAATGTTCATCATTCGGCACCAGCTCGAGGCGAAAATACCAAAGGCATAGTCGCCGTTTTTCTCATAGATTGCAGAGCTCGTTCCGAGCAGTTCCATATAATCGTTTGCAATATCTTTTAGATGATCGCGGCCGACAGACTTCAGGATAATACCGCTGGAATTCAGCTCTGAAAGATCCCCATAACGATATTGCTCATCAGCCGGATCGACACTATCCTGCAGCTTCTTCGGGGAAAGCATCCATTCGATACTCTTCAGCTGTGTCTCAGCTTGATTACGCAAAATATGCTGCTTTAACAATGCGATGTCCATTTCTATCATATCGCGGAATTGCAGCAGCAATTGCCTGTGTAAAGGGGAAAAGCTGTTTTCTTTATTGTCGAGCACGCACAGGGTTCCGAAAGGGGTTTTGTCAGGAAAATTTATCGGATATCCCAGATATGCAATCATGCCCAGCTTTATATCTGGATTTTTGTGCCAACGCGAATCTGCGGTCGCATCAGGAACTAACAGCTCTTTTTGCGTTTTGATAACCGTTTCACAGTATAAACCATGCCATTTCTCCCTGAGACCGGAATGGTATGGGTTGTTTTCGGTTTTACTTGCAACAAGCACTTCCAGACATTCATCTTCAGCTTTCATAACCAACGCAGCAGGAACGGAAATGATTTTTGCGAGCAGATCGGCTATCCCTTGCCACTTGGCAATTAAATCGCTGCCAATATTTTCAAAGGTGATTACACGCTTGCCTGCCATTTTGCCTCCATCTCTCTATTTGCCCGAGACGTGCAGATTCGTGTACCGGCTCCTGTATATATTCTAGATTATACCATTATATATTTAAATTATTGTGATGAT
>CAZFUG010000267.1:0-6574 GCA_964522035.1 uncultured bacterium
GAAAAACGAACATCAGCAGACAGGCGGCGGGCACTGCAAGTTCAAGTGGCTGCAGAAAACGGTCTAAAAGCCAGGCAAGAGGCCCTTCGTCAGAAACTTCAGAGTCAGAAGCATTACTGCCGATTGCCTGCATAATATTAGCGTGCAGGCTGTCCGGATAAGATGGTGGCGGCGTTTCGGCAAGCTTTTCGAGCATCTCGGTATGAAAATTTATATCTGACGAACAGTCGGGGCATCTGCTGGCATGCATCAGTACATCCTGCCAGCGGGCCGAATCTTCGGCCAGATTCTGATCAAGAGCATCAAGATAACGATTGCACTTTTTCATTCGAGTCTCCCGTACACATAAGCCTGAAGCGATTCCTGCAATATCCGTCGGCCACGGTTGATGCGTGATTTAACGGTTCCGACGGGAATCTCAAGAACTTCTGAGATTTTTTCGAGAGGAAGCCCTTCAATATCTTTAAGGATCACCGGCATGCGGTAGGTTTCTGGCAGTCTGGCAACCTTTTCGGCGACGATCTGCTGATTGAGCTGGCGGATTTCTTTGTCGAGAACTTCATCTTCTGGCGATGAGGCGGTGAACGATTCCCACCAGTGCATCATCGTCTGCAGCAGGCCTTCTTTCTCGCGCCTGCGTTTTTCTGCAAGGCTTATGCAGGTATTGGCCGCAATGCGGTATATCCAGGTCTTGAGGGAAGACCGGCCTTCAAACCTGCCTATTGCCCTGAATATTTTGATAAATACCTCCTGAGCGGCATCCATGGCTTCGTTTTCATCTGCAAAGAAGCGGTAACAGATGCGATAGACAGTTTTTTCGTAGGTTGCCACCAGCTTTGCCGCAGCTTTCTGATCACCGCGTCTGATGTCTGCGAGCAACTGTTCATCGCCCGTAACTTCAATAGTTTTAGACTGAGGTGTTTCGTTCTGGGTTCCAGAATTTTTCATGATTTACCAATGAAAAAACGGCATTTTTTTATATACCCTGCTGGTTTTATCTGGGTGTATGCCGACCTGAAAAGTCTGCTCGTGGGACTTTTGACGCCCGTGTAAAGCGCCCGGAGAATATAATCTGACGGTAATAAAATAATAACCTGCCGGCATTTCGATCTCGGGAAAGTAGAAAACCCGGCGGTTTCTTTCGCTGACGACTTCGTCAAAATCATGATTGAGCGATGCGAGGCGCTTGTCGCCAAGCCAGAGTTCAACCCGGTCGGCGAGCTGCGATATACGTTTCGGGTTTTCGCCGCCAAACGATTCGATGGTTATCGAAAGGCGCCCCATGCCGGTAATCGGTGCTGGAATTTCAACCGGAGCCGGTTGTTTTGATTCGGGCTCGCGCAGAAAATCTGGCGTGAGGCTGCTGGAGGCTGTCTGGCCGAAAGCGGTTGATGATGTCAGGCACAGACTCAAAAAAAACAAAATTACAGAGTGGCGCAGTCGCATTTTTCAGGCAGCCGAGCTGGCTGTTACATTGAGTTTTGCTGCATCGGCAGGGCCTTTGATAAACAGGTCTTTGTATTCAAGAAGGTTTACTTCGACTCTTTCTTTGATACGCCGGCCTGAAGAATCTGCCACTATTTTTATGACCGGTCTGATGACCGAGGTCGGGTTGTTTTTTAGAACCAGAGCGATCGAGCCGTCATTCAGGCTTACAAGACTGCCGGCCGGGTAAAGCGAGAATTTGCGGATGAAAGCGCCGAGGACTGCCGGGTCGAAGTGGTTGTCCATACCGGCAGTGAGAATCTTCATCGCCTCATAAGGGGTCATGGCAATTCGATAAGGTCTATCGGTGGTAAGAGCGTCATAAACGTCAGCGACGGCGCAGATGCGCGCAAAGAGAGAAATTTCTGTGCCTTTTAGCTTGCGCGGGTATCCCCCGCCCTGAAACTTTTCGTGGTGTTGCAATGCAACCATTCTCGCCCGCTCACTGACGCCCTTTGATTTGGCAAGAATTTCGTAGCCATAATTAGGGTGTGAACGCATTTCGGCGAATTCCTGGTCGGTAAGCTTGCCGTCTTTGTTGAGAATGCTCAACGGAATCTTGAGTTTGCCTACATCATGAAGCATGCCGCCGGTGCCAAGATCTTCAAGATCGGCTTTCTGAAGGCCAAGTGCCTGACCGATCATCAGCGAAATGGTTGCGACATTGATATTATGGGTAAAGGTATAGTCATCGAACGACTTGATGTCCATCAGGTTCATGATTGCGTCAGGCTGCTGCAGAACTTCTTCGACGAGAGTGTGCGAGACTTCCTGAGTTTGTTTTACATCTATGCCGTGGCCGGCACGAACCTGGTGAATTACATCAGATACGGCCTTGAAAGCGACAACCTGCGTTTTTTTACTGATGATGACCTTTTCACCGGTGGTGATGGTTTTCATTTCAGGGAATTTCTCAAAAAGCAGGTCGAAGTTTCTCGCAACCCCCGCAACGCTCTCGGTATCTGAAATGTCGGTAATCTGAAAGTCGTTGACGATATACTCTTTGCCATCGGTGGTTCGCAGATAGAGATCTTTTCTTATCATCAGCGCTTCGACGTCGTATTCGCAGACGAGACCTTTGAAAATGAAACGCGACGGCAACTGTTTGTTGCCGATGCGGTCACCGGGCAGCCAGATAAACTCTTTGCTGGAGCCTATGTAACTGTAGCCAGTGAAGATGGTGATGTCTGTAAGTTTTTTGGTTTCGGCCATATAAAGAATGAACCACCTTTGCAGGTGGTTCATTATAACACGTTAAAAGCTTAAAATGACATACTCATTTTTTCAACATCTGAACAAGTTCAGGTCTGATTGAGCCAGAATTGTGTGCATCTTCGAAAAGAACGCGGTTGCGGGCGAACGACATGGCAAGTGAAGCCTGCGGCACGTCTTTTATTGTTTCAAGGGCAGAGCTGCTGCCGTTTTTCATGTCTTCGACAACGAGAGATGCAGCACGCTGGCTGATTTTTTCGAGCTGTTTGAGAGCTTCATTGCGCATGCCGATGTTGTTTTCGCTGCCAAACAGGTCTACGATATCAGAAATGGCTTTGAGACTGCCGGGCAGGTCGAGAGCGTTAACGACTTCTTCGCGGCCATCGGGGTTAACCAGGCCATAAGTACCGGCCTTGTCGATCAGGTAAAGACAGGCAGGAACATTGAGACCGTTGAAGGTCGAAATCTGGCTGGCGTTCGGAATGAACGTGCTGCAGAGTTCGAAGGTGAAAGACAGCATCTTCAGTTCGCCGTAGAAATAATCGTCGCTGTCACCCATGGCTGGATAAAGCTCGGCGCTGTTTTTGGGATCATAGCCATTGAATTTGGCCATTTCGCTGGCCATTTTTACAAAGACTTTTGAGTCGGGGTTCGGGATATTGTAGCCATAGCCGAACGGATAGAGAATCAATTCTGAATAGGTGTGGAAAGAAATACTGGCCTGAAATTTTTCGCGGATACAGAAATCACGCATGGTGCATGATTCTGGTTCGCTGAACGGGCCGGTTCCATGATAGGTGTCGGAGCTGCCTGAGCTGCTGGCGCCGACGTTGCCCCACTGATAACCGTAGTTGCGGTTAAGGTCAACGCCATAGGTGCCATTGCCGTTATTGCGGCGGTTTTTGCGCCACATGCGGCTCTTTTCCATGCTGTAGGTAACGCCGTCGGGGTTAACCATCGGAACGATCCAGATTTCGCGGTTATCGACAAGGCGCTTGATTTCTTCGTTGCTTTCGTATTCTTCGAGCAGCTGCTTGGCAGTTGCCATCGGTACTTCGACCGAGGGCCACTCTCTTGCATGGTGGGCACCCATGAGCAGTGCTGCCGGTTCGGGTTCGTTGGTTTCTGGATTATCACTGATTTTGAGTGCCCAGATATCTCGGCCTTCATGGCTTTTGCCGATTGATTCAAGACGGCAGATGCCGGCAAATTTTTCTTTCCATTCGTTGAGCCTTTTAACCATGGTGTCATAGGTATAATAGGCGTTGTTCTTGTTCTGGGTTTTCTTTACGTTTTTAACGTATTCGTCAAGGTCTCTGACTATGACTTTAACAGTATGGCCCTTTTTGACAAAAGCGCTGATTTCGGGGCCTTCGAGAACCATTTCGGCGTAACCGTGCCCAACGCTGGGAATATCATAACCTTCTGCAGCCAGCTGACTGATCTGTGACGGCTTTAAATTGGAAACCCGCACCAGGCTCTTTGTGTTTGCCATGGCTGCTGAAGCAAAAAACAGAGAAATACCGCAGACAATCGAGAAAACCTTACGCCTCATACTGTGATTCTCCTTGTGAAGGCGACGACGAAAGATGGAAAAAATACTGAATACTATGCAGGAAATTTTACTCCTGGGTTGTACATGTGTCAAGGAAACGGCAATAAAAAAAAGCTGTGCACATAAAAAATGCACAGCTTTTTTATGAAAGTTTCAGGGTACGTTGGTTTTGATAAGTTTGTCCGGCGACACTTTCGGCCCTTTGAGAATGTTTGAGAACGAGGTGTCGTTGGGGTCGACCTCTTCGCCACCTCTTGAGACTGCATCTGGTGCAGTGGGCTTTTTGTCGTCTTTTTTGTCGGGAGTTTTTCCACCACCACCGCCGGCTCTAGTGATAAGAGCTTTTTTCTTGTCAGGGTCATTTTCATTGGCGATGGCTTTCATGTCGTCTTTATCGGGGATAACGATAACTGTTCCGTTGAGTATGGTTCTCGGATTGTCGATGTTATTTACCTCAAGAAGAATCGGATAAAGTGTGGGGTCACCGTAATGTCTTGCGGCGAGCTCCCATAGTGTGTCGCCTTCGCGGATAGTATGTGTGGTAGCTGCCGCCACCGCAGATGCCATAAGGCCGACCAAGGCAATTGTCAGAATTGCTGAACTCTTTTTCATGTGGTTCCTCCTGCGCCCTGGCGGGCTTTATTCCAGAATTTTTCTTCGTCACTGAGGGATTCTATAAAAAATCTCGGGTACATAACGGCACGCAGTTCAATTTTATTGCCTTTATCGTTCTGGCTGCGGTTTTCCTGTTCAAGGTCGCTATCTACAACAATTTTGACGGTGATCAGCCGGCTTTTATCTTCGCCGGCCTCTTCAACTTTAAAATCGCTGACGCTGGTCATGCTTATTACACGGGTTTTTCCGCCAGCAACGCTTCTTTCAACCGAATTGTCTTTAAATGTGTATTTGACCATGCGTCTTTCGCCTTCGTCGGCAATGCAGAACGCAATGCTCTGACCTTCTATTTTCGGTTTTTCTTCATCTTTCTGAGGGATAAGGGCGAGTCTGACATCGGCTTTGAGTCGCTCAAGTATCAGACTGGCGGCTCTGAGGTTGGTAAGCTTCGTCTGGCTTTTAAAAAACTGCGAGAATGTACCGGTCATGAGCTTATAGGCTACGGTCGATACCATCGAGATTACAGCAAGCATGACCATTATTTCTATTAGAGTGAAGGCTTTTCTTTTCATTTTACTCGACCACCATCGAAAAAAGAGTTACGTCATCGTTACCGCCACCGGTGGTGCGCGGAAAGGTCACGGTAACGGCAATCAGGTAGTTGGGAACCGAGCGGCGCTGGTGGATCAGGTCGCTGAGGTAGCCGACAATGCCGAGAGGGCCACGGGTGTCGCGCCCTTTGAATCTGGTAAGCTCGAGTTTGCGTGCAAATGGTTTCTCGGTTGCTGGTGGCGCAGTAAGGCCAATCTTTTCAAAAAAGGCTTTTATTTCAGAGTCGTTGTTTAGTTTTATTTTGTCTGATTTGCCACCGGCCTGCTCGATCTGGTAAAAGCGCAGGTCGCGCACAAAATTAACCATGTCGGAAGCATAATTAGTGCCGGTAACTTCGTAAACATTGTTTACGGTGCCCTGGCTGCCGAAGCGGAAAAGGTTGTAAATCGGCAGGAATGCAAAGCTGAGAAAAATCAGCGCAATCATTACTTCTACCAGTGAAAATGCCTTTTTCTGCATATTTACCTGCTGTCGCCAAGAGGTTCTTCAGTGAACGGGTTGGTTATATGGTCAATTGTATCGACCGGTTCAACAGCATCAGCCGAGGTTGGTGATGCGTTAACAGCGGTTTCGGATGCCACAACCGGTGTTTCAGAAGCTATGGTATCGACAGCTGCAGTTGCAGACGCAGCAGGCTCTGCGATGGTTGCAGTGGCAGTGGCCGCCGCCACCGCGGTCAAGGCCTTGTCAGCTGCAGTTTCATTGTTGGCCGGAAAGGTCTGGCTGGCAGAAATGGCTTGCGGTAAACTGCGGAAATTTACCATTCCGGCCGAAAGCTCGATTTTTTTGCCGTTAACGAGAATCTGCAGGCCATCGCCGCTTACCAGATCGAGTTCGACATCTGCCTCTTCAAATACCGGAACGGTATTTTCGAGTTTTACGGTTGCCATACCCTGCATGCGGAATTCTGCATGTGCCTGCCGGCGGGCCACGAAGAGAAAGTCGCCGTTGAGACGGTGGGCGCAGCAGGAACTGAGGGCGAATACCCGGTCAGAGTCGACATTCATGCCATCAACGGTTGCGCCGCTGTTTAGAGCCTGGAAACTGACGCTTTCAGCGGTTCCGTGATATTTGCGCTCAGCCGGAATCATCATT
>CAZFUG010000268.1:0-6570 GCA_964522035.1 uncultured bacterium
TGAAAGCGGCGATGGCACGAGTGGCTGCTTTGGCTGCTTTTTTACCATCATAGTTGTCGGCGGCGCCATCAAGCTGCTGTCGGTTCTGGCCGGACTTTAATCTCTGAATTTTGTCGTCTCAACTCATGGCCCATGCAGAGAGCAGCAGACTGAATGAGGCAAACAACAGCAGCGACGAAGCAATAATATGGTTTGTCGGGTTCGTTAATGATCTGCTCGTCTTAAAAGGCCTTCCGGCAATCAGTGTCATGCCTGGCTCTGAAGTCTGAGCCTGCATGAAAAAGCCAAAAAGCGCTGCAAAATAGTAGACGCCGCCAAACATCAGCCCATAAAGACCGCTTTTTAAAAGCAGGCTCATTGTGGCAATCACGGCGGCATATTTGATCAGAACGGAATACAATAGATTGCCGCCCTGCAGCAACAACAGCAGGCCAAGAGCAGCAAAAATGATTTTATTATTCATCAACTTCACCAGGCGATGGGAGATTCAGGGCATGCACATTTAAAACAGATTTAACGATTGCATCAGCGGTTATCAACGGCTGAAGAGGTAAAGAATGCAATAAACCAGGTCATGTTTGTTTATTCACTATGCAATAATCAATTTTAATTGTACGGTAATCAATGTCGTAGGCAGATAATATTAGCAGAACCGGTTAAAAAAGTCGCAAAATTTTGCTTGACGCGACGCAGCAAAAAATGTCATAATCGCAGCATAAAAATACAGGCAAGGGAGTACGGTTTTGAGTCACACTGCATTAGTCTGGTCCGCGTTGATTGTTTATGTTGTCATCACTTTCGCCCTGACGATCAGGGGTATGCGCCGCACAAAAGATCTGGCGAGCTTTGCCGTCGGCAACCGCGATATCGCTCCGGGCTGGGTAGGTCTGTCGCTCACGGCACAGCTTACCAGTGTCGCCACCTTTGTGGTTAACCCGGGTCTGGTTTATCATTATGGTCTTTCGGCTCTTCTCGGGTTGGGCTTTGCGGCCGGTATGGGTATCATTGCCGGGCTTTGTCTGCTTTCTGGCCCGTTCAGAAGCGTTGGCGACAAGGTAAAGGCTCTGACTATTCCGCAATGGATCGGTCTGCGCTATGAATCAAAGGGGCTGCGTCTGTTTTTTGCGGTGATTTCGCTGTCGCTGATCAGCTTTATCGTTCTGATTGCGGTTGCAATTGCACTGACCCTTTTCAGCCTGCTGCAGATGACCGATATCAACCAGACCACCTGGCTGGTCGTCGGCGTCATGGCATTCGTTTTTTCATACACTCTGCTGGGCGGAGCCAATACTTCAACCTATACCAATGCGATTCAGGCAATTGTCATGCTGATTGTCGGTCTGATCATGGTTTTCAGTGGGTATGAACATTTTGCCAGCGGTGAGGGTTTGTTTGCAAAGCTTGCCGCGATTGACCCGGGTCTGACTGCGATGACCAATGCCAGTTCGCCGTTTTTCCGCAATTTTCTTGAAGTTTTCTTCTGCAATTTCCTTGTCGGCCTTGCGATCGTCTGCCAGCCGCACATTCTCGGCAAGTCTCTGCTGCTTAAGGATGAAAGCCAGATCAAAACATATCTTGCCACGGCAATTATTGCCGGCACCGTTTTCGTATCGGTCATGCTGGTCGGTCTCTATGCGAGAGTAACCCTGCCGCAGCTTACTGCCATTGACCGGGTTGTTCCGACCTATATCGCGATGAATTTCGGTTCGGCTACGCAGGTGCTTATCAGTATCGGTCTTCTCTGCGCCGGTATTTCGACGCTCGAAGGTCTGCTTCTTGCCCTCTCGGCAATTTTCTCGAGCGATATATACCTGACTCTCAAGCCTCTGACTGCTGAAAACCGCGATGCCGAACTCAAAAAAGCTCTGACTTTCGGCCGTGTTGCTCTGGTTATTGTCGGCTTCATCTGCATCGGTCTGTCTATCTGGCAGCTGAACAACCCGACCGGCGGTTCGGTGGCGATTTTCGCTCAGTATGGCGTTTATCTGCTCTTTACAGCAACCTTCCTGCCGATTGCCTGCGGACTGTTTCTGCCGGCGGTAACCCGTGAGCTGATCACCAAAGGCGTCATTGCCTCGACCGTCTTCTATTTTCTGCCGGCGCTTCTCTTCAAATTTGCCCCAACCCTGCCGGTAATCAGCATGGCAAACAATCCGGCCATTCTGGCCACCTTCGGCATTCTCGCCGGCTGGCTGGTAGTCGGCGGCGGCCTCGTCCTGCAGCCAAAAACAGCAACAGAATAAAGACACTTCCGTTCCGCATTTGTAGAAACCGGTCTTAAAGAGTTCAGATGCTCTTTAAGGCCGGTTTTTGTCAGAAGTGAATCGGCTTTGTCGTTTCTTTTGCATGAGAGCGGGCGTTTTTATTATTTTTTTCGGGAGTATGATAGAATGTGAAAACTGTTGAAATAAATTTTCAGGCTTCAAGTTAATCGAAAAAACAGTCTGTTTGTCATGTGAGAGCGTAGAAGTGAGCTGGCAGCAATGAATCCAGGAAACAATAGACCTGTTGGGACAACCAATGTCGCGGCCCAGCCGAACCGTTCTGCAGCTGCAGCACTGGCGAAGGCCCAGATTCTGCTTGAAAATACCTGCCCAAAGTGCGGCATTAATCACAATCTGGAACCTATATTCGTCGAAGGCTGGGAAGACACAGGCCTTACTCTGCGGGGAAAACAAACCTGGACAATTCGCTCGGTCGATGTTCCGGGTTATTGTCATGAGTGCTCGCGAAGCCTCTGGAAACGTCGTCTGGCAGCCACTGCCTTGATGGCTGTGCCGATCTGGGTCTGCGCTATGATGAACGTAATCAATCGTGGCAACACTGGCTGGGTAATCCTCGGACTCGTATATTTCCTGTTTATTTTCAGGCGTATCGGTTATTGCTGGGCAGACTGGCTTTTGTTCGGCATGGAACTTGAAATGAACCTCGCTACCCGCATTGCTCCCGTTCGGGTTGGGGATTCGTCCGTAAGATTTCCCCTGGGGTTTCTTTGGTCGAGTGCCCGGATTGCAGCCATTCTTGCAACTACATTCATGATTATGTGGTTTGCAGAAACTTTTTCCGGCTCAATTGTGGCGCCCATGCCGGTGACAGAGGTTTCTGAACGAGCTTTTGAACGCCAGCCAACCTCTATCGAAGAAATACTCAAGACCGGCGACGTGTCTGGTGCCAAAGCTTTTCTTCTGAAAAATCCGGCCAGGATTCGTGAAAGTAACCAGAAAGGGGAAACGTTGCTTCACTTTGAGACTGTGCTTAAAAAGCCCGAACTTGTTAAATTCCTGCTGGAGCATGGAGCCGCCCCGAATGCCTGCGATAAGAGCCCTGGAAGTACACCTCTGCATCGTGCTGTTTTGTATGACGCTCCCGAAGCCGCACAGATTCTTCTGAAAGCCGGGGCGAATCTCAATGCTCAAAGACCTGCCGACAGAATTACACCACTGCAGCTTGCTGCTGTTGCTGACAAACCGGAGACAATGCGAGTCCTGCTCGAAGCCGGGGCAGACCCCCGACTACCCATGCCAGGAGGTCTTTCTCTCCTTGATGCTGCCCGCAAAAGCAAGTGTCGGAAGGTTATCCCCCTTCTTGAAAAAGCTATAAAAGCCCCTTGAATGTCATATTCGTTTTTTTGTATCGGGTGCTGATTCATCTGGCAAGTGTCACGGGCGCATAAGGCGTCCGGAAGCTGTACAGAAATCTCGGTTCTTTTTACCGGTCAGAGCCTGGAGAGTTCCGGAGAGATCAAAGATCTCTGGTTTTTCACCAAAACGACTGAATTGCAGGAGAAAGACTCTGGAACCTGAAAAATGCCCCGCGCCGTCGGAACCCTGACTGGAAACCAGCAGCAGGTCAGGGGCAACCCATTCGGTATATGTGTGCGCCAGCGCCGGCAGAGACGTGAGCCTTTCTTCGCCACAGGGAAAATCTGTCGGGCTATTGCCGATATTAAGATCCTGAGGGCGTGTCCAGCCGGCATTCGTATTCTGAACGATCTGCAGAATGCCGTTCCGGGAAATGCTGAAAACCACCGTTCTGCCATCCGGATTCACGGCGGCGTGGCCGGCTCCTGCCAGCGGAGTGATCTCTTGAAATCCGCTTCCGTCAATGTTTATGACGGCGCAACCAGCTCCCTGACGCGAATCTGTTTTGCGGTGGAAGGCAATTCGCCTGCTGTCAGGAAAAACGCTTGGATCCTCGACTCTGTCGGCACCATACCGATGGTCGGCTATAACCTGGGCTTCTCCGAGAACCGGCGATCCCCTGGTGTCTTTCTGAAATGCCGCGATGCAGATCGATGGAGAACCGCGTCGCTGGAGGGAATAGACAAGTGCACGCCCATCGGGCGTAAAGGAGGGAAAACGGGCATCGGTCATGAGCAGATGATCAGCCCCGGTTTCGAGGGAAACAACTCTTATTTCATGGCGGTCGTGTCCTTTGCCCCCCTGCATGATGGTGCGGTCATAGGCTACCCAGGTTCCATCTGGTGACATGGACGGGAACCATTCCGCCGAGGCACTGTCGCGGGTAAGTCGTTTGAAATCTCGGATCTTTCGGGTTTCCAGGTCGAAGGTTGCGAGATAAAGATCGGCACCGCTCGGATCTTCGCGGTAACACCCACCATTGCTGTCCAGATTGGCTGCGACAACAAATTGTACGGATCCAGTCGATTTTACGTTCGGGCCCGATGATTCCGATCTGGTGGTGAAAACCGCGCTTTCAGTCCGATTCACAGGTCTTGCCGAGTCGCGGTTACCGCTTGCCGAGCTGGAAACGTTAAATGGAGAGTTTTCCGGAGCGGCTGTGGATAAAAAGTCTGTCTTTATCCTGGCTGGCTTCACGGTCCATAATTGTCCGAGGGTGTAGCAGAGCGGCTGCGTTTTCTTCGGTTTGAAAACTTCCTTTAGAAGATCGGCATAAGGTGGAAACAGCTGTGCCGGCTGAATTTGTATTATCTGGTTTTTGTCACCAGCAAGCTGCTCGTAGCAGCCAGCCATTGCCAGCAGGAATTCAGCACTGTTACATGTTTCTCCGGCGACGACGATGCGGGCGGGAATGAATCTGTCCTCTTCCTGGTTTATCTGCTCGAGAACCTTTTCAGCTGCGTCAGACAATTCGGCTATCTTTACCTTGAGCGGTTGTTTCAGCAGAGGGGAGTCGCTTTCTGCAATTGGTCCGTATAATGGTTTCAGGGCAATTCTGTCCAGCTTCTGTCCGGATTCTCCGGCAGTTGCGAAAGCCTCGCACAGGCCTTCAAAAGCATCGGTCAGAGAAAAGATCCTTGCGCCTGCGGGCACGAGATCTGGAGGGCGTGCCGTGCCGGCGCTGGTAAGGCTGTCGGCGATTTTATCGAGTTCTTCCGGGGTAATAGAATGTTCTTTCTCTCCTTCAAATTTTTGTGGAAGAGTATCGCCCGTGACCCAGCCACTGCCTGGGTTGGCGGCAAAAAAATCGTTGAGTCCCTTCACGGTTTGATCGGCACCATCTTCTTTGAAGCTGGAAAAACCCATAAGCAGCAGTCTTGGCTGGGAGCGATCAAGTTGCTGAAGATCTGCAAGCATTTTGGGCGTCCAGGAGGATTCTCCCTGCTCGTCGCCTTTGGAATGCAGACGGCCCATATACCAGAAGATACTTACGTCCTTACCAGCAATGGCCATGACCTGATCGGCCACATGGCCAACTTTAAAAATCTTCAGTGCGTGCAGGGCCAGTGGAACTGCTGGTTGATCAAAGCCGAAGCTGCTCATTTTTCGAAAAGCGAAGCCTGCAGGAGCGCTTTCCAGACCGTGGCTGGGCATGATCGACACATCGCGGCCAAACGCTTCCTGCACAAGTTTCAGTCCACCGATTTGTGGCAGAAACCCGGGCACTTCGCGGCGGCGGTCAAGCATAAGGGTTTTTCCGTCTATGACATGTTCAAGAGCGTGTGAATACCGCTCGGTTACAAGTTTAACAGCGTTGTCCCAGTTTTTCCCGGTGGTTAAAGACCAGGTTCCCTGATAGCCTTGAGCTTCGCGCAGGGGATACACCTCGGCAAACAGGTCGGATGGAACGGGGTACGGCCCGTGAGTTTCTTCGCCATGATATCCAATCGGCAGGCCATAGTCGTTGACGAGGTTAAATATCGATGGGTCCTGTTTTTTCAGGCGTTCGACCAGTATTCCGTCAAAAAACAGGGTTCCGGGAATGTTGCGGGAATGGAAGAACTCTGCTAATTGCCGAATTTCAGAGGGCTCGGCGTAATAGCCTCCAGGTCCACTGTAGTGATGTGAAAAAGGCAATACGAAAACTGGATTGGCACCTTTTGCCCAGCTTGAAGGTTTTGAACGCTCGGGGCGATCTTTGGCTGGATGAGTCTGTTTGTCTCTGGGTCTGGGTGCTCCTCTGAACATTCCTGGCTCAGTGATTTCAGAACGGCCTTCTGTTAGTTTTGCCGGCATTTCTGAATGGTTTGACAGCAACAGTATGGCCTGATCAAGAAGTCTGATGGCCTCTGCCACATTGCCGCGCCGTGAGGCCTGTAGAGACTGTTGATTCAATCTTGCAGCCTCGGATGTGTCCTTGCCGGATTCC
>CAZFUG010000269.1:0-6548 GCA_964522035.1 uncultured bacterium
TTGCCTATGAAGGTGTCGTAATTGCCGCCTGGGTTGCCTTCTGGGAAGCCTTTACCTCGCTGATTTTCGGTTTTACGCCTTTTTATCAGAAGAGCGGTATCTACGGCAAAATTGTGGCCGCCGAAGTCAGGGTTTTAAATAATCTCAGCCGCATCGATCTGTGATTTGGCCTCTGATATATCTCTGAAAGTGAGCATCTGAATGGGAAAAGTCATCGGTATTTTCATCAGCCCCGAGAGTGACGGCGGACTCGTGCCGATCAACCTTGTCGAGGCGGTTGCTTTCAGCGGGCTGCGCGGCGATCGCAACTTCAGAGAATCACATGTCGCCCCTGGTCATAAGGGTGCTGTAACCCTTATCGACGTATCGCAGGTGCAGGCCTGCAATCACGAACTGGGCACCAGCTATCAGCCGCACGAATTCAGGCGTAATCTGGTTACCGAAGGTGTCGATCTTAACGAACTGGTCGGCCGTGAATTCATGATTGGCAAAGTCAGATTACGCGGTTACGAACTCTGCCAGCCATGTGGTTATATTTCGAAAAAGCTTGGCCGCGATCTGCTGGGCCCGATGGACCGCCGGGGCGGTCTTCGCTGCTGGCTGCTCAGCAGTGGTGAAATCAAAATCGGTGACAAAATCACAGTTTGACGCTCATATTCACAAAACCAGCCAGAATATCTAACAGACAGGAAAAGTAAATGGAAAGCTACGTTGCATTCGTTATCGCTCACCCGCTTGTTTCGGCCATGATTCAGTTCGCACTGCTCGGCACGCTTGGCGATGTCATCGCCAAATGGATCATCGAAAAGAAGATCAGCGCTCCGTTCGGCTTTGGCACGCTGCTGCTCAAGATGCTAGAATGGGCGTTTCTGGCGGTTCTTATCAAATACGCCTTCAGCGGCTTCAACGGTTTTGTCGACAAACTGGTCGCCGACGGCATGCTGCCTGAGCTTTCCGGGCCGATGCGGGCTTTTGCCATATCGACCACGATGAATCTGCAGTTCGGGCCGTTTCTCGTGCTGATGCACCGTCTGCTCGACAATATGGTCGCCGGCGTCAAAAACTGGGCCAACCTCGACAAGGGTTTCATGTCGCTGCTCTGGTTCTGGATCCCGGCCCACACCGTCACCTTCAGTCTTCCGAAACCTTATCAGATAGGCCTTGCCGCCCTCTGGTCAGTTGCCCTCGGCGTCATTCTCGGTTTCTACAACCGTCAGAAAACCAGCCAGCAGTAAAATTACCGGGCGGGCTTTTTAAATCACCTTAATGGCACCCGGAATTATTTTATTTATTCTTCAGCTTTCTTTCCTGATCAATCTTGCATTGTCGATTTTTGTCTGGAAAAAATACCATAGCCCGTTTGCGCGACCTTTTGCAGCCACTCAATTCATGGTCAGCATGTGGGTGCTGTTCTACATTCTTGATCTCTTTTCTGATGATCTGTCACAGAAAATTTTCTTTCATCAGTTGCGATACGCTGTTGTACCACTTGTTCCGCTGCTGTGGTATTTCTGCCTGCTGCGGTTTTCTGCGCCGATCGGGATGCCCCAACCGGATTTTCCGGTTAAATGGGCGATTGTTCCTGTAATAACGATTGTAATAAGCCTGACCAGTCACTTGCATTCGCTCATGCATTCAGGATTTCATATTGAAAACTGGAATGGATTGAAGCTTTTAAGATTCCATTCCGGTCCATGGTTCAGCTTTCATATTCTGTATCTTCAGGTTTTACTTTTTATGGGTCTGTGGAGACTTTTCAGAAATGCCAGAATTCCTTTCGATCCAGGTAATCGGCATTTTCAAAGATCGTTGGTTCTTGCATTTCTTACCTTTATCCCCATACCCGAAACCATTCTTTTCGGCCTGAAAATCACTATTATTCCTAATCACAGCATGCATCCATTTCTGTTTTCCCTGACCGGGCTTGCCGAATGGTATGCCCTTTTTCATTACCGTTTGATGGATATAACGCCGGTGGCCCGGGAAAGAGTATTCAAAGATCTATCAGAGGCTGTTCTGGTTTTCGATGATTTTGATCGTTTGATTGACTTCAATCAAAATGCAGCGCGCATGCTGACATTCGACCCGGAAACAGCCACCGGAGCATCGGCAGATTCGATCTTTCCGCAAACCGAGTTCTCTAACTGGGTCAAGTCAGGTTCTCCATCACGTCATATTTTTCAAATAAACAATGGAACCCAGGTCAGGTTTCTTGAGGGTTCGTTGTCAATTATTGAAAGCGAAGAAAATGAAATTTACGGTAAAGCGGTTATTTTGAGTGATATTACCGCCAGAAGCCTGGTCGAAATAGAGCTTCGTGAGAGCGAATCCCGTAGTCGGGCACTTCTTGAGGTATCTCCTTTTCCGCTTTTGATTGTTGATCAGGAAAAGGATCAGATCGTTTTTGGCAATCCGCCGCTTTTTGACTGGATCAAACTTGGCGAAGATTCGGTTGTTGGCCAAAGTCCGGCAAGTTTTTATGCCGATTCCTCGCAGCGCGGCAAAATTCTTGAAACGCTGAGTAATGAAGGGCAACTCGACGGAATGGAAGCTGAATTCATTCGTGGCGACGGGAAAAGGCTTACCGCCCTTTTATACGTTCGCCGCATTAAATTCAACCAGCGCAATTGTATTTGTGTTTCAATTGTCGATATCACGCAAAGGCTTGAAATGGAAAAGGTTTTGCATCAGGCGGAGGCAAGCGCCCGCGACCTGCTGATTGCTGAGGCTGAACAGAAAAGAATCGGTCGTGACCTCCACGACAATCTCGGGCAGATGCTTACCGGGCTGGCTTTTCAGGCCAGTTCGATCCGCGAGATTTTGCAGACTCGTGGTCTTGCAGAAGGTGCTATGGCCACAAGGCTTGAAGACGGGTTACGCAATGCCATAACTCATACCCGAAGCCTTTCGCATGATCTGAATCCGTTTGAAGCCGATGGCAAGGCTTTTATAGGTGCTCTCTTCGAACTGATCGAGCACCTTCGCGAATCAACCGGAATTTCAATTGCACTTGATGTGCCATCTCAATGGCTACCCCCGAAAATCGGAATGGGAATGCACCTTTTACGCATAATTCAGGAAGCCGTGCAGAATGCCATAAAACATGGGCGCGCATCAAAGATAAGAGTCAGCCTGACTGTTGATGATAAACAGGGTTTATTGATTGTAGAGAGCAATGGAGCCCGTTTTATCAAGAACTCTTTACCTGGTTCAGGCAAAGGCATCGGCATAATGAACGCCCGCGCTGCGGCATTTGGTGGACAGATTCAGATATCCTGCGGTACAGACGATGGAACTGTGGTCAAATGTCTTTTTGCATGCGAAGACAAATAACCGGGACGTTGAAGAAAATCAAATTTATGGTTTGCCAGCGCGTGCCGCAAATGCCATCAGTTCTGCATAATCTTTCAAGCCAAGCTTGCTTCTTATATTCTGCCTGTGGGCATTGACCGTCTTGATGCTGATGCAAAGTTTTTCTGCAATAGCAGCACTTCTCATTCCAAGACCGAGGCAATGCAGAATTTCCTGCTCTCTTGAAGTAAGCATTAAAACCTGACCAGCCAGAATTTCAGAGTCTTTTTGTTTATTTTTTGCCCGACTTTCTTTCGAATTGCTGGAAGACAGACGGGGGGTAATATATTCTTTTCCCGCATAAACGGACCTTATCCCCTGAATAACCTCTTCGGCTGAATCTTCTTTCAACAGGTAGCCACTGGCACCAAGGCTCAATGCCTGAGCAACCAGTTCCTGGTTTTTATGCATGGTCAATACCAGAACCCTTGCTTCAGGAAAAGCCTGAATCAATCGCTTTATAAGGGCCATGCCGTTTTCACTCTGCAAAGTGAGGTCGAGTATCAGAACATCGGCCGGTGTGGCGGCAAGTTTGTTTATCGCCATCTCACCTGATGTTGCCATGCCAACCGTAGTCATATCAGGCTTCAGATTTAAATAAGTACTCAATCCGTCGCAGACCATCGGGTGGTCGTCGATAATGAAAACCCTTATTTTTTCTTCGTTCGCCGGCATTAGTGCAACATATCAGAATGAAAGGCCAAAAAAAAGGGATATCAGTAAAAATAGGAACCCTGCCTATATAAACATCTTAAAAAGCTGAGTAAGCTATTCAGGTCCATAGTAAACATCTTAAGTTCACACAATCAGGTTGGAAGGCAAATCTATAAGGTTTGCGGACCAGAAATAGTTCGTTCAGCGCATTGGTTTGGGTTCTCAAAACATGAATCTATTCCAATACTATGAATAGAACTCGATAATAGTTTTTTGCAACAATAATGAGTTCTGGAGGCTTATAAGAATGAGAATTCTGCGGATTTTGCTGGCGTTTTCTTTAATTGCGGCTTTTTTTATGGCAGCAGGCTGTGGTAAAGGGGCATTCGGTGGCTACTCAAGCTCTATGCCGGTCGGAACATCTTCTGTCAGCGGTACAATTACGCGCACGATTGGGTCAGGTTCGCTGCGGGCCGGTGCTGTCGGAAGCCCGGTGGCTGGCGCCAGAGTCTGGCTTGAAGAAAGGCCTGATCTCTTCTCTACAACTGACGCGAACGGAAAGTATGCCATTGTTGGGATTACTGCCGGAAAATTCAAAGTGGTAGCCAGATTTTCGGAGGGTGCGACTGTTTATAAAATGCGCTCTGTAAATACTACCCTCGAAAACCTTGAAAACAAAGAAGTTGACCTTAATATCACCGAAGCAAAAAACATCGTAAAAGGCGTAATCAAAGACGAAGCCGGTAATTTTCCGCCGGTCGGCACAAAGCTTTATCTGTGGGGCGAAGAATTTCCAGTCGGCGCCAATGGAACTTTTACCACGCCACCGCTTCCATTACTGAGTCTTGATAATCTAATTCAAGAAATAATTATTAATTTTGGCCAGGCCAATGAGTTCAAGTTGCCGGCTATCTTTGTTTCAGATGAGAAACCTCTTGAAGTTGAATTTTACGTGCCGACCAGCCCGGCGGCGGTAAGCGAGTTGCCAAAAGCAGCTCTTGTAGCACTTGATAATGGCAATTTCATTACCGAAGTCGATTCAAACGGCCAGGTAACGATCAGGGCGATTGTTTCTCCGACAGATGCTTCTGCTGATAATATCAGCTGGTCTGCAGACTATGGGACCCTTGCGGATGCGACAACAGTTAATGGCAATATCAGAGAAAAAATCTGGACAGCTCCTGTTGAAGGGGGGAAGGCAATTATAACCGTTCAGGTAACTAATGCCGGCAAAACTGCCAAAGCTCAGCTGCCGATAACAGTCAAAGGTCCGCCGACATTTACCGTTACTTATAACGGTAATGGTAATGGTGGCGGTACGATTCCGTCAGATACATCAGCATATCGGCAGGGTGCCCTGGTAACGGTTCAGGGCGATACCGGCAATCTTGTAAAAACAGGATTCGTTTTTTCTGGCTGGAATACGGCCGCTGATGGCAGTGGCACTGATTATGCCGCCGCATCGACTTTTAACATGGGTTCTGCCAATGTAACCCTTTATGCAAAATGGGTAAATGCTTATTCAGTGACTTATAACGGCAACGGGAATGACGGCGGTGCAGTTCCGGTCGATGCCTCAGCATATAAGCAGGGTGCTCAGGTAACGGTTCTTGGCAATACCGGCAATCTTGTAAAGTCAGGATTCGTTTTTACAGGCTGGAACACGGCTGCTGATGGCAGCGGCACCGATTACGCCGCCGCATCGACTTTTAACATGGGTTCTGCCAATGTAAACCTCTACGCCAGATGGGTAGTGCGTAATGATCCTCCGACTATTACCAGCAATGGTGGCGGTGCGACCGCAAGCGTGAATGCGGCCGAAAACCAGACTGCGGTAACTAGTGTCGCCGCATCTGACCCTGAAAATGCCGCTCTAACCTACAGTATTTCAGGCGGCGCCGATTCTGCCAAATTCAGTATCAACAGTAATACTGGGGTTCTGGTTTTTGTTTCGGCTCCCGACTTCGAAACCAAGGCTGACGCCAACACAGACAATGTCTACAATGTTCAGGTTACAGTATCTGACGGTGCCAACAGCGATGTTCAGGATATAGCCGTTACAGTTACTGATGCTAACGAAGCTCCTACCATTACCAGCAATGGTGGCGGTGCGACCGCAAGCGTGAATGCTGCCGAAAACCAGACTGCGGTAACTACAGTTGCCGCATCTGATCCTGAAAATGCCGCTCTAACCTACAGTATTTCAGGCGGCGCCGATTCTGCCAAATTCAGTATCAACAGTAATACTGGGGTTCTGGTTTTTGTTTCGGCTCCCGACTTCGAAACCAAGGCTGACGCCAACACAGACAATGTCTACAATGTTCAGATTACAGTATCTGACGGTGCCAACACTGATGTTCAGGATGTAGCCGTTACAGTTACCGATGTTAGCGAAGCTCCAACTATTACCAGCAATGGTGGCGGTGCAACCGCAAGCGTGAATGCGGCCGAAAACCAAACTGCGGTAACTACTGTCGCCGCATCTGACCCTGAAAATGCCGCTCTAACCTACAGTATTTCAGGCGGCGCCGATTCTGCCAAAT
>CAZFUG010000270.1:0-6548 GCA_964522035.1 uncultured bacterium
CCGGAAGCTCGTTGTATTCAACAGCATCGAGAAAGACGACCCTGTCTTTGACGCCCAGCTTATCAATCAGAGAATAAATGTGGCGCATGTAACCGGCATCGTAAGGTTTGCCGGCAATCAGCACCCGTGGCAATTTCGGGTTTTTCGCCAGCGCTTCGACAAGATATTCAAGACCCTTGTAGACATAAAGACTCGAAACATAGAGAAAATACGGCTGGTCGCTGGCCTTTTCAGGTCTTGGAGCACCGGGGTTGAAGGTGTTGGCGATACCATGATAAAGAACCGCAGATTCAAGCCCAGGCTGCCATTCCTGCAGCAATCTGGCGGTTGCATGTGAAAGGGAGATGACCTTCTGACTGTTTCTGACCGCATAGAGGGTCAGTTTCTGCAGAAGCAGCATCTGCAGATATTTCTGTACCGGTTCAAATTTTTTCAGCAGATAGAGCGCGCGCGGGGTGAGCGGAGCGACGTTCTGAATCATCACCGCCACCGGTAGGCCCGGGTTGCGCAGCGGAATGATATTCGCCACGCAGAACAGCAGGTCGGCGTTCCATGATTGACAAAGGCTTATCAGACCGGTGTTTTCCCAGAAATAGCGTTTGAAAACGTTGCCGGAAGCCTCGGGTATGACTCTTATTGTGAGGTTTTCAAGCGTCGAGATTTCGACCGGCAGTCTGATGTCGGGAATGGCGGCCAGAAACTGGTCGTCAGGGCAGAGGCGTGGCAGCGACTGCAGCAGGTTGATCAGGTAGGAAACCCCGCCGCCGGCCCTTGCCGAAACCGCATTTATAAGTATTCGCATGTTTGAGATTATAAACGCAACCGGGTCTGCCTGCAAACAAAACAGGCCGCCCCTTGCGGAACGGCCTGTCTGTTAGATCTGGTGCGGATTATCTGCCGAGCTTGGCGATATCTTCGGGCCACAGGGCGAGTGACTGTTCTTTATACTGAGCGATGGCGTCAGCTTTGGTGTGATCATAAGGAGTCAGGTTAAGAACGGCATTGTATTTGGCAAAGCGTTCGTCGCCGACAGTGCTCTTGATTATGCTGACCGGGTTGCCTTTAAAGAAACCTTTTTCTTCGCGGGCCTTAACCAGTTTGGCGGCATCGGCTTCGGCGAAACCGATCATTCTGAACATTTCGACGGTTGCGGTGTTCAGATCGAGTCTGAATTCGTAGAATTCATCTTTCTTGCCGAAGGCGGTGGCAAGATACTGCTTGGCTTCGCTGGCTTCTTTTTTCAGCTGGCTCAGGTTGATTTTGCCGGCAAACCACATCTGTGGGCCAACGTTGGCGAAGATATTGTCGTTCTTCATCGCTTCGGCGAACAGGCCTTCGGTGTAAGCTTTATAAGCGGTTTTGGCTTTGGTGAAGTCTTCCTGGCTGATTTTCTTCTGCGTATAGGCGACCTTGAATTCGTAGTAGTTCTTGTAGCTTTCGGCCGCATTTTCATGCATGGTCACATAATGTGAGTTTTCGAGCATGATGCGGTAGATGACCTTTTTGTCTTCGGGGAAAAGCTTGACGTAGTTCTGCACGAATTCCATGAAGTTCATCGGCGAGGTCAACATCGTCTGAACGCATTTTTCAAATGGGGCGTTGATGGCGCGGCTGGTGAGAATGTCATAGATATGACCGGCGATAACGCCTTCGGTCGACATCAGCTGCAGACCATTCTTGAGAACGCCGGTTTTCTTGCCGACATTGCTGGCCCAGACATAGCGGTCGCGGCGAATCGGGTCCTGGCGGGCATACAGGAATTCAGAGATGTTGTATTTGGTGCGGTCTTTTTCGGCCAGTTTGGGGTTGGCGGGGCCGTAAACGGCTTCGAAAGCTTCTGCCCAACCTTCAACGTAGGCAAGGCCTACATCGGTGATGATCGGAGCATCATGGCCGTTTGAAGAGGTGCGCTGAATCTTCTGAAACAGCTTGCCATACATGTCGAACATGATGGCGTGACCGTTTTCGTGGGCGACAACCAGGTCGAGGGTATCGTTTTTGAGTGCGTCATCGACCGAGAAGAGCTTTTTGCCTTCTGATTCAATGTCGAGAACACAGATCATCGAAGTTTCGATGCCGAGGCGCTTGCCGGTTTTGTCAGCAACCATTTCGGCGCCGAGCGGAATCATGCACGGGCCGGGAGATGGCATGAAAGAAGGAAGCGGCGACTTCGACATTACCACCATCGGCGAACCGACCGACTGAGAAAGGAATTCGAGAACTCGTTTTTTCTGTTCTTCTGTGAGGCCTTCAGCTTTGCTGATCGCATCTTTCAGAGCCTGAAAGCGGATCTGGCGGGCGGTTCTTCTCAGCTTGAGAGAATCGGTCATTTCTTTGCTGTCGGTTAGATAAGGCTTGACAGACTGTTCGTGGTAGCCTTTTGGATCGGCCGGATTGACCTGAATGGCATCGGCTGCCAGGGCGAACACCAGATAGCCGACGTCATCGATTTTTACCTGTTTCGGAATGTTGAGGGTCTTGCCAAGGAAACCGCCAATAAGATTGCCTTTGCCGACCGTGACCGGCTGCATCATTACCAGTGCGCCGTCGATGGGATTCTGGTCACCCGAAATATTGGTTACCGGAGCTCTGCCGTAGGCAGCGCCGGAGAAAAGAGCACCTGCAGTAAGAAACGCGAAAAAGGCATTTTTAAGGCGATAGTTCACTTATGGCCCTCCTGCTTTGATTATTTTTCAATTTTAATGAACGAAACAAAAAGCGTCAATGGTACCCCGTCAAACGACTGATTTTTCTTTGACGACGTCTTTCAGGTTATAGAGACGCTTGACGTTGAGATCGTCGATGACCGGGCTTTTCTTTTTATTGACTACCAGGTCGGCGAGCAGCATGCTTACCGCCGGGGCCAGCATCAGACCGTGGCCTGAGAATCCGCTCGCCTGAATGAAGTTGTCTACTTCTTCGACCGGACCAAGCACCGGCTGGGCATCTGCCGTCATTTCATAAAGGCCGGCCCACTGTCTGACGATTCTAAGTTTGTCGAGCTTCGGGAAAAGCTGACTGAAACGTTTGCTCATCTCATACATGAAGTGCATCGAGCTGCCAACATAGGTTCCGACCGGTTCATTCGGGTCGCCCATGCCCATGACCACGCCGCCGCTCATTTCCTGGCGGGCATAGAGGCCGACGCTGAAGCTGATTACCATCGGGTTCCAGAGGCGTTCGACCGGTTCGGTAACGAGAATTTCGTGTCGGTATGGGTCGACCGGAATATCGACGTTGAGCATCTGACCGATGCCCTTTGAAAAGCCGCCGGCGCAGTTGAAAAGCAGCGGAGTCTGGTAGGTGTTGCCGTTTTCGGTCATGACGAAGAAGACGTTGCTTTTCTTCATGATGCCGGTGACGTTGGTCCAGAGGTGTATTTCTACGCCCAGGCGTTTGGCGGCATTGGCGTAACCCTGTGTCAGCAGGAACGGGTTGATGTGCCCGTCTTTCGGGCACCAGGTAGCCTTGCGGATCAGTTCAGTGTTAAGAAACGGTACTATTTTGCGGGCTTCGTCCGGGTCGACCATGTCGACTTCAAGGCCGAGCTTTCGCTGCATTGCAACGTTCTTTGCGAACTGCTGTTCTTCTTCTTCGGTATGGGCAAGAATCAGGTAGCCGCCCTGAAAGAATTCGGTGCGATAACCGAGTTCTTCTTCGAGCCCTTCAAGGCGTTGAACCGAGGCCATTGCAAGCGTGGTGTTGGCTTCGGTGCTCCACTGCTGTCTGAAACCGCCGCCGCAGCGACCGGTCGAACCGCTGGCGAGGTATTTGCGTTCAAGAACACAGATGTTTTTCATGCCGGCCCGGGCAAGCTCGTAGGCAGTCGAAATGCCGAGAATGCCACCGCCGATGATTACGGCGTCAAAGGCTCTGTTCATTTTTCTTCCCCCTCTTCATCGGCGTGCCTGGCGAGCTCGGCGTTGATCAGCTCGAAAGATACCGGGCGGTTGGGCGGGCGGAAAGTCGGCGGGTAAATTTCAGCTGCGGGCGTTTTAAGCTCACGGCTGATGATCTGTGAAACGAGGCGGCGGCAGGTGCGGCCCTGACATGAGCCCATGCCGGCGCGCACGAGGCGGCGGATTTCGTCGATAGTGGTCGCGCCCTGTCTGATGGCGGCGATGATTTCGTCTTCAGTTACATCCTGACATCTGCAGATGATTTTCATTGGCTTTCCCCCTGTCAAACTTTGATAGCGCGTATATCGTTGATACGATCGGCCGGAACTTCGATAGTGACCACTGCGGTACGATCGTAGGCGGGCGGGTTGATGACTCTGGCAACTTTTGCCTTGCAGACAAACTTGCCGGCGCGGTCGAGGGCATCGATTTCCTGATCTTTTGCCGGCACGGGCAGCAGTTCGTAGCTCATCGACAGCAGTGCTTTGCCCGGAACATTGTGTTTCATGTTGACGATGAAAATCGCCAGACCCGGGCATTTAGGCACGCAGGCGCCGCAGCCGGTGCAGGTTTCGAAATCAAGCTGCGGTCGGTCGGTAATGCCGGATTGCATCTGAATTGCCTTGACCGGGCAAGCCGAAACACATGGGTCACAGGGAATATCCTGCAGACATTCAATAATGGCCACCGGTCCCTTTTCGAGACGGTTCTGCGCTGGCAGAACCGGTTTTAATTCTTCACTGGTGATGATTCCGGTATTTTTCAGCATGCTCCGACCTCCTTGAGAACGCGTTCACGGCCCCAGCGGATACGCTCTCCGGTTGAGCCGGAGCGCAGGGTGCGCAGTTCTTCGCGGGCTTCTTCGACAATCGCTTCGGCTTTCGGCGATTTGCCATGAATGCTTTCGTAGGCTCTGGCGCCGGCAATGCGGCCGCCAAGCATCGCGGTAGTGGCTTCTTCGATGCCGGAGGCGTCGCCGGCCACGAAGACGTCAGGGTTGGTGGTGCGCATTGCTGAATCATGCAGTGGCACAAGCCCACCGAGCTCACCGACGTGAACCATGCGGCACTGGGCCTGCTGGAAAAGATCTATCAGCGGTGTCAGGCCAACTGCGAGGCAGATACAGTCGCATTCAATAGTTAATTCGGTATTGGGAACGGGCTGGAAACGCTCGTCGACACGGCAGAGTACAGCGCCTTCGACGCCGGTTTCGCCAAGAGCCTTTAAAATAGTATGCGAAGTGTAGATCGGCACGCCGAGGCGGCGGATTTTGCTGGCGTGAACCAGGTAGCCGCCGATTGTGGGCATGCCTTCTACGAGGCCGACGACTTCGACGCCGGCCTGTAGAAGCTGGTAGCTGACGATCAGGCCGATATTGCCGCTGCCGACCATGAGAATCTTGCGGCCGGGTTTGATCCCGTGCACGTTCATCAGGGTCTGAACGCCGCCGGCACCATAAATGCCGGGCAGATCGTTGTTTTCGAAGGTCAGACTGTTTTCGGTGGCGCCGGTGCAGACAATGGCGGCCTGGTAAGAAACGCGTTCGTAGGCGTCCTGTGAAAGAATTCCGGCTTCTTTGTTGGCGTAAAAACCAACTGCGGCGGTATTTTCAAGAACAGTCAGTTTGTCTGAAGCGTCTTTAACTTCTTTGCAGAGCATTTCGGCAATGGTAATGCCTCTGATGCCGGCATCACGGTTGCTGCTGCCGAAGAAACGGTGCGTCTGTTTGATCAGCTGGCCGCCGAGGCGGGCGCTGTCGTCGACCAGCAGAGTTCTGGCGCCGAGCTGTGACGCGACAATGGCTGCCGAAAGGCCGGCGGGTCCGCCGCCGATGACAAAAATTTCAGTGTTGCGGCTCATGGGTGAATGACACCGTGCCCTTTCTGCATGCGGATCTTCATGCCTTCTTTGAGGGGAGTGATGCAGGTCATGATATTTACCTGGCCGTCGACTTCCATGATGCAGCTTGAACAGCGACCAATAGCGCAGAAAAAGCCGCGGGCGCGGTTTTTCTGGGGACTGCGGCGCAGGGTTCTGACACCGGCGGCATGCAGGGCGGCGGCGATCGGTTCGCCTTCGTAGCCTTCATACTCGCGGTCGTCAAAGAAGAATTTTACCAGTTTACGTTCCGGAAATTTCAGTACCGGGTGTTCCTGAATGCGCAGGGATTGCATCCCTTTCCTCCTTGTGTGTCTGTCTGTAGAATCACCAAAATGCATTGTAAAAGAGCTTGTTTTGTACCCTGCCTATTTTAACGCCGTAAACGAAAATTGTCAGCCACTTTTCACCAATGATAAACGCAGATGTCGAGAAAAATTTCACAAACAGGGTGGGCGCAGAATAATAAGAGTAAAAACATCAGCCACGGATGAACATGGAATTGCTGCCACTGATAAACACGGATTGACGCGGATAAAGGGCAAAGATTGAAGAGCCGGGGCCAGGAACCAGGGCCAGGAACCAGGGCCAGGAACCAGGGCCAGGAACCAGGGCAAGGAACCAGGGCAAGGAACCAGGGCAAGGAACCAGGGCAAGGAACCAGGAACTAAGCATCAAGCGTCAAAAACCAAAAACCAAGAACCAAGAACCAAAAACCAAGAACCAAGAACCAAGAACCAAGAACCAAGAACCAAGAACCAAGAACCAAGA
>CAZFUG010000271.1:0-6501 GCA_964522035.1 uncultured bacterium
ACAAACATCGCCTGCTCCTGCTCGTCTTCGCATTTAACCCTCGCCGGCAACTCACCTCTGGCCCTTTCGGTAAACAGATGCTTCTTGAAGCCCTCGCCGGCGCTTTCCATGAGACTGTTGGCAGCGTCGAGAATGGCGGCGGTGCTGCGATAATTTCGTTCAAGCCTGATCACACGACAGCCGGCAAAGCTTTCAGGAAAATTGATGATATTGCTGACCCGGGCGCCTCTGAATGAATAAATGCTCTGCGCATCGTCGCCGACTACCATGATGTTGTTTTTTTCACCGCCGAGCAGCAGGGTTATGCGCGCCTGAACCCCGTTGGTGTCCTGGTATTCGTCGGCCATGATGTATTTGAACTGGCCGGTGATCCGGGCGCGTCCTTCAGGGCTTTCTTTGAGCAGTTTGTGCAGATAAGTCAGCAGGTCATCGTAGTCGAGAAGAAGATTTTTGAGCTTGTATGCCGCAAAAGCCTGATGTAGAGCTTCGATGTCGCCGCTAAGTTCGGCAAACTGACTGTAGAACTCGCCCACGACTTCTGGAACGGGCCTTTCGAGATTGCCGGCCTTCGAAAATATCTGCGCCAGCGTCGCCTTGTTCGGAAATCTGACCTCTTTGCGGTTGAAGCCCATTTCGCTGCGCAGCAGGTTGATGATATCAGCCGAATCAGATTCGTCGAGAATTGAAAAACCAGCATTTATACCTATGTAATGACCATATTTGCGCAGCATTACCGAAGCGAAGCTGTGGTAAGTGCCGCCGGCCACCGCTCGGCCTTCGGGCCCGATCAGGGCAGCGACACGCTCGAGCATGTTCCTTGCCGCTTTGCGCGTAAAGGTGAGCAGAAGAATGCTCGACGGTGCAATTCCGCTTTCAATCATGCGTGCAACCCGATAAATCAGGGTGCGGGTTTTGCCAGACCCGGCGCCGGCAATGCAGAGAACCGGTCCGTTGAACTCTTTTACCGCTTCGAGCTGCTGCGGGTTCAGTTCTTTGTCGTAATTGAGGCGGAAATTCTGGCTGGCGACAGCTGTCTGGCCGAGGCTGAAGGTTCTGGTCATTGCCGGGTATTTTCGTCGATCCAGGCAAGATAACTGGCGTTGCCATAAATGATGGGCATGGCGATGAATTCATACACCTCATAGGGGTGCAGTTCGCGCATGCGCCGGTCAAGCGCTTCAAGCCGGTCGGTTCTGGTTTTGATTATCATCAGTGTTTCTGAGGCCGAATCAGCCTGGCCTTTCCAGAAGAAAAAAGAGTTGTGCCCTTCTGAGACGCTGGCACAGGCGCAGAGTTTTGCAGCAGCCTCTTTGGCGAGCCTGATGTCTGGAAAAGTAACGAAAACGGTGCAGTATGAATGCATGCTTACTCCTGATTACCCAGAGTTTAGCTGCCGTGGCCAAAAAAGGCAAGTCGCTAAACTCTGGTTATGTTTTTGCCGATAGTCTGATTAAGATCGAAATTATGGAGCAAAAACATGACCACATTACCATTGTTCCTGGCAACAGTTTTCAGTATCTTTCTTTCTCTCGAGCTGACTGCCGACCAGTAAGAAACCTTCAGAAAACCAGGCTTTTACAATTAACAGCAGATAAAGACCGCCGCCAGCCGCGGCGGTTTTTACTTCAAGTCGGTTCCGGGGTAGTAGAAGCGCAGAATCTGGTCGTATTTGATGTTTTTCTTAGCCAATCCGTCTGCGCCGTAAAGACACATGCCGACGCCGTCACCATTTCCCATGCCGCGAAAGACGATGGTTCGCTTAAGAACATCCATGTTGAATTTCATGCTTTTAACGCTGTTGGGGCCAAAATGGCTCTGCAGCTTCAGTAAAAAGTCGATACCCGGCACGCTCTTTGGCTTGCGGCCACGCAGCAGCACCTGAAAAATTCGGCCGTTCGCATCGACTTTTTCGGGCTCCCAGCTTGCGTAAATGCGGTCGGCGCCAGCAGCATAGGCCACTGAAAGAAAATCGAGAACATCGAATTTCTGCAGCTCGATTGTCCAGTGAAAACCAGGGCTGTGAAAGCAGTTTTCTGAACCCTTGCCCTCGAAGACATCGTCATGTGCCGGGTGATATGGTTCATTATCGACCCCATAGACATCTTTTGCTGAAGAAATGTGCCCGCCGCAGGTGTTGTGAAACCTTGGCATTATCAGTTTGCCCTTGTAGGTCAGAGACTGGTTTCCGGTCATGGTTGTGAGAATGTCCACGAGTTCGCGATTGTAGCCGCAACCGGAAAACGGCAGGCAGTGGTCGGTGTCACAGACTTCGTAATCAGTGTCGGGGTGGGTTGCGTGTTCCTTCAGATGGCGAAGTCTGGTTCTAACGACAATTACCATGGCTTTGATGACTTCGGGCTCATTCGAAAACAGCATTTTTGACACGCACGACACAATAAACTGGTGCATATCGACCGTATTAACCAGAGTCATCGAGTTTCCGTTGTTGCTTATGCTTATTTTCCCCTGAAGGATGGTTGGCGGATGCCCGGGAATCTCGACACTTAGAAGTTCGCCGCCTTCAATAACAACTGTTTGATAGCCCTTGTCGAGATCTTTTTCGGTTGAAAGTCTCGCGACAATGCCTTTGGGAATGAGCATCAGAGAGGCATCTTCGCCTTCGACAAGCAGTTCGCTGGCAGTTGCAATCGGAGTGGTGGCCGAAGCAAGAATGGTGCCGATATTTTTGGGTGACTGGTTACCCGGCAGAAAAGTCAACCGCCAGTTGCCGCTGAAGCTTTGAACTCTGACCGTAGTAAAAACCTCTGAGGTTTCGAGCCCGACTCTTATTGTTTCACTTGCGGTTCTGGTTGCGTCACCAGCTGATTTAGCCTGGGCCTGTGCCGACAATGGCAACGCCAGAGCAAAAAGGAGTGCAATAAAAATGGTTGCGCGGCAAAAACTTTTCATGATCTCTTTTCTAAACTCCGGTTTTTATCTTTTTTAATATTTTAACAACAAATAAAGGAAACTGCAGAAAATTTCTGACAATTCCGCGGGCAATGGCAAATTTCTGCAGAGTTCTTACAACTTGCGGGCTCCAACGGACATAAAGTGAATTTATTATTCTGCCCGGGCGATTGCAAATGAGAAACTCACGCCTGAACCAGCGAAATTCTTCTATTGCCGAAGGTTCGCCGGCAAAGGCATAAGAAGCGATAAAACACAGCGAACTTGAACCGGCATTGTCGAATGAAGTTACAAACCTCGGGTTAAGCACATAGATCATGGCCTTGGTCTTGAACGCTTCTTCTTCCTCACCAAGATATTTCAATGCCGTGTAATATTTATCGAGCAGATCCAGGTTCTCAGGGTTCAAAGTCAAAGCGCGCTGCAGGCTGACGCGGGCTTTCTTGAAGTGCTCGTGCCCGAGACTCGGGCCAAATGCTATCGCCTTGCTGAGATAAAAATCGGCTGCTTTTATCAGCAGTTTGTATTTGAGCTCGTTGAGGTCGTTGCGGGTATCTTTGAATTCAAAGAGATGCGTATTCTCGCGTTCTGCTTCGAACATGACCTTTTCTACATCTTTGAATCTTCTGAGTTCAGCCAGAGAGCGTGCTTTGAGCAGCAGCATCGGAACATTGGTCCGGTGCGAAAGGTGTAGACGGTCAACTTCCTTGATGACTTCTTCATATTTTTTTTGCGCGTAGAGGCCTTTGATTTCGTTGATCGAGTTCTCTTCTACATCGATCTCTTTCTGCAGCCGCGCGGCAGGAGTGATTTCTTCTTCCTCTTCCTGGACCGGAAACTCGAGACGGCGCAGGTCTGGCCTGCGGGCTTCGATAGCCGCTTCAACTTCGGCAAGCTTTTCTTTTTCGCCGAGAAAGGCGAAACAGCTTTTCAGGCCATTGAGTGCCACCAGATTGGCGGGCTGAATCTGATGCGCTTTTTCGAATGCAGTGAGGGCTTTGAGAGTGATGCCCGTCAGAATTTTTTCGTTTTCGCCCCGCATCTTTTCGCGTGACAATGAGTCTGAGCGGCGCAGGCTGTCTTCAAGACGATTGCTGGTGTCTTCGCGTTCGAAAAGAAAGTTGTTGCCCTGCAGAACCAGATAGTCGACGTAGAGCTTGCCGGCACTTTCCTTTAATGTCTGGTGCTCAGGGTCATCAGGATGCCAGTGCTCAGTTTCTTCGAGAAGCTTGTAACCAGGCTCAAAAAGATTCAGACGGTTGAGTTCAAGAAAAAAGCTGTTGATGAACTCGACGTCCGCCGGATTTTCGTCGGTGAAAAATTTGTGAAAAAGCTTTATGGCAGCCGGGTGCTCCCGGTTGCGCGTCAGCGTGATGATTTTTCTCTTGGTCTCTAGGGTTCTTCGTTCTGCCATAAATTCTGCAATAAAATATCATAAATCGCGGTTTATGGCATTAATTTGTCTCGACCTAAAAGCAGAAATCCGGCGGGGCCGGATTCCTGTCGGGTCGTCAGTGCTGATTCTCTGACGTTCGTTCACGGGTACTGCGCCCATAATACGAAAGATCCCGTATTTTCTCGCGACGCAACATCCGATGCAGCATCATCGCTCGACTGACAATGAAAACGATGGCGCCACAGACCACTCCTCCAACGAACCCTGCCATTAAAACATTATGGTTCAAAATTCCTACCCCCGTTTCAATGTTTTGCGGTATCTTTTTCGGCAGGATGCTAAAATTGTTAAATAGATTCCAAATCTAATTATTCAGGAAATAATGATGTTTGAACTGGTGCTTAAAAACGGTCAGGTATTCTGGGAAGACTCTCTTATCGCCGCCGATCTTGCCATCAATGGCGAAAAGATTGCTGCAGTCGGCTTTGGCCTGAGCGGCAGAAGGGAAATTGATGTCAGCGGTCGCTGGGTGCTGCCCGGGGCCATCGATGCCCATACCCACTTCTCGCTGCCCTTTGCTGGAGCCATTTCGGCCGATGATTTTTATTCCGGCAGTATCGCCGGTGCCGCCGGCGGGGTGACCACCTTCATCGACTTCACCGCCCAGAAAGGTGACGAAGGCGTGCTTGAAAGTCTGAACCGCAGAAAAGCCGAGGCTGATCCTCTTGTCGGCATCGACTATTCGCTGCATGCCTGTATTGGCCGCTTCAACAAAACGGTCGAGGAACAGCTGCCGCAACTGGCTGCCGAAGGCGTCACCAGCCTGAAAATCTTCATGGCCTACGGAAAATCAGGCCTGATGCAGAATGACGCCAGCCTTCTCAAAGTTCTCTCCGCCTGCCGGCAACACGGAATTCTGATCACCGTTCACGCCGAAAATGGTGTCATTATCGATGCTCTGACCGATGCTGCTGCCGAAGCAGGGGAACTCGGAATAGAGGCTCTGCCGAAAACCAGGCCGGTTTTTACCGAAGTCGAAGCGATCCGCCGCATTTCTGATTTTGCCAGACATACTGGCTGCAAGGTATATGTCGTGCATGTTTCGAGCGGGGATGGGGCTCACACGCTCTGGGGCGAAAGAGTTAACGGTTCGCCACTGGCGGGCGAAACCTGCCCGCAGTATCTTTATCTCGATGACTCGATGCTGGTGCCGCCTGATGGACATCTCTGGGGTTGCTGCCCACCCATCAGATCGAAGCCGCAACAGGAACTGCTGTGGAAATGCCTTGCTACCGGAGAAATCGCAGTAATTGCCACTGACCATTGCCCATTCACGCGTGCCGACAAAAACACCTGGAACAACAAAATCACCAGTCTGCCGATGGGTCTGCCCGGTATAGAAACCTTTCCGGGTCTTGTTCTCAACGGCGTTCACAGTGAAAAAATTACCCTGAAGCGCGCAGTAAGAGCGATCTCTGAAAATCCGGCGAGAATTTTCGGTCTGTATCCCGAAAAAGGCAGCCTGATCCCCGGAACCGACGCCGATGTGATGATTTATAATCCCGATTGCAATACTCCGATCAGCGCCAGAAGCATGCACATGCGTACTGATTATTCGCCATATGAAGGGCTTGCCTGTCGCGGCCGCAATGAAATGACTCTGTTGCGCGGCCAGGTTGTTTTCAGCCATGCAGAAGGCTGGAAGGGCCAGAAGGGTGGGGGAAGGTTCCTTAAACGCAAGGCCGCCGACCCCGATTTTTTCTGATCCCTGCGCGCAACTGAACCTCGGTCAAATATTAGTGCGCTGAAATGACTAAAAGCAGACCGGCCTGATGAAAGCAGTTTTCATCAGGCCGGTTCGTTTTTTTTGCTTAATCAGATTTTCTTGAGAATGCAGCCTTCAAGATGTTCCATATCTTTTTCGGTGAGTTGCAGGGTGCGTTCGTAGCGGGTTACAATACGCTGGCAAGCCGGACAGCTGTTACCAGAGAAACGAAAGAGAGCGATGAGTTCCTGCGCGCACATAGAAGGCACCTCCTGCTGAATTTTTTGTTCCTGTAAAGGATATCGGCATTCTTCTTCTCATAATTTAGAAAAAAAATGACGCAACACATGAGAAGCCCTGATTCTTGACTCTTGTTTCCAGTTTCCTGAATCTTTCTCAATCTAACTGTATTTTTTCTCCGGGAATTGCT
>CAZFUG010000272.1:0-6462 GCA_964522035.1 uncultured bacterium
CCAACTCAGTCAGCCGAAAGCCCGCAGGATGACCTTTTTTCGGGTATTCACTCACTTGCCTCGACTCTCAAGGCTTCAGAAAACAAGCCCCGTGAAGCCGAAAAAATAAATGATATCAGTATCAGCCTCGACACCCCTTCGGTCTCAGAGCTCGTCAACAAGACACTGCTGCTCGCAGTGAATCAGGGTGCCAGCGATGTTCACGCTGAATCTACGCAGCACGGGGCAAGAATACGTTTCAGAATCGACGGGGTTCTTATCGACAGGTTTGAGCTCGACACTTCAACAGCTAACGGCTTCTTTTCACGTCTGATGATCATGTCGCACTTAGACATTACTGAAAAGATCATGCCACAGGATGGCAGTTTCAAGGTAACCTGCGAAGATCGCGAGGTTGAATTCCGTATTGCCTGTATGCCCGGCATCTTTGGCCAGAACATCGTTCTTCGCCTTCTTTCCGGAGCTGAAGCGGTAAAACTCAGCCTTGAAACCATCGGCATGCTCTTCGATGAACTCGAAATCATCAAGAATGTTACACGTTCGCCGCACGGCATGATTCTCGTCGCCGGCCCGACGGGCAGCGGTAAATCGACAACTCTCTACGGGGTTCTTGAATCTCTTGCTGATCCGCGTTTAAAATTCATCACGATCGAAGACCCGGTTGAAAGAAGAATTCAGGGCGTTCAGCAGATTCAGGTACGTGTCAACCGTAACGAACCAGAACGCTCACTTACCTTTGCCCGTGGCCTGAGAACCATTCTCCGACTTGACCCTGATATTATCATGGTTGGCGAAATCCGCGATGCCGAAACAGCCCAGATATCGATGCAGGCAAGTATGACAGGTCACCTGGTTCTGTCGACTGTACACGCAAACTCTTCGGCAGAGACTCTCGGCCGACTGCAGAACATCGGGGTCGATTTCCACCTGCTGATGAGCTGTCTGAACCTGGTATTTTCGCAGCGTCTGATGCGTAAGCTGTGCCCGGAATGCAAAAAAGGCAGAGCACCCGGCGAAAAAGAAAAAGCTTTATTTGGCAAATTAAACGTAGAACAGGTTTTCAACGCTCAGGGCTGCCAGAGCTGTCTGAAAATGGGCTATTCAGGCCGAACCGGGATTTTTGAATTTCTGCAGATTACCGACGAAATTCGCGATCTGGTGGCCCAGAATGGCCTTATCGAAAGCATGAAATTTATCAGGGAAAAACGTTTGCGAACCCTCTTTGATTCTGCATTGATCAAGGTCAGTCGCGGGTTAACCGATTTCAGCGAACTGGAAAGAGTGTGTGGCCCTTGTCTTTAATTGAACAGCTTAATGAGTGGCTGATCGCCAGAAGCACCATACACCTTCTCGAGTTTTCCGGAAAACAGATGAGATGGTGTGAGGGAAGCTGGAAAGATAACAGGTTCGACATTAAACGGCTTAAATCAGCCGGACTTGTCTACGAATCCACTCAGGAAGACGCCCTGCCGGATCTAGCTGCAACGGTAAAAGAACTGCGGGCAATTTCAGGCTTCCGCTTTCCCTTTGAAAAGCATGCGGCAATAATCCTGCCGGATCATTTTTTTACCTTCGGATCTTTCCAGGTTCCGGCAGTTGCTGCAAGATCTGGTCTGCAGCCATTTCTTGAAAGAGAGATACACAAAACCACAACTCTGGCATTTAAAGATTTCCATGTCAGATATGAATTTGGCGAGAAACACGAGAACCGCATTCCTGTGCAATACTGCGCTATCAGCAAAAACAGAATGCAGGCCCTTTTTCAGATAACCGAGCGATCCGGCATCGTTCCCATTTCCATTCAACCAGCCTTTACAGGACTGGTGAAAGTCTTGAGAACAGCTGCAATAGATGCCCGCCACCCGTCTATTTTTGTTCATCTTGGCGAAAAGACCACAACCGCCGGCATTTTTAACCGCGATGGTCTTCTGACTATCCATACGATCGATCGCGGGTTCAACGACCTGCTGACAGCGGTAAAAACTGCATGCAGCTGCAGCAGTGAGCAGGCGCTCAGCAAACTGACCGATGAAATCGTTCTGCTTGAAGACCCGAATTGTGAGGCCCAGAGCGAAATTGAGACCTATCAGATTATAGAAGCAGTTCTGGTCGACCTGCTGCAGAAAATCTACGGCTTTCTCCTGCTTTTCTCAAATGATCACCCAGAAGAAAGCGGGTTTATAAAAATCATTCTGAGCGGCGAAGGAACAAAAATCCGTAATATCGACCGGCTTATCAACGCCAACCTTGGTATTCCGACCACTTTTTTTCAGTCAGAAATAGAAGCGATGGTTTCTACGCTTACCCTGCCAGAAAAGGAAACCCCTTCAACCATTGCCACACTGCTCGGCAATCTGATGCTCGCGCCATGGCAACTCGAGCGCTATGACAGGATAATGGCCGCATGACAACTGCCTTTGAATTTCTTGAACGGGAAGAACGCCGGATCACGCTGCCAGTTCGTTCGGCGGTAGCAGCCCTCGCGGTTTCAGTGGTTGCCTTCTCCGTTCTTGCCTGGATGTCAGTTTACTCAAAGCGGCTTGAAAAAGAATACGCAGCTGCTGCAATCGCTATCGAAAGCGACTCAAAGAAGTTCCTTGAACTGGCAAGTGGCATGCTCCCACCGGAAGCAAAAATTAGTGAACTTGAAGCGGCGATTCAAAAGCATAATCTCGCGATCGGCGGAATTTTTTCTGTCTGGACAAGGCTATTCAACTCGATTGAAGCATCACTGCCAGATGGCGCAATAATAACCGCCATAGAGAACCCTTTTACCGGAAAGCCCATTTTTGCGGCAGAAGACAGGTTTTTTCGTTTCAGAATCGCTGTCACTGACCCCGACCATGCCAATGCATTCTACCTGAAACTGTCAGAAAACCATGCTCTGGAAAACCTGAATTTTGTTCCGAAGGGAGAAATCAAGTTTCAAGATAAAACCGCTTTCAGTATCGAAATAGAGTTCAAATTCAATGATTCAGTCTGACAAAAAAAAGAAAGCCATTGTTCTATTTATTGCTGCCTGGGCAGGGGTGATCTTTCTTGCCCTGCTTCTGGTAATAAAATTTCCCTCTTTCATTTCTGAAACCAGTCGTCTATCCCAGAGAAAAGCACAGCTTTCCGACCGCAATAATTTAAAGGCAAGAATGAATTCATTTATTGAGGCCTTCAAAACCAGGGCCGAGGCAATCGAAAAAGATCTGGCCGTCAGACAGAAACGTATTTCGACCAGCAGCTTCACCAGATTTCCAGAAACCGCCCTGCCCGGGTTTGTCGATAACCTCCCGAAAATAGTGGCTTCAGCAGGTGTGAGACTGGCTAATCTTGGCTACAAGCCACGCGAAAACCTTGAAGGTTACGTTGATCAGGCCTTCGAACTTTCGATTTCAGGGCGTTATCAGCAGATCCGCAAACTTCTTTATATTCTTGAAACGCATCCGGCAGGTATCAGAATTGAATCGCTTGAATTTGTCAGCCTGGATAATGCTGATCATGAAGCCCAGATAAATCTTCAATGCCGCGTGAGGTTCATCAACAATGGCTAACCAGGAAAACAGCAATAAGCGCGCCATTATAGGAATTGCAATTTTTGCGGTTCTGATCATTGCCAACCTGGCGGTCAGAAGTCGAGGCAGAAGCACTCCTGCGCCAGTAGTTAACGAAACACAGGCCAGCGCACCCTCCATTTCAACTGAAACAATCCCTGCCGTCAACCCGATGCAACCGGTTGCATCTCAGGCAAACCCTCTGACAGTAAGCATCCCTCTGACGACCGAAACCGGCGGGATTGACGAGCAAATTCTTCTGCTCAATCAGCAGGCCGAGAATTATGCTTTGAGAATTGCTTCCGCAGCAGATTCTATCCAGCCACCGGAACGTGACATTTCGCTAGCTTCCAGCTCTACTAACTGGTTCCGTTGGGTCGAAGACACCATCAATGACGCCGTAACTCAAACCCAAAATGGGCTCTTTGTTCCGAAGGCAAAAACGGTTGCCATCCTCGGTGAGTTTCAGAGCGGCGAAAGGCGCAAATTTCTGGTCAGAGAAGATTCAAGAGTTTATATTGTTAGCGAAGACCAGCTACCACAGGAAGGGGTAATTTCTGTTTCATCCGGCGAAAATGGTAACATAATTGTTAAAGACACGGCTGGGCACATGCATGATCTGCCAAGGACTACCCAGCCGCACGATCAGAAACTCGAGAACGCAATAAAAACTCTCAAAGGCGAGATTACAAAACAGACAGCGCTGGAGCTTCTGAAAGAGCCTGAAACAGCATCTGTAACAGCCACCCCATGAGGCATAAACATGAAAAAATTTAAAGTTAGGGCCCAGAAACCTGACGGAAGCATTGAAATACTGAGCATTTCGGCCGAATCGACCAGAGATGCCATGGATGCCGTTTCTATACGGGGTCTGAACCCCATGCAGGCGGATCTTGAAGTTGAAAGTACTTCATTTTCATTCGGCGGGGGCGTAAAAGACGACGAACTCTACCATTTTACGCGGCTTTTCGGCACTTTAACCCGGGCCGGGATTCCGATTATCGAAACCCTTGAAATGCTGGTTAACAGGGCTGACAGCCCAACCATGAAAAATGCCCTCAAAAATATCGTCGCCAGTATCAGTGATGGTACCAGTCTCAAAAGCTCTTTCGAAAAATACCCGAACATCTTTGACCGCACCTATCTGCAGCTTCTCGAAGTCGGCGAGGAATCGGGCAAAATGCCTCAGGTTCTCGACCGCCTCACCGGTCTTCTCAAAAAACGCATTCAATTGCGGGGCATGATTATCAAGGCCCTCACCTACCCTCTTCTGGTGCTTGTTCTGTCATTCATTGTCGTTGTCGCCATTCTCATTAAAATCGTTCCACGCTTCAAGGAAATTTATTCAAAATTCGGCGGTGATCTTCCGGCAATCACGCAGTTCACTCTGGCCTGCAGCGATGCCCTGATCAATTATTTTCCGGCTTTTGCGATCGGCGCTGTGCTTTTTGTGGTTATTCTGGCAATGCTGAAGCGCACGAATACAGGTAAGCGCCTGTATGACCGAACGGTTCTGCGGCTGCCGCTCTTTGGCCTGATGTTTCATACCTATGAAATCGCCGGCTTTGCCAAGAGTTTTTCGATGCTGATTCACAGCGGCATTACGGTCACCAGCGCCATGGAACTGATCAGACAATCGGTTGACCGCGAACCGATCCGCGAATCGATTACCAATGCAGCAGAAATGATCAGACAGGGCAAAGACATTGCACAAAGTTTCGACAGCCAGCTTCCCTGGTTGCCGGAACTGCTCAACCGTATGGTTGCGGTCGGTGAGCGCAGCGGCAACCTGCCCGAAATGCTCGACCACGTTTCTGAATATTATGAAGAAGAATTCAACAACAAGGTCGAGACTCTGGCTTCTCTTATTGAGCCAATGTTGATCGTTTTTCTCGGCGTCATCATCGGTGGCATAGTAGTTTCGTTGTATCTGCCGATTTTTGGCATGGCCAAACTGATATCACGAAGGTAAGCATGGACTTCAACGACATATCGAAACTGATCGGAAGCGGCAAGCCAGCCCTGGCACTGCATGCGCTGCAGGAATGGGAAAAAGACTTTTCAAAGCATGCTGAGCCACTTCTTCTGGCGCTCGAGCACCGGGATGCAAAAGTTATCGAGGTCGCACTCGGTCTTGCCGAAAAGTATCACCCGACTACCAGCGCCGTTCAGATTGCCGCACTGTTAAAAAGCGAAAATGCTTTAATCAGACGTCTTGCGGTGCAGACAATGACACCGACGATGGGCAAACCGGCGCTCGAGGGGTTGAGGCAGCTCTTCGTTACCGAAAAAGACGTTTTTGTACTGGCTTCAGCCGTAACGGCAGCAGCCAGACTTGGAGCCGGTCTTGAGCTGGTGACACCATTCATGCAGCATCCAGATATCCGTCTTCGGGCCAATTCAGTAAGGGCAGCAGCATTACTTGGCAAAGAAAAACTGCCAGGCCTTCTTGAACCTTTTTTGAACGATCCAGCCCTGAGGGTGCAGAATGAAGCATTGAAGGGACTGGCGACACTCGCACCTGAAACGGAACTTGAAAAGCTGGTTCTGCAGCGCCTCAATTCCGCTGATGCCACAACCAGGGCTGCAACCGTTTTTATCACCGGCGAACTGCCGCTGAGCCGCAGGGTCGTTTTTCTCATTAATGCCCTGACCGACGTCGACCATCGCGTCAGCGGCTGCGCTATCAGGTCACTGGCAATTCTAAGGGACCCGCTTGGCGTCAGAGCCCTGATCGAAACCTATCTAACTACTCCTGATGCGTCTCAGGCCGCTTCAATTCTCAGGCAGCTCAGGCCAGAAGACGGCGAAAGAATCGTGGCTTTTGCCGACGGAATTTCGCGACCTGCTACAGCACAGCCGGTTCTCGCAGAAAGAATGATACTGGCAGCCGCAGATTTGCCGAACTGGGAAGTATTTT
>CAZFUG010000273.1:0-931 GCA_964522035.1 uncultured bacterium
AGGGCAATAACATTCGGGTCCTGGCGCAATAAATGCTTGAAAGCCTGCGAGAGATCCTTTTCCTTCAGCTGATCGAGAGAAGACTGACAGATATCTGGAATCACGGCCTCGACCGGGTCTTCGACGGTGACGACTCTCAGAGCATTGTCGGCGGTAGAAAGTTCAGAAAGAGTGGCGTACATTGCCGTGGTCTTGCCACTGCCAACTGGCCCGGAAATAATAAAAAGGCCACGCTGCCTGCGGATATTGTCGAGCCAGGCGCCTGCCACATTTTTCGGCCAGCCAAGATCGGCAACTTTTTTGAACCGAACCGGCGAAATGATGCGCAGTGAGACCCTTTCGCCAGTGCCGGCCGGAAAGGTTGAAACGCGTACCGAAATGCCTCCATGGCGAAATGCGCCTTCCTGGGCGGTATCGGCAACATGTGACAGACAGCCGGCAAGGTGCTTTAGACGGGCCGTAACGCGGTCATGCTGGAAAAGGCTCATTTCGGGCCCGCTTTTAATTTCACCCGCCTGACGAAATGTTGTTTTAACTCTGTCAGAAGCGACCGGTTCAAGATGAATATCGGTCAGGCAATTTTCGGCAGCGGTTTTTAGAATGGCTTCGACCGCTCTTACATAGGGCAGTGCCCTGAATTCAAGGCAGCGCAGCATAAATTCAAAGCCATGTCGGGGAGAAACAGGCCCAACATGCTGCATAAAACTGGTGAATTCGTCATTTTCAACTTTCAGCCGCTGCAGCAGCTGAAAAATCTGGGGGGCCCGGCGACCGCAGTTTAATTTGTGCTCTACCGAATCATTTCTGGCAATGGCGATTGTGCCACGATTCAGCCTGAGTTCTTTAACATCCTGCAGCATAATTTCGCAACGGGAAGAATCGTTATCGATCAGGATCCGGTCGGCTTCAAGCCTGAAAGCAGTGCGCCCAA
>CAZFUG010000273.1:941-6447 GCA_964522035.1 uncultured bacterium
CAATCGTAACAAGCGCGCTATCTGCATAGAAATCGAAACCATCATCTGAATTATGGTGAATCCTGTCACTCATGCAGATACTTTAGCATCGGTCGGCTCTTTTTTAAACCTCAAAATCAGTTGAAGAGGCGAAGCGGTTCTGGTAACATCGCAATTATGGTACCGTTGAAAAATCTGAACCGAGAATGTGCCGGCCGACCCGTATCGCGGGCCGTCCCCGCACAGATAGCCTGCCGCCTGCTTGGCAACACACTCAAACCGTGTCAGCTTGACGCAATCTGCCGCCCCTGCGGCAAGACCGGAGCATGGCTCTTCTATTCGGCTTTTCTCGTTGCCTTCTGCGCCGCCTTTTTTATAATTTTCTGGGCTTTGCGCATAACCAGATTGTCAAAACTTCTGGGCTTATTCGGCAGAATGCTTTTTCCGCCCTTTAAGTGGCTGGCGAGCTGCTTTGCCGCCCTGATACATTTTTATCGCAATCTGCCCTTCTGATTGTCGAGCAGGCACTAAACCATACACTGCAAACATGAAAAAAGTCTTTTTTTATAATTTTTCAGGCCGCAATCTGCCAGATTATTCGCGCAAAGACTTTGACACCATGCATGTCGTCAATGGCATGATCAAACAGGCCGGCTTTCAGATGAGCTTTCCCGATGATGGTTCGATCGGCGTCGATCTTGGCGGCGCCACGGTCTTTTCGGCATTTGCCGATGCGCACGTTCATTTTACCCAGACCGGCATAACTCTGCTCGGCTGCCGGCTCGAAAACGCTGCGGCAATCAGCGAAATACTCGACATGGTCAAGGCCGAAGCGTCAAACAGCGAGTATGTTCTCGGCTGGAACATGCAGGAAACCAGACTGAAAGAGAAGCGTCTGCCCACCTCTGAAGAACTAGACAGGCTCAGTTCAAAGGCTTTTATCTGGCTGGCGCGCGCCGACCTGCACTCAGCGGTTGTCAACTCGCGCGCGCTGCAGTGGGCACGCAGTCGCCTGCCTTCTGTCGTCGCGCCACAGGGGTTGATAAGCGGCGAAGCATACAATTTTCTTTCTTATGAACTGAATGCGCTGCTGCCAAAGTCAATGAAGCGGCAGGCTCTCGAGCTGGCAGCGCAGGAATGCTATCGCCGGGGGGTCGGCACGGTGCATGCGCTTGAAGGCTGTGCTGCGTCAGAATCAGAAACCCTTGCCGTTGCCGATTTTTTCAATTCGAGCCCGTTGCACGGGGTTGTCTATCATCAGTCACCCGACCCGGCACTGCCAAAGCGCATGAAATGGAACCGCATGGGCGGCTGCCTGCTTGTCGATGGTTCGATAGGCACACGCACGGCCTCGCTGCACGAGCCATATGCAGACGCCGCTACCAGCGGCAGCCAGTATCTTAAAGCTGAAGATATCGAAAAGATTTTGACAACAGCGTCACAAAACCGCCTGCAGCTGGCCCTGCATGCAATCGGCGACCGGGCTGTCGACACGGTTACCTCATGTTATGCCTGGGCTGCCGACTAATTCGGCCGGCCGCCTCTCGCTCACCGCATCGAACATTTCATTCTGCCGACCGACAAGGCAATAATGGCGGCCCGCGATAACGGCATCATGGTCTGTATTCAGCCGGTTTTCGATCACTTCTGGGGCGGGCAGGACGGGCTTTATGCACAGCGACTCGGTAAAGAAAGGGCGGCCCGATGCAACCCCTTCAAAACCATGCTCGATCTGGGCATTCCGCTGGCGGCCGGCTCAGACAGCCCGGTAACCCCGATCGACCCGCTGCTCGGTATTCATGCTCTGGTCAATCACCACAGCCCGGAAGAGCGCATCGATCTGAATTCTGCGCTATCTCTCTACATAACCGAGCCACATAAATTCACGGGTGAAGGATCTGCCAGAGGCCATCTCAAACCGGCACGCCCCGCAGATTTCGTCTGTCTTGCCGACGACCCTTTCATGACGCCGCCATCGAGAATTAAAGACATAAGAGTCAATGGCCTCTACCTGAACGGCGAAAAGGTATTCTGAACACAGCTCAGCCAATGGTCTGTCACGCAAGAATTGCAGGAATCTCATGAATACTGACTTAGATCCCTGCTTGCGCAGAGATGACGCGGAAATCATTTTCTACACTTCCAATACTGAAGACCACGAGAATCCCTATACTGCAGCAACAAACGGCCAAAATAAATGGGCTGCTTCACATTGAGTGAAACAGCCCATTTACTTAGCAAGTCAGATTATTCTGATTTATTTTTCCATTCTTCGACGCGGGCAACAGTTTTGGTGAGAAGGTCAGTAACCTTCTTTTCGCTGGTGCTTTCTACGGTAACGTTAACGAACGGGCGGTCAGGATCAGGAAGAATCAGAACCCACTCGTCGTTAGAAAGCATGATCTTGACGCCGTCGATCAGGCGGGTTTCTTTATCTTTGGCGAATTCCATAGCATAGCGCATTACTTTGCCCTTTTCTTCCCAGGGGCATGGTATGCGGGTGGTGCGGGCAAAGAATTCGGGAATGCTGTCGATAATTTCAGAAAGCGGCTTTTTGAGCCTTGAAACATATTCGAGCAGTTTAACCGTTGCAAAAATGCCATCAAATGCGGCCTGGAAAGCCGGGAAAATGATACCGCAATTTTCATCGAGGCTGCATTTGACGTTCTCGTTCAAGGCTGCATCCATCAGGGCGCGAGCGTTTGTCTTGGTGCGGATAACAGTTGCGCCAGACTTCGCTGCCAACTTGTCGAGTTCATGAGTTGCAGAAACCGGAACGGCTACTCTGGCGTTCGGGTTCAGGTCGAAAATCATCTTGGCCCAGGTCACCAGGGCTTCTTCACCGAGAATTACGCGGCCCTGATTGTCGACAAAAGTGATGCGTTCGGCGCCATCGCCCATGATAATGCCAAGATCGGCACCGAGAGATTTGACGATCGAGGAAACGCTGGCCTGAGAATGCTCGGGTTTGACAGTCAGAACCTTGGCTTCGTCATGATAGGCGTTCATGGTGATGACTTCGCAGTTGAGCTTGCCGAGGAAGGTGTTGAAGATGCCGCTGGCGCCGCTGAATGCGTAATCTATGACCACTTTGAGACGTCGCTGCTTGATTGCTTCGACATCGATGTGGCGCAGAAGTTCTTCACTGTAATTTTCTGGAACGCGTGGCGGGAAAGTGATTTCGCCGACTTCGTTGATTGAAACACGGCGGAAATCTTCACGGTTGAACAGTCTTTCGATAGTTTTCTTTGTGTTGACAGAAATATCGCGACCTTCAACGTCAAAAATTCTGATTTCGAGCTGATTCGGGTTATCGCTGGCAACTTTGACATGCACGCCGCCGCCGCGCATGAAAGCGCTTGGTTTGTAGCGGGCAACCGGAGCCGGAGTGACGCGCAGGTCGGCGACGTTGATACCGGTCGAACTGAGGCCGCAGATGATCGCACGGTTGATCATGCGGCTGATTTTATGCGAGTCGCGCGAAACGATGATGCTCGACTCTTTTGGCAGGGTCGATCCGAAGGCAGCACCGATCTTCGAGGCCATTTCCGGAGTGATTTCGATGTTTGCGAGGCCGGAAATACCGAAATCATTGAACAGGTTCTTTGTCCATTTATCGCTCCAGATGATGCTGGTGTAAACGGTTGAACCCTCTTCAACCTGCTTTTTCGGCCAGATCTTGACGTTCTCGCGAATGATCGCGCCTTTGCCGATGCGGCATTCTTCGCTGATGATCGCGCCGGTTTCGACTTCGGTGCCATCTTCCAGATGGGTCTGACTGCTTATAACAGCTTCATCGAGGCGTGAATTCTCGCCGACGTGAACGCCATCCCAGAGGGTAGCGCCCTTGATGCGGGCATTTTTCTCGATGATGCAACCATCGCCTAATACACAGTTTTCGAGTTCGACGCCGTCTTCGATAACACAGTTCTGACCGATGATGACGCCGCCCTTGAATTTAACCTTGGCGGAAATATTGCTGTTCTTGCCGACCCAGACGTCACGGCCGATGATGTTCAGGCGTTCACCCGGTATCTGCAGCTTGACTTCGCCGTTGAGAACGTTCTGATGCGCCAGCATGTATTCATCGAGGTTTCCGATATCTTTCCAGTAGCCTTCGGCGATGTAGCCGTAAAGCGGCAGACCTTCTTTAAGCATCAGCGGGAAAAGGTTCTTGCTGAAGTCGAATTCTGTCTTGGCCGGAATATATTTGAAAATTTCGGGTTCGAGAATATAGATACCGGTGTTGATGGTATCAGAGAAAACTTCGCCCCAGCTGGGCTTTTCGAGAAAGCGAATGATCTTGCCGTCTTCGGCGGTAATGACGACGCCGTATTCAAGCGGGTTGGTGACCCGGGTCAGAACCATGGTCGCCATCGACTTCTTTTCCTGATGGAATTTGATGGCCTGCGCCAGATCAAAATCGGTGAGAACGTCGCCAGAAATGATGATAAAAGGCTCATCTTTGAGCTTTTCTTCGGTGTTCTTGACGCTGCCGGCGGTGCCGAAATCGGCGGTCGCCATCTGGTATTCCATTTCGATATCGAAATCAGCACCATCGCCGAAGTATTTGGTAATTACTTCAGGCTGAAAATAGAGAATCGAGCAGATTTTTTTGAAATCATACTGTTTGAGGAGATTGACGATATGTTCCATCATCGGCACGTTTGCAAGCGGAACCATCGGTTTGGGGATGTTGCACGTAATCGGACGCAAGCGCGTACCAAAGCCACCAGCCATTATAACTGCTTTCATTTTCTTTCCTCACTCATTCCATTCCTGCCCGGAAATATAAACCCGGATAGGTTCATTCTAGAGTTGCACAGCTGCCAAGTCAACCCGTTTAAATCAAAAACCCGCAACTCCGCATTTATGGAAAAGGGCGAGATATTTTTCCATCATCCGCCCCCACTCTGCATGCTCGACAATGCGGGTGCGCGAAGCATTACCCATTTTCTGAATTGTCTGACGCGGCAGTTCGACGGCCTTTTTGAGGCAGGCTCGCAAAGAATCCCGGTTGTTATGCTCAAAGAAAAAGCCTTCGACACCGTCTTCATACATTTCGGTCATGCCACCGGTAGCGGGCACAATCGGCACAACCCCTGAAGCCATCGCCTCGAGAACGACGTAGGCATAGGCTTCGCGAGAGGTTACGGCAAAGGCAAACAGATCGAGGGCTGAATAAACGGTTTCAACGTCATTACGGAATTCAAGCAGATGAAATCTCTTTTCGACGCCGAGCTCGCCGGCCACCTTTTTGAGATGATCTGCGTAGCCTGGCTGATATTCGCGCCCGACATAGAGAAGGTGGACGTCAGAACGAGACCGGCCTGGACCATTTTCATCAAAAAGAGCCCGCAGCAGTATTTCTGAGCCCTTGTCAGGGTGTATTCTGCCGGATGAACCTATCACCAGGTCGTTTTCACCAATGCCAAGGCTCTGGCGAACATCTCGACGACGCTCTTCATCCTGACGATATCTGACCACATCGACGCCGCTCTTAATGCAGACGACATTATAGTGATCG
>CAZFUG010000274.1:0-6388 GCA_964522035.1 uncultured bacterium
ACCAAAGCTGGTCAGGCGCCCGTCGATGAACGAACAGTCTGTAAGACAGATTCTGCGGTTTTCGCAGAGAAATCTGAAAGCCTGCATGCGCCGGTAAGCGTCAAGGTCAGGCGCTGAGCCCCCGTTGACCGGCGTCAGGGCAAACAGCGACACCTTGCCGCCAGCTGCAACGATCTCCTGAATTCGCCCGGCAAAGGTTTCTTCGCTGTCTCCAAGCCCGAAAATAAGATGCACTTCAATGCGTGCACCTGCCATTTTCAGCAGTTGCTGCAGAGCCGGCCAGTCTTGCTGCCAGTCTTTGCGCTTGTGTTCGCGGTAAGTATTCTCGGACGCTGCATCGAGCCCGATGCCGATATGATCGAGTCCCATTTCAAGCATTTCCTGCGCCAGAGTCGTCTGTGACGGGCTGAGGGTCATGCTTGTCGAAATGCCGCTGCTGATAAGGCACTTCGCCAGGTTTTTGACGGTTTCGGTGTTTTCCGGGTTGAAGCCGGTCTGCAGGCATATGTGTCTGAATGGCCTCGGCTCAGCAGTTAGACGCTCTAGAACTGTTTCAAAATCATATTCTGGCCAGATTACCCGTGAGAGCTTCTATGATTTCTGGTTACCGTTCGCACGCGAACAGAACGAACAACTACCAATGCAGCCGTTGTCGAAGAGAAGATAAGCCGTGGTCGGCGCCACATCCTGGCGTGCCTCAAGCAGGCCGAGAACTATGGCAGTGCCATAGGAAACACGTATTTTAATTGCGTCTGCCATTTATTTATGCCTCAAGGGCGCAGCAGTTGCTCTTGCTGGTGCTGCTGACGCCGTTTTCTTCAAGAATCTGCAGCAGCTTGTGGTCTGGCATGACGAAGCGCCTGTAACCATGCAGCCAGGCCAGAATGTCGAAATTGCGCCGCCAGGTGCCGGCTGGCCGCATGCACCCGATTTGTGCCCGATCGGCGAAAAGCCGTCGCGCCTCGGCCAGTAGAGGCATTACCCGTTCTATTGATGGCGGTGCGACATTGCACATGCGGGTTCCTGGGGTGGGGCGGAAAATCAAAAAAACAATCTCAGCAGCCCCTGATTCAGCCAGAAATTTGACGGTTGCCATTTCTTCTGCCGCTTTGTCCGGAGGCGCCAGCCCGATGGTGACGTGTGCAACCGTGCGAAAATGGCGGGAATATTCCAGATAAAGTCTGCGAAAATCATCGCGACCGTAAGAAAGCCCGTAAACATCTCTGACGACTTCGTCGCAGACCGGCAGATCGAATGAAACCACCGGATTTCTTGGCAGCAGCGGCAGAATGTTTTCTGCCGGCTGATAGCCGGTGTGCAGATTCAGTTTGAGGTGCGCTGGCAGTGAAAGGATTGTATCAAGATACTGTTTAATAGGCACTTCGCCTGCAGGCGTGCTGCCGCCACTTATAAGAACTGCGTCATAGGAGCTGAGATCGACCCCGTCAAGCTTTGAAAAGGGCTGCATGCCTTTCAGATAATGACCATCACAGTGCGCACATTTTTGCTGACACTCTTGATCGGTCAGAGAGATGCTCAAGGTTCTGGCAGGTTTTACCCGTTCTATGCCGGGCGAAGTCTGCTGAAAAATAGAAACCGCGGGGGCAAGGTGACGAAACGGCTCTGAAACTGCCTCTAACAGGCTGTTGAAAAGTTTTGACATGTCTGATCAGATTTCGTCGTCGGCCGAAACCCTGATTACTTCAGAAAGGGTGGTTATGCCGCGCAGAACTTTGGCCAGACCGTCCTGGCGAAGGGTGCGCATGCCCTGTTTCATCGCTTCGTTCTTGATAACACTCGTTGCCGATTTTTCGACAATCAGTTCTTTGATGCGCTCATTGGGAACCAGCAGTTCGGTAATGGTGGTGCGGCCACGGTACCCCGTCTGATTGCATTTTCCGCAGCCCTTGCACTGAAAAACCTGGGTCTTGCCGGCCTGGTAAAGAAGCTTTGAACGCTTGATAACTGCCGGGGGGGGCTGGTATTCTTCTTTGCACTCATTACAGATGGTTCTTACAAGGCGCTGCGCCATAACTCCGATAATTGAGCTGGCAACCAGAAATGGCTCTACGCTCATGTCGATCAGTCGGGTCATTGCCCCGGCAGAGTCATTGGTATGCAGAGTCGAAAAGACCAGATGCCCGGTAAGAGCCGCTCTGATAGCAATTTCTGCCGTGTCGTAGTCGCGGATTTCGCCGACCATGATAACATCAGGGTCCTGGCGCAGAATTGAACGCAGCCCGCCCGCAAAGGTAAAACCGGCTTTCGGGTTGATCTGGCCCTGATTGATGTTGGCCAGCTGATATTCAACCGGGTCTTCGATCGTTACGATGTTGATCGACGGGTCTTTGATGCATTGCAGGGCGGCATAAAGAGTCGATGTTTTACCGCTTCCCGTCGGGCCGGTTACCAGAACGATACCGTTGGGCTTATTTATCAGCCCGGTGAAAGCTGTAAGGGTGTCATCGGGAAATCCGAGCTCTTCAAGCCCATAGATGACGCTGCTCTTGTCGAGAATACGCATAACCACCTTTTCACCGCGCAGGGTGGGGTAGGTTGAAACGCGCAGATCGATCTCGCGGTTCTGCAGTTGCAGCTTGATGCGGCCATCCTGGGGAATACGCTTTTCAGCGATATCAAGTTCCGCCATGACCTTGCAGCGTGAAATACAGGCTGCTTCAAAGGTTTTTGGCAGTGACATTACTTCCTGAAGCATGCCGTCAATTCTGAATCTTGTTCGCAAAGCCGTTTCATCAGGCTCGATGTGAATGTCTGAAGCCTTTTCTTTAATGGCACGCAGAATGATAAGGTTTACCAGCTGAATAATGCTCTGCTTATCAGTAACATTGATCGCGGCCAGGTCAATAACCGTATCGCCCATGCGCTTTTCACCGGCACCCTGAATCTTTTTGGCAAAATCCTCGATGCTGGTGCTGGCTGGTGCCTGAGCAGGAGAAGAGGGCGTGTTGGGTGTACCTGCCCCTGGAATCTGGGTTGTGGCGCCGCTTTTATAAAATTCCTGCATCGCGGTTTCGATCTCGGTCATTGTCGAAACCAGGGGCTTGATCTTGCATGCCGTAGTGTATTCGAGGTTATCTAGAACGAAGCTGTCGAGCGGATCGAGCATGGCGACCGTAATGGCGCCTTTGACCCTAAGAATAGCAATACAATGGTATTTGCGCGCAATGTTCTCTGGAATCGCTTTAATTACAGCAGGATCGATAACGTAATTGCGCAGATTGGCGTAGCTGAAACCAAGTTTGGTCACCAGAAAATCCAGCAACTGTTGTTCATTGAGATATTTCAGGCGAATCAGCGTATAGCCAAGAGTATCACTGGTTTTTTTCTGTTCCTGCAGGGCATTGTTGAGCTGTTCTTCGGTAACCAGCCCTTCAGAAACGAGCGATTGGCCAAGAAGCTTTTTTTCAATGCGTGCCATAGTCGGTTATTCCAGGAGCCCAAGATTGATTTCGAACTGCCTCTGGGCGCTCATGACGAAATCAACGATAATCTTCTCATGTTCAGCCGAGACGTTGTTGAAAGAAACGATACATTCTCTGACGATTTTCTTGTCAGACAGGAAATCGTCTGAACTTGAGCCAACCGCAGCCTTGAGGCGTACCAGGCGGCCCTGAATGCCCTGAATGAAGTTGCTGCCGATCTGAAAGGCGAGAATGATGTATTTGCCCTGCTCGACATCTTCGTTGGTTTCTACGACACAGCCACCGGCCGAAAGGTTAACGATGACACCGCGCATTTCAAAGTCGCTGCCACTGAGAGTCGAGTCGATAAGCTCGCCAGAAAGCAGCACTTTGAACTTACAGGGAACTCTTGTCTCGGTGCGGATAGCAGAGCGCTTGTTGGCGCCTTCGACCTGAAAGTCGAATGGAACGAGGGCATTCTGAAAGACGTCTGAAAGAGTGCGCAGTTCTCTCGCAGAACTGCTGGTCTGGTCAATGATTACTGTCTTGCTGAGAGCAGTAGTTGCAATGTTCTGAATCTGACGGGAAATATCATCGGTAATCTGCGAAATGGTGTTCACCTTCTGATACATGATATCTGAGGTTTCACTCTGACGCTCAGCCGAAGTGCTGATGTCCTTGATGATGTCATTCAGCTGATTGGTCGTCTGAACCATCGAACCAAGGCTCGTTTCAACCGTATTAACGACCTGCATGCCCTGATTGACCTGAATGGTGTTGTTCTGCATCATTTCAGCGGCATTTTCAGTTTTCTGCAGAATGTCGTTGATAAGGTTGTTGATTTTCTTTGAAGATTCAGCAGAACCGCGCGCCAGTTTGCGAACTTCTTCGGCAACTACGGCAAAACCGCGGCCCTGTTCACCGGCGCGCGCCGCTTCGATTGCGGCGTTGAGTGCGAGAAGGTTTGTTTTTTCGGCGATGTTGGCAATTTCGGTCAAAATTGTACCGATCTGTTTACTGCGTTCATTAAGATCGTTAACGAGTGACGCGGAGCCATCGGTAAGCTCTTTAATTTTCAGCATCTTCTGAACCGCTTCTTTGACCGAGTTCTGGGTGCTTGCAGCTATTTCAGAAACGCTCTGGCTGTCTTCCTTGGCAATAATAAGTTTTGAGCTGATATCCTTGGAAAGGCTGAAACTGTTCTCGAGCGAAGAGATGGTTTCGCGCAGATTGGTGGCGTTGTCACCCGCCTTCTGGTTGATTGCACCGACTCCTTCGACGATTTCTTTGATAACCTGCGAACTGGTCTGGGCGGTCTTATCAAGGTCTGAAGATGCCACCTCAAGTTTGAAGGAGATCAGCAGCACACGTTTGAGAACAGACAAAACAAGTCTGAACATCTGGTCGAACAGGTCCAGCTCGCGGTTGAGACCGCTTTTTGTAGAAACGAAGGTGTCTGACTTCAGACCAACCTTGGTAGTCAGGTCATTTGAAATAAAAAGAACGATCCCGCGCAGCACTTCGCGGCCAAACCAGCCGATGATTGCACCGGCAAGCAGCCCGAGAAGAATAGATGCGGCAACGTATGTGACTTTAACCGTCTGGGGAACTTTGATCAGAAACAGGCCAATCCCGGCAGAAGCACAACCTATTGCCAGACCGATGAGTATGGCGAAAATCCACAGATTGCGCTGTGAGCTGGCGTTCTTGTTAATGATCAGTGAATGAAGAGCCATATTTTAAAAACCTGATCAGGAAACTTCAGATTCCTGGTTCACGATTTTTGCATTCTTTCTTGAGTTCTGGTCAGATGACCCGCCGCCAGTCTTATTTAATTTATTCTCTTTACATATTCTGTCAAGGATTCCGTTGACAAATTCATAACTGCGGTCGGCAGAATACTTTTTGGCCAGTTCGATAGCCTCATTAATAGTGGCGTTTGCCGGTATTTCAGGAAAATGAAAAAGCTCACAAGCCGCAATGCGTAAAATACAGCGGTCAATATTGGCCATGCGTTCGAGCGACCAGTTTTCGGCGGTTTTCTCAAGCAGACGGTCAATTGTGGTCTTGTTTTCACCGGCGCAATCGCTCAGCTGTCTGGCAAATTCTTCGATCTGAGCGAGCTTGGCAGTCTTGTCGACGATTTTTTTGCAAAAACTGCTGATTTCTTTTTCACAATCAGCGTTATAAGTAACTCCTGGAAAATGCTTTTCAAGCAGCGCCTTGATCTGTAATGGCAGATTTTCAGGTGTTTCGTGCGGATAAGCAGAAAGGCTGTCGGAGAAGTCGGGGACAAACGCCTCGACTTCTCCAGACAGTATTTCTTTGGCTTTGCTGGACTTGAGAAAGTCCCGGGCGACGGCTTCGATTACGGGGTAGAAAACAGACTCGCTGAGAACCTGATTCAGAGCCTCGTTATTATCAGACTTGACCATGTCAGCCTGATAAAGTGCCTTTAATGCTACTTCGCGTGCGCGTCGCCGGGGAGAATTCATCGTCTTGTTTCCTTATGCTTCAGATGCTTTGGCTTTTACGGGTTTGTGATTCTGACTCTTAAGGCTCTTGTCGCGATCTTCGGCATATTTGAGTGCGCCGTGAGCGGCAGCCAGTCTGGCTATCGGCACGCGGAACGGTGAGCAGCTCACATAGTCGAAACCGAGTTTGTGGCAGAACATTACTGATTCTGGTTCGCCGCCGTGCTCGCCGCAGATGCCGATCTTGAGATCAGGTCTGGTGGTGCGGCCACGTTCAACGCCCCATTTCATCAATGCGCCAACGCCTTCCTGGTCAATGCTCTGGAACGGATCGTGTTTCAGAATCTTCTTGTCGTAGTAATCCTGCAGGAACTTGCCAGCGTCGTCACGGCTGTAACCGAAGGTCATCTGGGTCAGGTCGTTGGTGCCGAAGCTGAAGAATTCGGCTTCGGTAGCGATCTGGTCAGCGACGATGGCAGCGCGCGGAATTTC
>CAZFUG010000275.1:0-6321 GCA_964522035.1 uncultured bacterium
GAGCGATTATCGGCAGTTCATCGGCCGGCAGACCCGAACTGCTGGTGATGCAGGCACTGAAAGTTGCCGAGGTGATCTTGATGGTCATGCTTCGCTCCGTTTTTTCTTTTTGCCGGTTTTCTTCTGTTTGGCAGCAGTGCCGAGCGCTCTCCTGCTGAAAATCAGCGGTGTCTTTTTAGGTTCGCCCCTGAGTGCCAGCTTGAGAACTTCTGAAGCGAGCCCGACTTTATGAATCGTCAGATTCTTGAGAATCTGCGGCGGAACTTCTTCGAGTTCTTTTTCGTTGTCATTAGAGAGAATGATATTGGTAATATTCTGGCGGTGAGCGGCCAGAAGTTTTTCTTTAATACCGCCGACCGGCAGAACCCGTCCGCGCAGAGTGATTTCACCGGTCATGGCGAAATCGTTGCGCACCGGAACTTCATTCAACGCTGAATAGATTGCGGTTGCAATTGCAATACCGGCCGATGGACCGTCTTTGGGCACCGCCCCTTCAGGGAAATGGATATGCAGATCGATTGAATCGTAGTCGATCGGCCGCATATTGATCTCGTCTGCGTGGCTGCGCAGATACGAAAGACTGGCGTGCGCCGATTCCTTCATGACTTCGCCGAGAGAACCCGTGAGAATGATTTTGCCACGGCCCGGCATCACGACAACTTCGATCGGCAGAGTGGTGCCGCCGACTTCGGTCCAGGCAAGGCCATTCACCAGGCCAATGTCGTCTTTGCCCTCGCGTTTGTCATTGTGAAATTTCGGTATGCCAAGGTAAGTTTCGACGCTTGCATCGGTGACGTCAAGGCTGATCTTGTTTTTGCCCTGGTCTTCAAGGGTTGTCAGCTTGCCGAGAACGATGTCGCGGGCGATCTTGCGGCAGATCGAGGCCAGTTCGCGCTCAAGGCTGCGCACCCCTGATTCGCGGGTAAACTTGCGAATAACGTCGACGATCGCTGATTCCTGGATGTTGATTTCGTGCTTGTCGATACCGTTGGCTTCTTTTTGTTTCGGAACCAGGTATTTCTGTGAGATCTGCACCTTTTCTTCTTCGGTGTAGCCAGGCAGATAGACAACTTCGAGACGGTCGCGCAACGGCCCCGGAATTGTGTGCGGCACGTTGGCGGTGGTCAGGAACAGAACCTTCGACAGATCGAACGGTGTCGAAATGTAATGATCAGAGAATGTGAAGTTCTGTTCGGGGTCAAGAGCTTCGAGCAGCGCTGAGCTTGGGTCGCCTCTGAAGTCCATGCCCATTTTGTCGATTTCGTCGAGCAGAATTACGGGGTTGCGGGTGCCGGTATCGCGCAGAGCCTGAATGATACGGCCGGGCATCGCACCGATATAGGTGCGGCGATGACCGCGGATTTCGGCTTCATCACGCATGCCGCCGAGCGAAATGCGGGCAAATTTGCGACCGAGCGCGCGCGCGATCGACTTGCCGAGCGAGGTTTTGCCAACGCCCGGGGGGCCGATCAGGCAGAGAATCGGGCCTTTGATCGACTTTTTCAGGCGACAGACGGCGAGATATTCAAGAATTCTTTCTTTGACTTTCTTTAGGCCAAAATGGTCTTCGTCAAGAATTTCCTGGCATTTTTCGAGGTCAATGCGGTCTTTGCTCTGTTTTTTCCAGGGAAGTGCGACCAGCCAGTCGATATAGTTGCGTGAGACGGTAGCTTCGGCCGAGCCTGGCGGCATCTTGGTAAGTTTGGCCAGTTCTTTTTCAGCCTTTTCACGGGCTTCTTCTGGCATGCCGGCCTTGGCGATCGCGGCTTTCAGCTCTTCGACCTCTTCGGTGCGTTCGTCGGCATCGCCGAGTTCTTTCTGAATCGCCTTCATCTGTTCGCGCAGATAGTATTCTTTCTGAATCTGTTCCATCTGTTTGCGAACCTGACCGCGAATTTTCTTTTCAACCATCATGATCTCGAGTTCACGGTTGAGAATGCTGGCAATCTTTTCGAGTCTTTCACGCGGTTCAAAAGCTTCGAGGATTTCCTGTTTTTCTTCGACCTTCAGATTGAGGTGGGCGGTGATGATGTCGGCAAGCCGGCCTGGCTCTTCGACATTGTTGGCGACCATTATGACTTCGAGCGGAATCTTCTTGTTGAGCTTGACATACTGCTCAAACAGAGTGATTACGTTGCGCATCAGTGCCTGCAGCTCGATTGATTTGCGATCTTCGGTGATAATGCGTTCGCCTTCGACTTCAAAATATTCATCGAGCTTGGTGAACTTTTTAATTCTGACGCGGGTGGTGCCTTCGACGAGAATTTTAAGAATACCGTCGGGCAGCTTGAGGAGCTGAAGAATTTCAGCAATGGTGCCGGTTTCAAACAGCTCGGCCGCTTCGGGGTCATCGGTTTTGGCCTGCTTTTGCGAGCAGAGAATGATCTTGCGATTTTTCAGCATCGCTTCTTCGATCGCTCTGATTGATTTTTTGCGGCCAACAAAAAGCGGTACCACCATGTAAGGGAATACCACAACATCTCTTAAGGGCAGCAGAGGATAGATATCCGTGCCTGTCTGGAGGCTGGAATTGTCGTCATTGTTGTCTTGATTGCTGCTGCGATCTTCAGTTGCCATTAAAATACCCTCCTACCGGGAATGTGTTGATTCTACTGCAGAAATGAAAAAATATAAAGTTTTCGTAATTCATCTGGGGGATTTGTCCCTGCGAATGAAAGGAAGTCGGCCAAGCTGCCGGTTAAGCCGCTGAAGAAGAGCAATGCGCGGCATCTGGGCCGGAGCGTTTTCGTCGAGAACGGCTGGCAGATTCAAAAGACAGGCTTCAATATTAACCCTTTCGTTTTTAAAAAAGTTAAAAATAGCAAGATAATCGACGCCCTCAAGTTTTTCGATTTCTTCGAGGCGCCCGGAAATCTCGCTTTCAAGATCACAGCATGGCTTTTCGATGATCAGGTTTTCAACTCGTTCGATTTTGCTGCGGATACGGTTAAACATGGCTGAAAAAGCTTCGATTTCGAGGGCGGCCGGGTCTTTCCATTCTCTGGCGGCATCATTGAAAGCGCAGGGGTCAAATTCAATCGCATTGTTATAAGAATCGCCCAGCAGAGACAGCTGGTTGTCGCGGAGAATTTCGTCAGCGATCTGTTCGAGCCAGATTTTGCGGTCAAGCTCAAAATCAGGAAAAATGTCGGCGAAAGCCTGAAAAATATCTATTCTGATGCCGCCGGCCTTGAGCAATTCAAATATGCGGCGTGGCGAAACCATCATTCGTCCATAAAGCCTCGCATGAGCGCACATCAGTATCGACAGGCTTGCCAGTTGAGCTAGTTGCAACTGCGGTGATGGTATGCGCCTGGCAAAATAGCTGCACATTTCCTGAAGAACCGGCACAAGGCTTTTGCATGCCTCAAATTTTGGCAGGCAGCTCATGACCATGGCAAAGGCGGTATTTGGCAGATTCCGTGCAATTTCGGTCGATTCGCCTTCGTTGAGCAGAGCCAGCAGGTAGCCGATCTGGGCCGAGTCTCGATGGAGATTGAGCTTGGGAGCAAGCCAGACGGCGCAGCGAGCCAGCGGATTATTGAGCTCGGTTGCCATTACTCTGTTGTTGCTGACCTTTTCAGCAATGACGTTTATCCGCTCGGGAAGGTTTGTCAGGTCCTGGCGATAAATCTCGCATAGCCTTGCAAGCTTTTCATTAAGCTCATAAGCGCGCCTGGTTATCTCAAACTGATTGCCTTTTTCAAGTGGCGAAAGGGCAACGACCGCCGGCATCAGTTTCCCCACCGCATCTTCGCACGGTATATATTCGGTATTCATCATGAGAAAACGGCTGATAACCGCTTCAGGCATTTCGAGATGTTCGGGGCTGAAGCGCACCAGTATCGGGTGCAATGACTCTGAAAACATATAGAGCCGCTGCAGCCTGTGACTTTCTGAGCGCAGGCGGTAGCCTTCAGGCAGCACTGATCTGATTCGTGCATCGAGAACCTTTTTTCGTTCAGTCTGTTCACTCATCAGATTTATGTCAGACATCAGCTTCTGGTAGGTGTTGATGCTGTCAATCTGATGAAATACCGGGGAAAAAGCTTCGTATGAAGCTGCTCTGCCTGAGTTTGACAACCCTTCGACTTCGAGTTTGAGCGGCTGATCATCGAGAAAGGCCGTGAAATAAAGTGGCGGCTGCGGAAAAATGCTGCCGCTTCGCCATTTATTGCCGGCAAAAGGAATCGCTGCCATCAACGAACTTTTCAGTTTTTCAAGCTTATTTTCAAGGGTCTGACCAGGCAGAGTCTTAACGGCAAACAGAAACTTTTCGCCATCAACTTCACGGGTTATCAGATCTTTAAGTTCGAGCCCCTGGGCAGCGGCAAAACCTTTGGCTGCCGGCAGAGCCTGATTGTTGTAATCGAATGCGGCGCTGACCTTCGGACCCCTGACCTCTTTTACGACACTGGCCTGTGAGTCTGAAAGCCCCTCGACGAGAATGCCGATACGGTATTGCGAGATCCAGCAGCGCACCCCGGTAAAATCGAAGTTTTCCTGCCTTACCGCCTCAGTGAACCTGGCGCGGAAATCGGGAAGGTCGAAGCCGAAAGCATCGTCGGGCAGGCCGATAAAACCGGTTTCCAGAAGCAGATTTCGTGGCAAATTAAACTCCAGTAAAGATAAAATTGCAGGCTCGAATTATAGCTGCACCCCACAATAAATTCAAGTCAATGCTGCGGGGCGGGCAGAATGGTGAAACTGGCGACTTCTACTGCGGCCGGCATCACCGGTTGTTTCCAGAGAGAGCCGAACAGTTCGGATGCCGGCATTTTCGGAAGCAGCAGCCGGCCAGACAGACCATATTTCAGCCTGAAAATTTCGTTGAAGCCGTTATGGTTGAACAGGGTCACCCCTTCGGGTACGGCGTCATGCCATGGCTGCACTTCGCCTTCACGCGTCAGAAATGCCTGCAGCATGACCCGGTAACTGCCGGGGGCAAGATCGACCGGAACCACAAGCGAGCGGTTAAAAGTGAACCGGCCCTGCTCTGGCATGCCCTCACGACAGACGTAGTCGCCGGCAAGGTGAATATCATGCCCCAGAAGCAGACCATTGCGGCTGACAGGTGCTCCTGAAGCATCGAGAATCGTGGTAACGACAGCCAGACTGTCGAGAAAACCGGCTTTGCCGGTAAAGCTGTAAGAATAAGCGATGCTGTCGCCGGGCGTCAGGGTTCTGGTCGGGCCGGTTGCTGTCGCCGACTCTTCGCTTGCCGCCGGAAATTGTGCCGGGTTAATGCTGATTGCAGAATTCAGTTCCGGCAGTTGCTGGCTGTTCAGCGACTCCCGGTTGTTTGTGGCGACTATCCGGTGCAGATAGCCAGTGGGCTCGATCGAGTATGATGCGGTCAGCTGATAAAAACTGTCTTGCGGGTAGACCAGCGAACCATAAAGCATGCCGGCTTCGGCGACGGGTTTGAGTGCCTGCAGTTCGCCGGCCGCAAACTTGTCGACAAGCTGCACGGCGAGATCCTGACGGAATTTTTTAAAAATACGCAGATACCAGTATGGTCTGAACTCCGCATCGTTGCTCATCAGAACCATTGCTTTGGCGGGCAGACCGCCAAGAATCTTCCGCATGTAGATTTCGGGGTCATCGTTTTCGGAAGGGTGCAGCGAAAGTGAGAATACTGCGGTTGACATGAGGGCCACGCATGCCAGAATTTTGATTTTATCAGATATGATCAGATCGAGTGCGATGGCGGCCAGCCCGGCAAGAGCCATGAAAGAAGGCAGCAGCATGGTATGGGCTTCAAAGGCATTATAATTGAGCACAAATGCGAGGTTTATGACAAGAATGGCGGCCAGTGCAGCCGGCAGGGCCCCGGGCGTTCGCGGGCGCAATACTGAAAGTGCGATCGGGCCGACCAGCAGCCAGATACCGTTCTCAAATATACAGAGGCGAAGAAATTCAAGCAGGCGCTGCCATAGCTCGAGCGGGTGAAAAACCATAAAACCGCCGCTGTAGACAGTGCCGGTGAAGACCTGCAGAAAACCGTCGATCCCCTGCCCTGTCAGCGGGTCAAGCAGCACCCGTGCCGGGTTCTGCAGGCGCAGGTATAGATCGAAAGACGGCAGCAGCCCGACAAGCACGCCAATGCCCATTGCCGCCCAGAATCGGCCTGAGGGCATCTTAACCTGTCGCTGTGCAGCTTCTCTGATAAAAAGCAGCAGGGTCAGGGCAAAAAGACCAAAAGTCGGGCGGTGGCCAACTCCTAGGGTACCGGCCAGACCGCAGGCAAAACCAGAAACGGCACCGGTATAACCTTTTTCGAGCATCAGCCCGCAGAGCAACCCGGCGACGATAAAACAG
>CAZFUG010000276.1:0-6313 GCA_964522035.1 uncultured bacterium
GAAACGTTGTTCCAGTAACCGTAATCAGCGTAGGCCCCTGCACAATTATTCGCAAGGGCGACAGCAGCGTTCAGGTCGGTTATCGTGAAATCAGACCCGAAGCAGTTAAGCGTCTGCTGAACAAACCTCTGCGCATGAGCTTTGAAAAAGCCGGTGTTAAACCGTTCCGTTTCGTAAGAAGCTTGCCCGCTGACGAACTTGAAGGCATTGAGCCGCTCACAGAAATCAATGTTTCAATGTTTAAAGAAGGTGACCAGGTAAGCGTCACCGGAACCAGCAAGGGTAAAGGTTTTTCCGGCGCAATGGAACGTCATAACTTCAATGGCCAGCAGGTAACTCACGGCCAGTCTGACCGCACACGCGCGACCGGTTCCTGCGGTTCCGGTACTAACATGTCTCGCACTATGAAGGGCAAAAGGCTGCCTGGACAAATGGGTAACGTTCGCCGCACCGTTAAAGGTCTCAAGATCGTTAAGGTTGACGAACAGAAGAACCTTCTGTTGGTGAAGGGTTCCATCCCTGGAGCCTCCAATGGTCTGGTTATCATCAGACGGCAGGCTTAAGGAACGGAGGAAAAAATGGAAACCAAGATTTTTAAAATGAATGGAACCGCCAGCGGTTCAGTCAAACTTGATGAACGCGTGTTTGCCGTTAAAGCTCACCCGCAGACCATCAACGACGTCGTAAAAGCTCAGCTGAACAACGAACGCCACGGTACTGTCAGCACCATGACCCGCGGCGAAGTCAACGGCACAACCAAGAAGATGTTCAAACAGAAAGGCACCGGTCGTGCCAGACAGGGCGACATCAAATCTCCGCTGCATCCAGGTGGTGGTCGCGTATTCGGTCCGAAACCGAGAGTTTTCGACCAGCGCCCCCCGAAAAAGGTTGTTGATCGCGCCATCATCGGCGTTCTCACTGCCATGGCCAGCAACGGCGCCGTTCGCGTTGTCGAAGGTCTTGAATTTGCCACCGGCAAAACCAAAGATGTTGCCAGCTTCCTGGAAAGCCACAAACTGAACAAAGTCCTGTTTGTTGTTCCCCAGATCAGCGAAAACACCAAACGTGCCACTGCCAACCTCAAGAATGTCAAGGTTGTTACTCCGATGCACGTAAACGTAGTCGACCTGCTCAAGTATGGCCAGGTTGCCATCAATGACAAAGCAGTCAAAATGCTCGAGGAGGTTCTGGTAAAATGAAAACACCTCAGGACATCGTAATTCAGCCAATCGTATCAGAAAAAAGCTACGACCGCATGGGCGAAGGCATTTATCAGTTCAAGGTTGCCAAGTGCGCCAACAAACATGAAATCAAAGATGCCGTTGAAGCTCTGTTCAAGGTTACCGTTAACAAAGTTAACACCGTAACCGTTGTCAGAAAGCCGAAACGCCGCGGTGTTTTCCAGGGCTACACCGGCTCATGGAAAAAAGCCATCGTGACCCTCAAAGAAGGCGACAAGATCACTTTCTTTGAAGGCATCAGCTGAGAAGCAGGAATAGGAGAAAGCCATGAGTCTCAAAGTTTATAAGCCTATTACCCCCTCACGCCGCTTCATGACAGGTTTCGACTTCAGTGATATCACCACTGACAGACCCCATAAGCCCCTGTGTGAGTGGCTCAAAACCACTGCCGGCCGCAATCACCACGGCCATGTCACTCTGCGTCACAGAGGCGGCGGTTCACGCCGACTGTATCGCATTATCGACTTCAAGCGCAACAAAGACGGTATCCCCGGTACTGTTGCTACCATTGAATACGATCCCAACAGAACTTCACGCATCGCTCTGGTAAATTACCGCGATGGTGAAAAGAGATATATCCTTGCTCACGAAGGTATCAAAGTAGGCGACGTTATCGAAAGCGGCATTCACGCTGACATCCTTCCCGGTAACTGTCTCCCCCTGAGAAATATCCCTCTTGGTTCAACTGTTCACAACATCGAACTGCACCCCGGCAAAGGTGGCCAGATCGCCAGATCAGCCGGCGCCTGTGCTCAGCTCGTTGGTAAAGAAGGCAAATATGCTCAGATCAATATGCCTTCTGGTGAAATGAGAATGGTTCTGATTGATTGCCGCGCCGTAATCGGCAAAATTGGTAACTCAGATCACATGAACGTCACAATCGGTAAAGCCGGTCGCACAAGATGGAAAGGCATTCGCCCGTTCGTCCGCGGTTCTGCCATGAACCCCTGCGATCACCCGCACGGTGGTGGTGAAGCCAAGACCAGCCGCGGTAGAACTCCTGTTTCTCTCTGGGGTAAACCTGCTCAGGGTTACAAGACCAGAAAGAAAAAGAATCTTACCAACCGTCTCATCATTTCACGCAGGAAGAAGTAAGGGAGAAACACAATGGCAAAAAAAGCTCCATTTGTTTGTGCAAGATTAGTTAAAAGAATCCAGGACATGAACCAGGCTGGCGAAAAGCGCCAGGTAAAAACCTGGTCAAGATCTTCGACCGTGTATCCTGAAATGGTAGGTCATACCATTGCTGTTCACAATGGTCGCAAGCACGTTCCTGTGTTCATTACCGAAAACATGGTTGGCCACAAGCTCGGTGAATTCGCACCCACCAGAACCTTCAAGGGTCACGCCAGCGAAAAAGCTGTGAAGCTTAAATAAGGGAAGGAGAAATAAGAATGTTACGACTTGTTGGTGTAACCATTCCCGAAGACGTAGATCTGTTCAATGGCCTCCGCATGATTAAAGGCCTTGATACTAAAAACAGCCGCGCCAAGATCGAAACTTATCTGACCAAGGCCGGTCTTTATAACCGCCAGCTGCAGCCGAACGGCAAACTCGAAAAGGTTTACCCGAAGGTGGCTGACCTCAGCTGGAAAGAAAAAGCCAGACTTATCGACATCGTCGATATGCCGAGAGCTGTTCTGAGAAACATTCACTCAAGCCCGAAGAAGCTCAGACTCATTGCTGACGCCATTCGCGGCAAGAGCGTCGATGAAGCCATGGCCACTCTGCAGTTCATGCAGAAGGGTGAGGCTCCGACTCTGTTGAAGCTCCTCAAATCAGCTATCGCCAACGCCGGCGCCAACCACGACCTGCGCGCTGACGATCTCTATATCGCCAAAATCACCATTGACGGTGGTGCCACCATGAAGAGATTCATGGCCCGCGCCCGTGGTAGAGCCTGCCGCATCAGAAAGAGAACCTCACACGCCCAGATCGTTCTGCGCGAAAGATTCTCAATGGCCAAATTCGCCGTAAGCGAAAAGACCCAGGATGCAGCTGCCAAGAAGACTGTTAAAAAAGCTCCGGCAAAGACCGCTGCCAAAACAACAGCTCCCAAGGCCGAAAAATCAGCCACTGCTAAGAAACCCGCCGCCAAAAAGACCACCAAATCACAGGGAGGTAAAGAATAATGGGCCAGAAGATTAATCCAATCGGCATTCGCCTTGGTATTACCAGAACCTGGGATTCCAGGTGGTATGCAAAACGCAGTGACTACGCCAAATTCGTGCATGAAGACGTGAAGGTTCGCGATTTCATCGATCTCAAGCAGTTCCGCCGCGAAGGCATCAGCAAGATCGAAATCGAACGCAAATCGAACAACAAAATGCGCATCACTATTCACACTGCCAAACCAGGCGTCATCATCGGTCGCGGTGGCGACAGAGTTGAAATCCTCAAGAAAGAACTTGAAGATCTCACCGGTAAATCAGTGTTCCTGAACATCCAGGAAATCAAGCAGCCCGATACCGATGCCAAGCTTATCGCTGAAAGCATCGCCATGCAGCTTGAACGCCGCGTTTCACATCGCCGCGCCATGAAGCAGGTTATCAGTCGCGCTCTGCGCGCTGGTGCCAAGGGTGTAAAGATCCTTTGCTCAGGCCGCCTCAATGGTGCTGAAATCGCCCGCCGCGAATGGATTCGCGAAGGTCGCGTTCCTCTGCACACTCTCCGCGCTGATATCGACTATGCAACTGATACAGCTATCACCACTTTCGGCTGCGTTGGCGTAAAAGTGTGGATCTTCAAGGGCGAAAAGATTGGCAAAGCTCATCTTTACAACCGCGAAACCAGCACTCCGGTTAACACCCCCAACAACGCTCCGACTAACACCAGGAAGTAAGGAGGAACCCGCACAATGTTGATTCCAGCAAGGACCAAATTCAGAAAAGCCCATCGCGGCAGAATGAAGGGCATGGCCAAGGGCGGTAAATATCTGGCCTTCGGTTCCTTCGGTCTTCAGGCCCTCGATCCGCACTGGGTAACCAGCGCCCAGATCGAAGCCGCTCGTAAGGTTATCACCCGCACCGTAAAACGTGCCGGCAAAATGTGGATTCGCGTTTTCCCGGACAAACCTGTTTCGAAGAAGCCCCTTGAAACCCGTATGGGTAAAGGTAAAGGCGCTCCTGAATTCTGGGTAGCAGTAATTAAACCCGGCAAGATTCTCTTCGAACTTGAAGGTGTGCCCGAAAATATCGCCGTCGAATCTCTGACTCAGGCAGCAGCCAAGCTCCCGATCCGCTGCCAGGTAGTCTCAAACAATAGCTAACAGGAAGGTGACCAATGAAGAATCGCGAAGATTTTTCTGAACTCAACGAGCAGGAACTCGAAGATAAGTATAAACACTTTAAGGAAGAATTATTCAACCTTAGGTTTCAGGCCGTGACCGGCCAGCTTGCCAATCCGGCCAGAATCAGTCTGGTGCGCCGCAATATTGCCCGCGTCAAGACCTATCTGACCAGAATGGAAAAGGCCAAAATTCATCAGCTTCTCAAAGCTGAATACGACGCTCTTCTCAAAGAGGAAAAGATTGACACCCGCAATACTCCTCTTACCGAAAAGATCGCTCGCCTGAAAGCCAGACTGTCTGTAAAAGCACGCAAAGTGAACCAGGAAATTCGCACCAACTGCGACAAGAAGGTTGCCGAGCTGCTCAAGAACATCCGCGGCGAGATCTCCAAAAAACTGAGAAACGCCAAAGGCAAGGATGACGCCCAGTTGAGAGCGGCTTCCAAGCGTCTCAGAGATCCCAAGTGTACAATCAGAAAGAAGTTTCTTGACAAATTGTCTGAAATGGGATTAAATGAAGCTTCTCAGATCGCCACAATCAAGGAAAATAAGCGTGCGAAACTGCGCGAACTTGAAAACATCAGAGTTCTGCAGCGCGAACTGACCGCAGGCCTGCTTCCTTTTTAAGCAGGAGTAAAAAATGGAAAACGAAAAAACCTTAAGACGCAGCCGCGTTGCTAAAGTTGTTGCTGACAGCACCGAAAAGACCATCAAGGTCGAAATCGAAGGCATGGTTCAGCATCCCCGCTACAAAAAGTACATCAAGCGTCACACCAGATTCCTGGTTCATGACCCTGAAGAAAAATGCAAGGTCGGCGATACCGTTCGCATTGAAGAATGCAGACCGATAAGCAAGACCAAAAAATGGATTGTGCGCGAGATCGTTAAGACCGGCGCCGCCAACGTAGAATAAGGAGCACCAGCAATGATTCGACAGGAAACCGTATTAAAAGTTGCTGATAACTCAGGCGCAAAAAAGCTCCTCTGCATCCGCGTAGCGGGCTGCAGCGGCAGATCTTTCGGCCGGGTTGGCGATATCATCGTAGCCTCTGTTAAAGACGCTATCCCCGATGGTACCGTTAAGAAAAAAGAAGTGGTCAAGGCTGTTATCGTTCGCACTGCCAAAGAAACCCGCCGCCCTGATGGCAGTTTCATCAAGTTCGACGACAACGCAGCCGTAATCATCGGAAACGATAACAATCCTCGCGGCACCCGCATCTTCGGGCCCGTGGCGAGAGAACTTCGCGAAAAGCAGTTCATGAAAATCGTTTCACTGGCACCAGAAGTACTGTAAGGGAGCGACAGAATGCACAAGAAGATCAAAGCCAGACGTGGCGTTGAAAAACCCCACATCAAAAAGGATGACCAGGTAGTAATTCTCGCTGGTGACGACAAAGGCAAAAAAGGTCGCGTTCTCTCTGTAGATGCAGAGAAGGGCACCGCCGTCGTTGAAGGCGTCAACTACGTAAAGAGACACACCCGGCCCGGTAAGAAAATCGGCAAGGGTGGTATCGTTGAAAAGGAAGGCCCGATCGCTCTTGGTAAAATCGGCCTTCTCACTCCAGACGGCTCTAAACTCACCCGCGCCAAATTCGTAAAACAGGGTGACGAAAAGAACCGCATCTGTGCAACTACTAACGAGCCTCTCGGCCGCAAGTAAGTAACCTGAATTTGTTCAGGAATAAGATATCATAAGGAGTTTCGGCATGGCAAAGACAGAAAAAGGCGAAAAGGCAGCCCCCGCAAAGGCAGCCCCTGCAGCAAAAGCAACAGGAGAACAAGAA
>CAZFUG010000277.1:0-6308 GCA_964522035.1 uncultured bacterium
AAGGCAAAAAAGTGGTATGCTTTAGCAATGATCAGCTGAATGTACTGGTTTGCGGGTTATTGATTTTTGCGTCTGCTCATCGATGAAACTGCGCTATCAAACTAACTTGCAGGTGCCTTCAATGAAAGATAATTTACAGCAGAAAGTTTTTCAGACCGCGCCTTTCGGTTATTCACTGCAGAAAATTGTCACCGACGCCGCCGGGAAAGCATCAGACTACGTAATTCTTGACGCCAATCCGGCCTTTGCCGCAATGTGCCGTCTGCCGCTCGAAAAAGTTATCGGCGGGCATGCCGCTCAGTTGTTCCCATGCCTCAAAAACCATCCTTTTGATTTCATAGGTTATTTCTCCGGCATTGCTGCAAACGGGGGTAATGATTCATTCGAATATCATTCTGACGACGGAAAAACATATATCGGCCATGTACATTCGCCAGAGCAAGGCCTTGTTTCTGTCATTTATCATGATGTAACCCATGAGCGCAGCGTTTTGAAGGGGCTGGAAGGTTTGTTCAAAATTACCCCCGAGCCCATGTGCATAGCCGACACCGATGGCAACTTTCTCAAGGTAAACCACGCCTGGGAAAACATTCTCGGCTTCAAAGTCGAAGAACTTGAAAACCAGAAGTTTCTCGACTACGTGCATCCCGAAGATCTCACCAGCACCATCAACGCCATGGCTGTCCTCTCAAAACAGCAGGAAGTGTTGAACTTCGTCAACCGTTACCGGCACAAAAACGGCACATATCGCACGATAAAATGGTTTTCGCGACCGAATGGCCGTTATATTTTTGCCTCGGCCGAGGATATTACCGACCAGAACCGCGTCAAAATGGAGCTCGAAGAAAAGCGCGCCGAGCTCGAAACCGTCTACGAGAATTCACCGATCATGATGTGCGTATTAGACCAGGATCAAAAGGTGGTCTATGCCAACAAGCACCTTCTCGACTATCTGCAGACAAATCTTGAAGAACTTAAAGATTTTAAAGCCAGTAATGTCTTTGGCTGCAAGAATGCCGATGAGCACCCAAAGGGCTGTGGCTATGGCAGCAGATGTCACGAATGCCGACTGAGAAAGGCGATCATAGACACAATCGAGAACGGAACCGTCAACCAGAATATCCCTTATGAAGCACTTCTAACTCATCGGGGAGCAACCCGCAAAGCTTTTCTGCTGGCCAATACGGCCCGCATCAACATGCCCGGCAAAAGTCTTGTCTCGCTGGTTTTTCAGGATGTTTCAGAGCGCAACCTTATGTTGCAGGCCATCAAGCAAAGTGAAGAAACCCTCAGAGAAGCCCAGGAAATCGGCAATGTCGGCCACTGGGAATACGATCTGCTTGAAAACCGGATCACCTGGTCTGATCAGCTTTATCGAATTCACGGGCTGAAAAAGGATAACTTTGAATTGAATCTTGAAAGCGTCTTTTCAACCTTTCACCCTGATGATCGTGAAAGAATAATGAAACAATACAACGAAAGTCTGATTAACCGGAGCGACTTTTTAAGTGAACACAGAGTTATAACACCTTCCGGCAAAATCAAATATATTATCGAAAAGGCCAGGACTACCTATGATGAAAACGGGAAGCCACTCAAGTCGCTTGGTTCTGTTGTCGATGTCACAGAACTGAAAGAACAGGAAATTCAGCTGCGAAAACTTTCAACCGCTGTTACTGAATGCCCTGTCTCAATCGTCATCACCAGCCCCTGCGGAAAAATAGAGTATGTAAACCCATTTTTCACCAAAATGACCGGCTATTCACTCGAAGAAGCCGTCGGTCAGAACCCCAGGATTCTAAAAGCAGAACATTTTCCGACAGAATATTTCACTAACCTCTGGGAGACTATTCTCTCGGGCAAAGTCTGGGAAGGCGAGTTTTACAACAAACGCAAAGATGGCAGCAATTACTGGGAATATGCCGTCATCTCACCGGTTATCAACGAAGATCTCAAAGTAACCAATCTGGTCGCCATCAAAATCGATATAACCGAAAGAAAAAGACTTGAAACTGAACTGAGGCAGAGCGAAGAAAGATTCAGGCTCGTGGCCGACTATACGCACGACCTCGAATACTGGCAGGATGAGAACGGCAAAATCGTCTACATTTCTCCATCGTGCACAAGAATCACCGGTTACGAACCTGAAGCCTTCATGCAGGATGGCGAACTGCTGCACAATATCATTCACCCCGACGACCGTCCTCTTTTCGATCAACACCGTGAAAATATCGGCCCGGATGGCCATCGCCGGGCAATAGACTTTCGTATCATAACGCGCAACAACAAGATTGAGTGGGTAAACCACGTCTGCCGGGTGGTTTATGACAATCATGGCAGATGCTTCGGCACCCGCGGCTGTAACCGTGTCGTAACCGAAAAGAAAAATATCGAACTGGCCCTGCAGAAAAGCGAAGAAACATTGCACCGCATTTTCAGCTCGGCCAATGTAGGCATCTGCATGATCGACCACACCGGAAAATACATTTTCTTCAACAAATGGTGGCAGCAGCAGCTTGGTTATGCGACAGAAGAGCTGAGAGAAATGACATTCAGCGATGTTACCCATCCTGACGACATTGAATTGAGCCCGCGACTCATAGAAAAAATCAAATCCGGCGAAATCGATACATACAACATTGAAAAACGCTACGTAAGAAAAGACCGCAGCATTTTCTGGGGCAACCTGTCGGTTTCGGTAATCAGAAGCATTGAACACGAAATTCTGCATTACATTGGCGTGGTTATCGACATCACCGCCAAAAAAGAGGCAGAAGAGGCGCTGAAAAAAAGCAAGGAACAGTTCGAAATCGCTGTGGCCGGAAGCAACGACGGAATCTGGGACTGGAACCTGACGACCGGCGAACTTTTTCTTTCGCCACGCTGGAAAGAACAGCTCGGGTATAGCGATGAAGAAGTTCCCAACCACTTTTCAACCTTCGAGAACCTTATTCTGCCCGAAGACCACGAAAGGGTCATGTCATATGTTAATCTCTACCTCAAAGGAGAGATGCAGAATTATGACACTGATTTCCGCATGCGCCATAAAACTGGCAAGATAGTGTGGATGCGGGCCCGTGGCACAGCGATAAGAAATGACGAAGGCCGACCAATCAGAATGGCAGGTTCGCATACCGATATAACCGAAAGCAAAAGGGTCGAAGCCACGCTTGCTGAGGCAAAACAGCAGGCTGAATCGGCTAATCGCGCCAAATCAGAATTTCTTGCCAATATGAGCCATGAGATGCGAACACCGTTGAATGGTGTTATCGGGTTTACCGAGTTGCTCCAGCAGACTCCTCTTGACGACGCCCAGAAAAAACTGGCAGATAATGCCAATCTCTGTGGCCAGACACTGCTTTCGGTAATCAACAATATTCTCGATTTTTCAAAAATAGAAGCGGGCCGGCTTGAACTCGACAAAGCTGAAACAGATATCTGTGATCTTCTGAAGCAGGTCACAGAAATAATGAAATATCATGTGGTTCAAAAAGGTCTGCACCTGCAACTTACAATTCCGCAGAATATTCCAAATCTCGCAATGCTTGATTCTGAAAGACTCAAGCAGATACTGATAAATCTTCTCGGCAATGCCATCAAGTTTACCGAAGCCGGCTCAGTTGAAATGAGCCTTGAATTCAAGCCAGGCGAACAGAATGAAGGCTATTATAAAATTTCGATTAAAGACAGTGGTATCGGGATATCAGCAGACCAAAAAGACCGCCTGTTCAAAGCTTTTTCGCAGGCCGATGCCTCGATAACCCGAAAATTTGGCGGCACCGGTCTTGGTCTGGTGATTTCCAACCTGCTCGCCGAAAAAATGGGCAGCCAGATTCAGCTCCAAAGCGAGCAGGGAAAAGGCTCGAACTTTTTCTTCACCCTGAAAACCAGCTGCCGCACCGGCACCCTGCTAAAGCAGGAGCAACCAGGGGCTTCTGCCGGCAAACCGGTTGCAGCCACACCGGCATTCCAGAATGACTGTGCCTGCAAAATCCTGATTGCCGAAGACATAGCAACCAACACCTTTCTGGCCAGGGCAATAATCAACCGCATGCTGCCAAATGCCGTTTTTGTAGAAGCGATAAACGGCCGTAAAGCAGTCGAGGCTGCAACAAAAGACAATTTCGACCTGATATTAATGGATATCAGCATGCCTGAACTCGATGGCCGCCAGGCTACGGTCGAAATACGCGCGCACGAAAAAAACACAGGGAAACATACTCCGATTGTAGCGCTGACTGCCGGGGCAATCAAAGAAGAGCTCGAAAAGAATCTCGCTGCCGGTATGGACGGCTACCTCACCAAACCTGTTACCATGAAGTCGATGGCAGAAGTTCTGAAGCATTTTTTCGGAAACAGATCGAATGCACCAGTCATGCAGAAACCTGCACCAGAAGAACAGACCGCCCGATTCACCCGCGAAGAACTGCTTAACCAGATCGGCGATGACCCTGATATTCTCAGGCAGCTGTTTGCCGGCTTCAGAAGAGATACACTTGCCAGAATCGCGTCTCTTGAACAAAGCATCGGCCAAAGCGACGAAAAGGGTATCCGCAAATCGGCCCATGCGCTCAAGGGCTCGGCCCTGACCCTCACCTTTGCCAGACTGGGCCGACTGGCCGGAAAAATTGAAGCCGGCGCTGCCGATAACCCACAAAACCTTGTCGCTCTCTTTACAGAGCTCCAGGAAGAGTGGCGCGAAGTTGAAAAAATTATCGAAGCTGAACTTGCAACCGCCTGACCTGTTGTCCTGAAGCCTTTTTCCAGGAGCTGAAAATGTTTACCGTTGACGTCAAGACCGTTATGTTCAGCTATTTTATGACCAATGTGCTCTGCACCGGGGTCACCTTCTGGATATGGCTGCAATACCGCCGTCATTTTGACGGAACCGGTCATTGGCTTGGCAATTGTATATTGCAGACTCTCGGCATGCTGCTGATAATCCTGCGCGGTATTATTCCAGACTGGGTTTCAATGGTTGTCGGCAACTCAATGATAATTTATGGTCATATCCTCATGTTCCGCAGCCTTGAGGTGTTTTACAACAGGAAAAGCAGCAGAATCCCCAATGCGCTTCTCATGCTGATTTTTATCCTGATAGAATTTTATTTTTCGGTTATACAGACAAATGTTGCGGCGCGCATTATCAATCTTTCTCTGGCAATTGTAATTATTTCGTCTCAAAGCGCCTGGTTATTGTTCAAACAGCCTGATAAATTCATGCGCAGCGCCAACCGGACAGTGGCAGCCATTTTCTCTGCCGCCATACTTCTGACCTTGATAAGAATCGTGGCGGTAACTGCATCTCCTCCCGAAGAAAATTTTTTCCTGAAAGGACACCCGATTGATCTCGCAGTGCTTTTCTCCTACCAGATGCTCTTCATTCTTCTGACCTTCAGCATACACAGCCTTATCAGCCGCTGCCTGTTTCGTGAAGCCCAGGACAAATACTCTCTGTATCGCCAGATGTTCGCGGGTCACTCAGCCATTCAGCTTCTGATAGAGCCGGAAACCGGCGCGATCGTTGAAGCCAATCCTGCTGCAGTACAATTTTATGGCTACGCTGAAGAGCAGCTGAAAAAAATGAGCATAGATCAGATCAACACCCTGCCGCAGGAATACGTATTCAAACTCCGCCAGAAAGCCAAAGAAAGAAACGCCAGCTACTTCCTTTTTCCGCATCGCCTTGCGAGCGGTGAAGTCAAGCAGGTTGAGGTTTATTCAGCCCCGATTGTCGTTAACGACCAGACTCTCTTATATTCTATCATTCACGATGTATCGAGAAGACAGAAGGTCGAGAAGGCGCTTGCCCAGAAAATTACCCAGCTGAAAGCAAATCTCGAAAACACGCCAAATGTCGGCATTCAATGGTTTGATGAAGACGGCAGAATCATTTACTGGAACCGCGCCTCCGAAAAGATCTTCGGAGTAACTGCGCAGCAGGTGATGGGCAAAAAGATTACCGAACTCGCAGAATCTGGCGAGGAAGTTGAAGAATTTCTCGATCTGCTTGCCGAGGCCAAAAGAACCGGCAAACCCTGCGGCCCCCGCGAACTGAGTTTTCGTCACCCATCTGGGGTCAGAGGCACAAGCGTCGCCACCCTTTTTCAGATTCCACTCGATGAAGACCGACGCGGTTATGTGAGCATGAATGTCGACATTACCGTGCAGAAGCAGGCAGAAAAAGAAAGGCAGAAGCTCGAACAGCACCTGAATCAGATGCAAAAACTTGACTCGATAGGAGTTCTGGCAGGCGGCATCGCGCATGACTTCAACAATCTGCTCGCGGGTATTTTCGGCTACATAGA
>CAZFUG010000278.1:0-6301 GCA_964522035.1 uncultured bacterium
ACCGGCTTTTTCAGATGACAGTATGTCCAGCATGGCTCTAATAATGCGCAACGAGTCTTGAATTTCAAACCAGCGCACGGTGGCACGACCGTTAACGTCACCCTGACGGCCAAGAGCAATTTCAGGCTTAATTCTGCCATATGCGGCAAAAGCGTGCGAAAGTCTGGTATCGACAGAGACAGTGCAGGCACGGGCAGCAGGGCCGACCAGCCCGGCGGCGATCGCGTCTTCCCTGCTGACGAGGCCGGTTTCTTCAAATCGCGAGACGACAGAAGGGGTATCCCAGATGAGGCTGATAGCTGAATGCAGATCGGCTTCGATAAGCATCAGTTTATCGAGGATTACCTTTTTCAAATCCGCGTCGATTTCGTGACCGACACCGCCGGTTCTGACCAGACCGCGGCCAAAGCGGTTGCCGCAGATCATGCCGGTGGTATTGAGAATATCGCCTCTGATACGGCCGCAATAGGCCGCTGTCGGCAGAAAACCGACATCCCCGGCAAGCGCGCCCAGGTCACCGGTGTGGTTGGCCATGCGCTCGAGTTCGAGAGCGACGCTGCGGATAATCGCCGCATTCTGGGAAGGCTTCAGCCCGGAGAGGGCTTCGACATTCATGGCGTAGGCAGTGGTATGACCGATACTGGTATCGCCGGCCACAGCTTCCATGAGTCTGATAATTTTCTGGGGCTGCGAGGCGGGAATCGCCCTCTCGATACCGCGATGCTGGTAGCCAAGCTCGATTTCGAGATGAAAAACCTTTTCGCCATGGCATTGAAAGCGGAAATGGCCGGGTTCGATGATACCGGCATGCACCGGACCGACGCCGACTTCGTGCACCTCTTCGCCCTTAACTTCGAAATAACTGGTGGCACCGGGGATAATTTCAACATTCTGCCCGGCTTTCGGCTGAAAGCGGATCGGCTTCATCCAGGGGTGCCCGATCATTTCAATGCCGTGGATCTCGGCGATTTCTCTTTCGAACCAGTGCGCCTGAGGCAGTATTGGAGTCAAGGCATTGAATTTTCGACCGCAGCTGCAGGAAAAAATTTCGATTTCACTGTTACGGTCGTGCGAAACAATCGCGAAAAGTCTTGCCTGCGGTTCGCCAGGAACAAGAAACAGTGACGACAGGCGCCCACCTTTTTGAATCTGTGCGGTCAGATGCTGGCGAAAACCTTCTGCCTCCATTACCGGAATATTTTCGAGTTTTGCAGAACTGCCATTTTTCAGCAACAGAGTATTTTTCACAGGATTGCACCTCCAAGCAGCAGGGCGCCACCATTTACAGCCTGCCTGACATAATCAGGCAGATAAAAGCCGAGAATCAGAGCCAGAGACAAAAACACGGCCGGGGTCAGAAGCTGCAGAAACTCTTCATTGATCGAAGAACCCGATGCAACTGCCGGAGTTTCACGCTTATGTTTATGATGTGTCGGTTCGTGTTCCTTTGCAGTTCCGGCATGGTGATGATGCTCGTCGGCGTGTTCATCAGGGCGGCGGCCAAGGGTCATCTGCATGACAATCGTCAGCATGCCGATAAACACAATCAGCAGGAAAAGCAGATAGAGGCCTGCTGTTGTCCAGCTGCGGGTCTGCAAAGCCGCTTTGAGAATCGAAAATTCGCTGATGAAGGTTCCGAATGGCGGAGTGCCGGTGATAGCAAAAAAGCCTGCAAGCCAGAGCATGCCGGTGAATGGCATCGACTTGAGCAGACCGGAGACTTCTTCGACTTTTTTCGTATTGAAAGCCGAAAGAATGTTGCCGGCGAGCAGAAACATCGGAGCCTTGATCAAAGAATGACAGATTGCATGCAGAAGGGCCCCGGCAATTGCAGAACCACCCAGGCCAATACCGGTGGCGAGAATACCCATGTGTTCAACGCTCGAATAGGCAAGCATTCTTTTGTAATCGGGCTGATGCATGATAAAAATGCCAGAGAAACCCATTGAAACAATGCCGGCAATAATCAGCAGTTCTGAAGCAAAGGCGGCGGTTGCCGGAATTGCAGCACAGACCTGATAAATTCTGAGAATACCGAGAAAAGCGCAATTCAACAGGGCGCCGGAAAGCATCGCAGAAACCGGCGACGGGGCTTCGCTGTGTGCATCGGGCAGCCAGGTATGCATTGGCGCCAAACCCATCTTGGTTCCGTAACCAACAAGAAAGAAGATAAAGGCAACCTTCAGCCAGCCGAGTTTGAGATAACCGGCAAACAGCACCAGCCCGGCAGGGGTGAAGAGCTGCACATGCTGGGTCGTCGTTTTAGCCAGAAAGAAAACACCCATCAAAGCGAGCGCAATGCCAACCGAACAGATGATCATATACTTCCAGGCGGCTTCAAGAGAGCGACGGCTGCGGTGATAGTAAATCAGCGGCGTGCTGGCAAGCGTTGTGGCTTCAATACCGATCCACTGAAGCCCAAAGTGCATGCTGAGAATCGCCAGGCTCATGGCTGCAAGAAACAGCTGCATGCAGGCGGCAAAAATCGCATTACGGTTACGCAAAAACTGCCAGCCGGCAAGATCGGCACCATCTGCATGCGGGTGTTTATCGAGATAAATCATCGAATAAACGGCTGAGCCGGTAAACAGAAGGCTGGTAAGGGTAAGAAAGATGCGGGTAAGATGGTCGATCCCGAGCCAGATGCCGTCGAGTTCGCCAGCAGAACCGTTGCAGAGCTGCAGAGACATGTAGAGGTGCAGAAAGGCAACGACAACCAGCAGATTCTTGCGAAGCCTTTCCGAGTCGATAAACAGAGAACACAGGCCGGTAGTGGCCGGCAGAATGATCAGAGCCCAGGCGGTATTCATTCAGCCACCTCCTCATCGGGCAAAGCGGCAATTTCGAGATCAGACAGTTCGTTGAAACGGTCGGCATCGAGGTGGTCGAATTCGCGGTCAATATGAAACAGCATGATACCCATCAGGAAAATGCCAACGAAGACGTCGAGCAAAATGCCCAGCTCAACCATCACTGAGAATTCACTGCCAAGACTGAGGCCGGCAGTAAAAACTCCGTTTTCGAGGACAAGAAAGCCGAGGGTCTGGGTAAGCGCCTTGCGCCGGGTAATCAGCAGCAGCAGGCCAGAAAAAACCAGATAAAATCCGGCAATCAGGGTAACCGGAGAAGGCACTGGCTCGGTAGCCTGGAGCTTATCGACGATCCAGCCTGACACGGCAAGCAGAAAAAGTCCGAGAAGCATCGAAGCGCCGAAACTGATAAAAGGCTCAATCTCACGGCGGGTGCCTGAATCGACCATCGCCTTATTCAGCAGCCAGGGAAGCAGAATGCTTTTCAGTGCAATGCTGGTCAGCGACAGAAAAATGAGTGCCAGCGACAGATGACTGTCACCAGCGGCTGCCAGAGGCAGAATGCCCAACAGCAGCCCCTGAAAGGCGACCATTCTGATCGACATCAGCAATCGGCTTGAACCGAGCAGAAAAATACATGACAAGGCAAGAAGCGTAGCTATACTGTTCATGGTTTTCAGTTTCCTGCGATTTTCAGAATCAGCGCGATTATGGCCAAGGCGCCAGAACCGACGATGAATTTTGGAATATGAATCAGTCTGAGACGGGCAATCGTCGATTCGACACAACCGATAATGACCGCGACCGCGAACATTCCGAGTAAGAATACCGGAATGTGAAGATATGAAGGAACTGCTCCGGCGGTTATGACCAGTCCAACCAGCAGACTCGAAAACAACCAGAGCTTGAGGGCAGAGGCGTATTCGATAAGTCCGAGGTCCTTGCTGCTGTAATCAAGAATCATGACTTCATGGATCATGGTCAGTTCAAGATGTGTATTCGGGTCGTCAACCGGGATTCTCGAGTTTTCAGTCAGCAGAACGATCATCCAGCTCACCGCAATCAGCAGCATTATTGCCGGGTTCTGCCGCCAGAGTTCGATCGAAAGCCCGTCGAAAATACCTGAAAGACTAAGATCGCCGGTTTCGTTGATCAGCACAAGAAGACCGCAGAAAAAGGCCGGTTCAGCCAGAGCACTGTAGAGAACTTCGCGACTGGCACCCATGCCTTCGAAGGCCGAGCCACGGTCCATTGCGGCAATAACCATAAAAAAGCGACCGATTCCGAGCAGATAGGCCATCAAAATTACATCGCCAGTGAAGCGGCAGCAGGCTTCTCTGAAAAATGCAGGCACCAGCAGGCTCGCTCCGAGCGTAGAAAAGAAAATAACGACGGGTGCCAGGCGGGTAACCAGGCTTGAAGTCTGACTATATGCAGCTGATTTTCGCATCAGCTTGGCAATATCATAATAAAGCTGCATTACCGGCGGCCCCATTTTGCCGCCAAAGAAAGCTTTTACTTTGTTGATGATGCCGGGCAGAGCCGGGGCAAGCAAAAGCGTGAGAATGAAAAAACCTGCAGAATGAATGCTGATCATGCTGCCACCACCTTCCAGATCAGGAGTGCAAGTAAAACAATCGCCAGATAGCAGATATAGAGATGCAGACGCCCATGCTGAAGTGCCCGTAACGGCACCATTGCCCGGTCGATCAAGCCGAACAGAGGAATATACAGGTAACGCAGCAGAGAGTCAGGGGCATCGGTTCTGAAGCTGGCATGTTCCGGGAAAAAGCCGACAACTTTTTCGCCGTGACGATAAGGTCTGACAATGCTCGAAAACACTTCACTTACAGGCTGTGAAAAAGAAGAAGAGGTATACTGAATACGCGAATCCGGAGCCGCAAAACCGCAGTCCCATGTGCAGCGGTTGTTAACGTCGCCGGTGCTGAAGAACCGACTGCGGATCTGCCAGACGAGAAGAACAAACAGCAGAAGAAAGAACGACACAGCTGCGGTGATGGTTACCGGCTGAATATTCAGCATCGCGCTTTCGTGGGTAAGCGTCATTCCTGAGGCGGCAGCAATCATTGTCGCAACCCGCGTTATCGGAATGAGAATAAATGGTGCAAGCAGCGAAAGCAGAAAAATGACAATCACAAGAATAGTCATTGGCAATCGGGCAAGCCAGTCTGATTCTCTCGGCTCAACTTTTTTATCACTGCGTGAAGCGCCGAGAAAAATCAGTCCAAAAGTCCGCGAAAAAGTTGCCATTGCCAGGCCGCCGATCAGACCGAGTCCGACGAGCAGCACCCCGGCGAGCAGCAGGGCAGATGAGGTGCCCAGGCGTGCTGCCTGCAGACCGGCGAGGAAAATCATAAATTCGCTGACAAAGCTGTTAAATGGGGGCAGACCAGAGATTGCAGCGGCGCCAATGCCAAAAAACAAAGCGGTAAATGGCATGGTTTTCGCGAGACCGCCCATTGCTTCGAGCTTTCTGGTTCCGGTTCCGAAATACACCGCGCCAGACCCGAGAAAAAGCAGACCCTTGCAGGCAGCATGATTGAGAACATGCAGCAATGACCCGACCAGTGCAGCAAAAGCCAGCGATGGCACTTTCCAGACACCTGCCAGCACCGCACATCCGAGCCCCATCATGATAATACCAGCATTTTCCATGCTGCTGTAAGAAATTACTTTTTTAAGATCATGCTGAGCGAGCGCGGTAATAAGAGCGAAAACGCCGGTCAGCAGACCTCCGAAGGCAAGTGCCCAGCCCCAGGCCGGCGAATGCACCGGTAGGAGCATCAGAATCCGGACCAGGCCATAAAATCCCATCTTGCTCATGGCTCCTGAGAGCACAGCCGACACATGGGCATCAGCAAAAGTGTATGAATCCGGCATCCAGACATGCAGCGGCAACAGGCCAACTTTGACGCCGAAACCGAACAGGGCCAGAAAGAAGACCATCGATGCGGTCTCGGCCGAAATGGTGGTTTTAGCAAAGTTGGCAAATTCAAAAGAACCGCACTGGGCACTGATCACGGCAAACATGATAAACAGGCCCGCGGTTCCGATATGGCTGGCAACGAGAAAACGCCAGGCGGCATTTCTGGCTGAAGCGATTTCGTCTCTGTGAATGATTAGAAAGAATGCGGCGACCGACATTATTTCCCAGGCCATGAGAAAGAGAACAGCATTGGCTGAAGCGGTTAAAAACAGCATTGAGGCCATCAGCAGGCAGTAAAAAAACCAGTAGCCCCCGCATTCATGTTTATCGTGGTGACCGGTTGCTGCGGCATATATAGCCGACAGTGAACCGAGAACAATCACCGGCAGTGAGAAAAAAGCCGAAACGGCGTCAAGTTTCAGAGTAGCTGCGCCCAGAGGTAGATTGAGCACCATTTCTGCAGCCTGCCCGCCAGAAATAAGGATTTCCGTTACCGGCACAAGAGCGAGAAGCGCACCACCGACACAGGAACCGGTTCCGACAA
>CAZFUG010000279.1:0-6296 GCA_964522035.1 uncultured bacterium
CTTTGCCGTCGCCATGCGCAAAGCTTCGCAGGCCGGCAAAACCCTGCTGCAGCCCCGCGCCGGCGTCGCCCTGATTCAGGATCACATCAAACTGCTGCAGTATCTCGAAAACGAGGGCGAAGCCGATTTGCTTCCCACCACTATTGACGCCTATACCCGCCAGAACCGCTACCAGGAAGCCGCGCTCGGCATCGAAAAATCGCTGCAGGCACGCACTTCTCTGCTCAACGGCTTTCCGGCGGTAAATCACGGTCTCGCCGGCTGCCGCCAGGTGACCGAATCGGTCAAATCGCCGATTCAGGTGCGCCACGGCACTCCCGATGCGAGACTTCTCGCCGAGATTACGCTCGCCGGCGGCTTTACCAGCTACGAAGGCGGCGGTATTTCCTACAATATCCCCTATACCAAGAAAGTGCCGCTGCAGAAGTCGATCGACGACTGGAAATACGTCGACCGCCTCGTCGGCATCTACGAAGAACACGGCATTCACATCAACCGTGAACCCTTTGGCCCGCTGACCGGCACTCTGGTGCCGCCATTCGTCAGCCATGTCGTCGCGATCATCGAAGGTATTCTGGCGCTGCGTCAGGGTGTTAAATCGATTACCCTCGGTTATGGCCAGGGCGGCAACCTGTTTCAGGATGTCGCGGCTCTGATTTCGCTGAAGAATCTCGCGCATGAATTCTTCGCCCGCGAGGGGTTCAAGGATTACGAACTGACTACCGTTTTCCATCAGTGGATGGGCGGGTTCCCGGAAGATGAAGCCAAAGCTTTCGGCGTTATCAGCTGGGGCGCTGCCGTGGCTGTTCTTGCCGGTGCCGACAAGGTCATCGTTAAATCACCGCACGAAGCGATGGGCATTCCGACCAAGGAAGCCAATGCGCAGGGACTGCGCTGCACCCGCCAGGCGGTCAGCATGCTGCGCGACCAGAAATTCCCGATTGGCAGCGAGCATCGCGTCGAAATCGAGCAGATCGAAAAAGAAGTCAGAAGCATCATGGAAGCCGTCTACCGTCTCGGTAACGGCGATATCGAAGCCGGTATCGTCGCCGCTTTCGAAGCCGGCGTCATGGATGTTCCGTTCGCGCCCTCGGTCTACAATCATGGCAAGATCCTGCCGATGCGCGACAACAATGGCTTTATCAGAGTGTTCAACAAGGGCAACCTCGCCCTCAGTGACGATATCATGGCTTATCACCGCGAAAAACTGGAAGAACGGGCGAAGGCAGAAGGCCGTAACGTCTGTTTCCAGATGGTTACCGATGACATTTATGCCATCAGCAAAGGCGCATTAGTTGGGAGACCCAGATGAAAATTGTTAAAGCGACGTTCGCAAAAGGTATTTCTTCGTTTTTCTTCGACGACCAGCGTGCCATCAAAAAAGGCGCTGGCCATGATGGCTTCGTTTATGTCGGTGAGCCGCTAACCCCAGGTTTCAAGAGCATCAGACAGGCCGGTCAGAGCATTTCGGTTCTGCTGCTGCTCGAAGATGGTCAGATCGCCTGCGGCGACTGTGCCGCCGTGCAGTATTCAGGCGCTGGTGGCCGCGACCCGCTGTTTCTGGCCGAAGAATATGTTCCGTATCTTGAAAAGCATATCAGGCCACTGCTTGAAGGCCGCGAAGTCGGCACTTTCAAAGAAATGGCTAAGCATTTTTCTGAACTGGTAATTGAAGGCAAACCTCTGCATTCGGCGATCCGTTACGGCCTGACCCAGGCACTGCTCGATGCCCGCGCCAAAGCTCTCAAGCTGATGCCCTGCGAAGTCGTCTGTCAGGAATACAACCTGCCGGTAGTTGCCGAGCGCGTACCGATTTTTGGCCAGACCGGCGATAACCGCTATGACAACGTCGACAAGATGATTCTCAAAGGCGTCGAAGTGCTGCCGCACGGTCTGATCAACAATGTCGAGGAAAAGCTTGGCCGCAACGGTGAAAAACTGCGCGAATACGTGCGCTGGCTCGCCGCCCGCGTCAAAAAACTGCGCACTCATGCGGGTTATCGACCCGACCTGCACATCGACGTTTATGGCACCATCGGCCAGATTTTTGACAACAACATGGAAAAAGTCGCCGATTATATCGCCTCACTCGAAAAAGACACTGACGGTCTGAATCTCTACATCGAAGGCCCGGTCGACATGGAAGAAAAGCAGCTGCAGATCGCCAGTCTGAAGAAGATCACCGACCGTCTGCATGCCATCAGTTCGCCGGTCAAGATCGTTGCCGACGAATGGTGCAACACCTACGAAGACGTTCGCGACTTTACCGACGCCAAGTCCTGTCACATGGTGCAGATAAAGACTCCTGACCTGGGCGGTATTCACAATATCGTCGAAAGCGTTATCTATTGCCGCAAACATGGCATGGAAGCCTACCAGGGTGGCACCTGCAACGAAACCGACGTTTCTGCAAGAATCTGCGTGCACCTGGCGGTGGCCGCACGTGCCGAACGCATGCTCGCCAAACCGGGCATGGGCTTCGACGAAGGCTTCAATATTGTCAACAATGAACTTGAACGCATTCTGGCGGTTCTGCGCCTGAGAAACGGGGTTAAATAAACATGTCAAACAATGAAGAATTCAGAGTTCTGTCGCCAACTGCGATTCTTGGTTATGGCTTTCCTGAAGCCTCGTTTATGCGGGGTATGGCAAGAAAGCCACATCTGATCGGCGTTGACGCCGGTTCTACCGACCCGGGTCCTTATTATCTCGGCGCCGGCAAGTCTTTCACCGACCGTGCCTTTGTTAAGCGCGACCTGCGTTATATGATCCGCGAAGGCGTTAAAAATGGTATTCCGGTTGTCGTCGGTACCGCCGGCGGTTCGGGTGCCGCGCCGCATCTTGAATGGTGCCGCCAGATCATCGTCGAAATCGCGAAAGAAGAAAAGCTCAGCTTCAAGATGGGCGTTATCGCTTCCGATGTCAGCAAAGATGCCGTAAAGAAAGCGCTGCGCGAAGGCCGCATCAGCCCGCTCGCCTGCGTTCCTGAAGCAACGGAGCAGCTGATCGACGAAACCACTTATCTGGTCGCTCAGATTGGTATCGAACCGATTATCGAAGCTCTGAAAGACGGCTGTAACGTGGTTCTGGCCGGTCGCTGCTATGACCCGGCCTGTTTTGCCGCTCTGCCGGTCATGAAGGGCTATTCTGAAGGTCTCGCTCTGCACATGGGCAAGATTCTCGAATGTGCCGCAATTGCCGCAACCCCAGGTTCTGGCGCTGACTGCGCTCTTGGTATTCTCAAGAAAGATTCTTTCATTCTCGAAGCACTGAGCCCGAAACGCAAGTTTACCTGCGAGTCGGCCGCTGCCCACACGCTTTATGAAAAGTCTGACCCGTATCATCTGCCCGGCCCGGGCGGTTCTATCAATCTCGATGGTTGCTCGTTCACCGACATCGGCGATGGCCGCGTCGAAGTGAAAGGCAGTGTTTTCGAACCAACCCCGAAATACCTGATCAAACTGGAGGGCGCCCGGCCGATCGGCTATCGCAGCGTCAGCATCGCCGGCACCCGTGACCCGATCATGATCGCCGGTATCGAGAAGATTCTCGGCGAAGTCAAACAGCAGCTCAAAGAAATGTCGCCAGATGAAGATCGTGACAAACAGCTGTTTTTCCATGTCTATGGCAAGAACGGCGTCATGGGCGCGCTTGAACCGCTGAAGAACCCGACCTCGCATGAACTGTGCATCATCATCGAGGCGCTGTGCCCGACGCAGGAACAGGCCGACACGCTGTGCAGCGTGGCCCGCTCGACTCTACTGCACTACGGCTACGAAGGCCGCATTTCAACTGCCGGCAATCTGGCTTTTCCGTTCTCACCGTCTGACATCAAGATGGGTCAGGTCTTCGAATTCTCTCTTTATCACCTCATGGACCCGGCCGGCGAAAAGCTGTTCACCCATCGCATCGAGACCTTCAAAGACGGAGAGATGCTGAAATAGCTTGAAAAAAGAAGTTCCAATTTAACTATTAATTTACACCATCCAATTAATATTGAATGGAAAGCGGAGAAGATAATGAAAAGAAACATACTTGAAGCGGCCAAGGTAATCAGGTCGAAGAATGCCGGCCCGTATGAGCTGACTTTCGATATCATGTTCAAGAACAAAGAATTCTACGAAATGTTCAAATCGCAGCAGATCATCAATCGTAAGCAGATGGCAGGCGTTCTGAAAATCGACGAAAGCGATATTCTCAATCTGGTCTGGTTTGCCCCGGCAAATGCGGTAAAAATCACGATCAAACGCCCGATTTCTTCTGGCGCACCCGGAGAAACCGATATTTACGGCGCGCAGCAGCATGCGCCGCTCCTCGGGATAGAGTTCTGATATGCAGGGATCATTTCTAAGCTCGAACATGTCTCATTTCGAGACATTGATGTATTCTACCTACTATGCGCCCCGCGGACGGCCGAGGCTTTATATGCTCGGCAGTCTTCTGGCCAGTCGCTATCTAGGACCGACCGACCTGCTGATCGGCATCATCGGCGGCGAGGGCTCGGGCAAATCGACCCTGATCAAGGGCCTTTTCCCGGGTCTGGAGCTGACGAATGACGATGACGGTGTCAACCTGAAAAGCACGCCGATCTACGATTTTCAGCCAGATAACTTTTTTGCGCCGCATACTTTTCATATAGATGTGCGCTATGAACTGGCTTTCAAACAGCCGTTCGAGATTATCGAAGCGGTAAACCGTGCCGTCGAAAACGGTCGGCGCGTGGTGATCGAGCATTTTGACCTGCTTTACAAGCAGCTTGGTTATAATGCCCAGATTATCTTCGCGATTGGTGAAGAACTGCTCGTCTGCCGGCCTACGGTTTTCGGGCCGTTTCCGGCCGAAATCAAGGCGCACGCCGAAAAGACCGCGATCTATCGCCGCATGGCCCATTCGGCCGAAGACATCACGAGTTACATTCTGGCGGCAGATTACAACTACACGCGCCGGGTGCTGCATTCAGACGTCAAGCACGGTTTCGTCATCAAATTCACCGAAAAGCCAGACATCAACATTCATGATGTCGAGGAGAAGGTGAAAAAGGTGATCGAGGCCAATGTGCCGATTGGCGTGGCCTGCAAAGACAAGATCAGTATCGGTGACTGGCAGATGTTTTGTACCGGCACGCGCACGCACGTAAAATCTTCCGGGCAGATCGAGAATTTCAGATTGTGGCAGGAATACGTCTACGACCCGATCTGGAAGGAATACATGCTCGTCGGCATGGTTGGCCCGAAGAAGGGTGTCGGTGTCGAAGGTATCACTTACTTCAGCGAATAAGGCGGAAGCCGGCAGTCAGGGTGGTCGGGCATATCAAAAAAATGTGCAGCCTGATCAAGGGAAGGAAAGAAGACATGACCGTGAAATGCAACTTTAGAAAGCTTACCGACAAGGGAATCAGACGCGAAAGCATCGGCGGCCGGCAGTTTCTGACTGTCGAGCCCGACGTGCTCAAGCTGCTGGCTGAAGAGGCTTTTCACGACCTGTCGTTTTATCTGCGCCCCGGCCACCTTGATGAGCTGGCGGCCATCGCCGCCGACCCGAAAGCGGCCGATAACGAGCGTTTTGTCTGCAGTGCGCTGATTAAAAATGCCGTTATCGCTGCCGAAGGTTTTCTGCCTCTCTGTCAGGATACCGGCACCGCCACGGTTTTTGCCTGGCGTGGTGAGAAGGTTCTGACCGGTGGCGAAGATGAAAAGCTTCTGACTGATGGTATTGCTGCTGCCTGGCGCAGCAACAGCCTGCGTTATTCTCAGGTTGCGCCGAAGAGCATGTTCGATGAGGTGAATACCGGTAATAATCTGCCGGCGCAGATCGATATCGCCTTCGCGCCCGGCGATGAATACCACTTCATGTTCATGGCGAAGGGTGGGGGCTCGGCAAATAAAACTGTGCTGCATCAGGGCAGCCGGGCCCTGCTCAATGAAAAATCGCTGACCGCCTTTCTTAAAGAAAAAATCGGTGGTCTCGGCGTTGCGGCCTGCCCGCCATACACAATCGTTGTTGTCGTCGGCGGCACATCGCCCGAAAACAACCTGAAGACGATGAAACTGGCTTCGACCGGCTGGCTCGACAGTCTGCCGACCACTGGTGACGGCAAAGGCTCGCCATACCGCGACCTCGACTGGGAAGCAAAGGTCATGCAGATCGCGGCCGAAACAGGGTGGGGCGCCCAGTTCGGCGGCTCGCATCTGGCTATCGAAGCCCGCGTCGTGCGTCTGCCACGGCATGCCGGTTCGTGCCCGGTGTCGGTCGGTGTTTCGTGCAGTGCACATCGCAACATGGCCGCAAAAATAACC
>CAZFUG010000280.1:0-6227 GCA_964522035.1 uncultured bacterium
GGTTCAACCCCCGAAGGCAGAAGAGTCAAGGTCACTCTTCACTGGGTATCGGCCAGCGAAGGCCTCAAAGCCGAAGTCAGACTCTACGACCACCTGTTCAAACAGGAAAACCCCGACAAGGTCGAAGAGGGCACCGATTTCCTCGACAATATCAACCCCGATTCTCTTGAAGTGCTGAAAGACTGCATCGTCGAACCGGCGCTTGCCGAAGTCAAACCCGGCGTGCCGATGCAGTTCCTGCGCATGGGCTACTTCTGCAAAGACAAGGATTCAGCCCCCGGCCGGCTGGTGTTCAACCGCACCATCTCGCTGAAAGACGGCTGGGCCAAAGAACAGAAAAAACAGGACTGATAGTTGCTGATAAAGCGGCGCCCGGTATCTTCTGATTCCGGGCGCCTTTTCATGAGAACTGAATTGGGAGGAAACCATGCAGAATTCTGAAATTCCCGCTTTCGTCGTTATTCTGTTGTTCATACCTTTTTTTGTGCTGATCTGGGTTTTTGTCAGCGCGCTTCTGGCAGAATTTTCGGGCTGGCGTCTGCTTCTGCGCAGGTTTGCTGCAAATGACAGGCAGGTCGCTGCCGGCGAAAAATTCAGTTTTGTCAGTGCTCTGATATACCGGTTCTGGTGGGGGAAAGGCAGTTACAAAAGCTGTCTGACGGTGCATGTGAGTGGAGAAGGCTTCTCGCTGCAGGTGTTTCTGCTGTTGCGTTTTCGCAGCCCGGCTCTGTTCATCCCATGGGAATCGGTCGAAGATCTTGAAATTACCAGCGGTGGATTCGCAGGCCGTCGCACGACCGTTATCATTTTTGATTCACCAGTCAGACTGACGTTTTTTGGTGCGGCCGGCGAAGCTATCGAAAAGGCTTTTCAGAAGTTCCGCGATCAGGCAGCTCTTTGAGCGGTAAATCCAGCAGCAAATTGAGCGATAAAAAAAACTCCGGTATCCGCCTTGCGGCGCACCGGAGCTTTTTTATGCTGTTAAAGGCTTATTCGAGGTAAGTATAGCCGTAGAGGCCCGAGCGGTAGATGGCGAGAAATTCTTTGCCTTCGTTGACGGTGATGCGGCCTTCTTTGACCGATGCGGAAACCCATGTTTCCATAGTGCGCACCAGCTTTTTGGCGCTGAACTGCACGTAATCGAGAACGTCGGCAACGGTTTCGCCGTCGATAACCTTGTCGATGGTGAAGGTGCTGTCTTCGTTTACGGTGATGTGAACCGCATTGGTGTCACCGAACAGGTAGTGCAGGTCGCCGAGGATTTCCTGATAGGCGCCAACCATGAAAACGCCGAGATAATAAGGCTCATAGGTCTTCAGGTTGTGCAGCGGCAGGCAGGGGTTGAAGTTGCGGTTGCCGATGAAGCGGTCGATTTTGCCGTCTGAATCGCAGGTGATATCCTGCAGTGTGGCACTCTGGGTCGGCTTTTCGCCGAGGCGGTGCAGCGGCATGATCGGAAACAGCTGATCGACGGCCCAGGCATCTGGCAGAGACTGAAACAGCGAGAAGTTACAGAAATACTTTTCTGCGAGAATCTTGTCGAGCTGTCTGATTTCGTCAGAGGTGTGTTTAGCCTGTTGAGCAAGTTCGCGCACTTCGTGAGCGATGGCCCAGAAGAGCTTTTCAGCTTTGGCGCGGCTCTTGAGGTCGAGCATGCCGAGGTTGAACAGGTCGAGCGATTCTTCGCGCAGCTGCTGAGCGTCATGCCAGGCTTCGATCATCGTCAGGTCGGTGAGTGAATCGAGAATGGTGTGCATGTCGACAACCAGCTCATGGTCTTTTTTGTCGATCTTGAATTCTTCGTAAGGGGTTTTCGGCGGCAGGGTGGTTTCAAGAACGTTGAAAACCAGCACTGAATGATGCGCGGTCAGGGCGCGGCCCGATTCGGTGATCAGATGCGGGTGCGGAAAACCGTTCTTGTCGGCGGCATCCTGCAGGGCTGAAACCGCGTCGTTGGCGTATTCCTGAATCGAGTAGTTGATGCTGCTGCTGATCGTGGTGCGGGTGCCGTCGTAGTCGACGCCGAGGCCGCCGCCGATATCGACGTATTCGAGGTTGCAGCCGAGCTTGCGCAGCTGTACGTAAAACTGCGAGGCTTCCTTGAGGCCGCGTTTGATCTTGCGGATATTGGTGATCTGGCTGCCGAGATGGCAGTGAATCAGCTTGACGCAGTCGATCATGTCTTCTGATTTCATGTATTCGACGGCTTCGATGAGTTCGGTCGGAGTCAGGCCGAATTTGCTCTTGTCGCCGCCAGAATCTTCCCATTTGCCGCTGCCGAAGGCCGCGAGCTTGATTCGCATGCCGATGTTGGGGTTTACTTTGTGAACTTTCGAAAGTTTTACGATCAGCTTCAGTTCGTTGAATTTTTCGGCGACGATGAAGATGCGTTTGCCCATTTTCTGGGCCAGCAGTGCGAGTTCAATGAATTCTTCATCTTTGTAGCCGTTGCAGATCAGCAGTGCATCGGGGTTGTCCATGATCGCGAGCACGGCATGCAGCTCGGGCTTTGAGCCGGCTTCGAGGCCGATGTTGAATTTCTGGCCATACTGCACGATTTCTTCGACGACCGGGCGCTGCTGATTAACCTTGATCGGGTAGACGGTGTAGTAATTGCCGGTGAAGTTGTATTCTTCGGAGGCGTTTCTGAAGCAGCTCGAAATGGTTTCGATGCGGTTGTCGAGAATATCGGGGAACCGCAGCAGCACCGGGCAGGAAACGTCTTTGAGGCTCAGTTCGTCGAGAATGTCTTTGATGTCGACGGCGACCTTAGGGTTACGATGTGGCATGACCTTGACATTGCCGGCTTTATTAACGCCGAAATAGCCTATTCCCCAGCCTTCGATGTTATATAGTTCAGCAGAATCTTCTACACGCCATTTTCGCATCATAAACCTCCAGGAAAAATATCGATTTTGAAGCGTACATATTAGATGGAAATCGCCGCGTTAGCAAGTTTTTTTGCGCTTGTTTTAGCGGGCGGGCGGGAGTATACTGAGCAGGCTTGTGACATGGATAAACAATAGAAAGCTGGAGTTGAAGATGGCTAGTGACGATGGCAGCGTTGGCCGCAATGATGACTGCCCCTGCGGCAGCGGCCTCAAATTCAAAAGATGTTGCATGAACAAAGCACAACAGGGCGTCGACCCTGATGTCGCTGAGTTGTATCTGCGCAATTACCGCATAAAGCTCAAGACCGCCCAGGAAATCGCCGGCATGAAAGTCGCCGGTCGCCTCGTCATCGACACACTGCGCAAGGTCGAAGCATTCATCAAACCCGGCATCACCACCAACGATATCAACCGCCTCGTGCATGATTACACTATCAAAAACGGTGCAGTGCCGGCTCCGCTCAATTATCGCGGTTTCCCCAAGAGCGTCTGCACCTCGATCAATGAGGTCATCTGCCACGGCATTCCGTCTGACCGCGTTCTCATCGAGGGCGACATCATCAATGTCGACGTTACCTCGATTCTCAACGGTTTTTACGCCGACGCCAATATGACTTTCTTCGTCGGCAAATGTTCTGAAGATGCTCACAAAATCGTCAACGTTGCCCGCGAGTCGCTTAAACGCGGCCTGGCGATGGTCAAGCCCGACAACACGATCGGTGATATCGGCTGGGCGATCCAGGAATACGCCGAGGGAATGGGCTGCTCGGTGGTGCGCGAATTTATCGGCCATGGCATTGGCAAAAGTTTTCATGAGCCGCCCGATGTGCCGCATTTTGGCCGGCGCGGTTCTGGCGTGACGCCGACGATGCGCAACTTATCTGCTATGTGGACCGATGATCAATATCGGCAAGCGCTTTCTGCGGGTTCTCGACGATGAATGGACCGCAGTTACCCGCGACGGGTCACTTTCGGCCCAGATTTAAAAGACGATTGTCGTGACCGAAAATGGCTATGAGAGCATAACTCCCTACGAACTCTAGAATTCTGAACGAATCTGCAAACAATACAGGAGACCACATGGAAGAACTTCTGCAAAATTATCTGCGCTTTCTCGACGAGGAAATTTATGGCGACCAGGGCTTCGACCCTGATATTCCTATCGCACAGCAGTTTGGCGAAATTCTTGACGAGCTCGATTTCAGGCTCGCAACCGTAAAGTTCGAAATGGACTCGCTTGTCGAAATTCCGAAAGCCGCTATCAGCAGTTCAACCACTCTGCGCGAGCTTGTCGAACAGGTAGCGGCGATGCCGAAAATCAGCAAAGCCGAAGCGCCGGCCTTTCTCAAGAAGAAAAAAGGCGATCTCACCAAAATTGCCCGCCTGATGGCCGAAGATCTGCAGAGCATGCTCGGCTGATTCTGCTGGATGGGTAATTTAATCGGCTGCCAGGCCGAAGTTGCAGAACCGAACATAATTAAAATCACAGAAACCGTCTGCTGCCGCAGGCGGTTTTTTTGAGACGGTTTTGCCGGTGCTGGTGCAGATGGCAGGGAGCTGGTAATGGAAACATTTTTGTCGCTGGTCTGTGCTGCGGCCATGCTGTATGGCTTTTCAAGATACAGCAACGATGACTGGCAGAAATACGCACGGGGCAAAGAGCTCGCCGAAGCGACTCCGACAATGGTGTGGCTGGTTTTTGTCGCATTGATTTTTCTGTCTTTAGCTTTTATCGGGCTCAATTTTCTTGCTCTGACCGAGCAGTTCGAGGCCATCGAAGAACTGTTTCCCTATATGTTTACTGCGATCGCTCTCGCAGTGTTTGCTGTAATTGTGGTTTTCATACTGCAGACCAGGTATGTCGGTTATCTGCTCGATCGCAATCTGATAAAAGACTTGCGCTATTCGCTGCTGCTGCCCCTCTGGGCGCTGATCATGGTCGGCTTTTTCGGGGTCGAGCTGCTGAAAGCCAACTGGGCCTGGGCCCAGGAATATCGACTGACCCGGATGGCAGCGCATAAGCAGCGACCTGAAAAGCATCTTCCCGCTGAGAGAATTACTCCTGCTGATCTTCGGCCTGCGTCTGAAAGCGAAATTCTGCCAGAGATCCTGCCGGAACAGGAAATCAGGCGTTCAGGAAACTAACGGTGATGCTGAGAATATTTGCTGCACCGGTGGAGAAAAGATGAAGCAGAGCGGTTGTTAACATCTCGCGGACTTTTTCAGGTATTGCGCTTCGCTGCAGAGCGATGCGCTGCTGGCATATCTTGAGACGCTGCAAGAGCCGGTCTGGGAATGCGAGCTGATGCGCGTGGCTCTGCCCGCGGCCGATCTGGTTAACGGCGAGGCTCTCGAAATGTATCGCTGGCATTTTGTGCTGTTTCATGCGCTTTACGGTCTACAGCCCCATTTTGCCGGGCGCGGCCGCTATCTGTTCGTGCATTTCATGCGCACCTGCGTCAGAGACCTGCCTGCTGCCGGCCGTTGCCGGTATTTTGACGAGGACTCGGCAGAATTTTGTGGTGCTGACTGTGATTCTGGCGACCAGTTCTGCGCTTTTCACGGTCGTCGCGGCGATGACCTGGCTGTCGATATGCTTTCTGAACGTTATTTTTATCTCGAGCCGGCGAACTTTTCGGCGCTGGCGGCTGAAAATGCCGAAAAATTCATCAGCGGCGCCTGGAATCTGCTGCATCACCAGGAAGAATACCGCCGCTGCCTTGCGATAATGGGCCTGCCCGAGGGCGTCAGTCTCGACCTGTTGCGCAAACGCTTTCGGCACCTGGCGCGCACCCTGCACCCCGACATCAACCCCGTCGATCACGCCGAATTCGCGCGCATCAATTCCGCTTACCGCACCCTTCTGAAACTTCTGAACGTCTGATTCAGATACAGGCAAAATTGTGCGGCAGATACTTTACAAGAGGCGGGTTTGTTCGTATGATTAATGTACGTCTCTGCGAGCGGAGGTTTTGTCATGAATAAACTTGTGGGCCTTCTTGTGGCTGGTGGTCTGGCATGTGGTGTTCAGGCCATGGCTTTTGACGAAGATAAATTCAGATCGGCACTTGAATCTTTCAGCCGCGTTTCGTTACCGCCGGTTGCCGGTTCGGTCGAAAAAGGCATGCCTGCGAAGGGTTCAGGCGACAAGGGCGCTCCGGCGCAGAATGGCAAAGACTTCGTCTGGCTGAAGGCCGAAAAGGTCAACCAGCAGCTCGAACTGCTGATTCGCGGCATCGAAGGCGCCAAAGGCGTGGCGACCGCTCTCGCCGTGATCACCAACCTCTACAACAGCGACAAAATCTCGGTTGACGTGGCGCTCACCGCCGTGCAGCT
>CAZFUG010000281.1:0-1996 GCA_964522035.1 uncultured bacterium
TGCCTGGGCCTGCATGGCGGCCATCGGGGCCTTTGCCGATATTTCTGAGGGCACAATCCCGACGAGCAGTTTTTCGAGGTCGGTAACTTCTATGCAGTCTAGCGAATTTTCGACGCCGAACTGAATCAGCATGTCGCCGGCGAATTTACGGTCTTCAAAACCGTGCCATGAATAGCCTTTTGCGAATTCGGCCTTGCGTAAAATTGTGTTCTCTTTGCCTTTTAACTGCAGGCCGGTCAGGCTCTCGATGATGGTCTGTTTGCCGAGCTTGAGCTGCAGTTTTCCGGTGGCCGGTTTTATATTTTCAATAAAAACCCAGCTGGAAATACTGTCTGCGGCAAGCTTGTCCTGCAGTTTACGGGCTTCGGCTTCGTCGGCAAAAATTCCGACACCGATAAAGACAACGCGGTTGTCCGGGTAACCGGGTGCCGGGGCATTACCTGCAAGAAAACGATGGGTTTTGTATGTCTTGAATTTAAGCTCGGTTTCGCGCAGCTGATTCTCGTCGGCAGCACTGCCAGAGCCGACCATCAGGTGATAACGACGGACTGCCTTCGTCTGCAGCTGACCGGTAATGACGTAGACGCGGTCAGGTATGATTTTGCCGCTCTTTTTGTCAGCCTGCCAGCTGCCGCCGGCGGGCATGACAACTTCAATGCTGCTGGCATACTGAGCGACGCGGATCTTTACTTCCGGTGCTTTGGCGGCCAGAGCCATGCCTGCTGCCAGATTGACAAGCAATATTGTCAGAAGCGACTTCAGAAGCTTATTCATGGTCTATGTCTCCGATGGCTTTGTAAAGCACGCCTTCAGCCTGCTTCAGTTTGAGTTTTGCCTGCTCGAGCGTGAGACTGGTGCGGGCAAGAAGAATTGCGAGTTTGACGTCGCCATCCGCTTCCTGCAGTTTGGCTTCAGCCAGATAATTCGGCACCTGGCCACCTTCCATGACAATGCGCAGGGCGCGGCGTCGCAGCTTGGCATTGGTGGCTCGCATGTCGATCATCAGATTTTCAAAAACCTTGCCGATTCTGATCATGCTGATGCTCGACAGCATGTTGAGAACCAGCTTACAGGCCGTGCCACTTTTAAGGCGGGTCGAGCCGGTGATAACTTCAGGCCCGACGGCCGGGTTGATCAACACGTCGGTTCTTGGCAGGTCCCCATAGGGATTGCAGGTAAGCAGCACGGTGTGCGCACCGATTGAACGGGCATAATCGATGCCGCCGACTACATAAGGAGTGGTGCCAGACGCGGTGATGCCCACCAGAACGTCATCTTTGCAGAAGTTGACCTCAATGAGGTCTGCCCGGCCTGCCGAAACTATGTCTTCTGCCCCTTCGGCGGCGTTATTGAGCGCCTGATAACCGCCAGCGATGATGCCCATAACCATATCGGGCGAGACGCCGAAGGTGGGAGGGCACTCAGAGGCGTCAAGAACGCCAAGGCGTCCAGAAGTTCCGGCGCCGAGATAAATCAGTCTGCCACCCTTTTTGAAGGCGCTGACGATCAGTTCGACAGCCTGGGCAATAGGTTCTGAGCATGCCTCAACCGCTTTGTAAATTGCCTGGTCTTCATTGATGAAAAGCTTGACAGCCTCACGGGTACTGACCCGGTCAATGTAGATGGTGCGTGGATTTCGGGTTTCGGTAAGGGCCTGGGTAGTTTCGGTCTTGCCTGGTTTACCCTGAAGCTTGCTTTCGGTCATTGTTTAACTCCGGTAATTAAAAGTTTTTTAAGATCGGCTGAAGCATAATCAGTTTTGGCGTGCAGAATCAACGGCCCCATAAAAAGATCGCAGGCGCGCTGTTTCCAGGTAATGTCGACTGTGTGATGGCGGCAGGCTCCGGTTACCAGTTCGCGGAATGGGGCCCACCCGGCCCACAGCCCGCCTGAACCGACGGCTTCTGCCTGGCTCATTGCCAGTTGCTGCATCAGATGCGCCAAAGAGCGTGCCAGCAGGTTGACCGAATCTAGCAGCATGCGCGATGCAGCCTTG
>CAZFUG010000281.1:2006-6187 GCA_964522035.1 uncultured bacterium
ATCAAAGGCATCGGGGAGAACTGGCGCGAAAGTGCCGAGCCGGTTTTGAATACCGCTGCTGCGGTAAAGCTCATCGATTATATGGCGCCGGTCGGGCTTGTCGAAGCGCTTTTCCCAGGCCTGGGCAAAGGCGGCATAGCCAGATTCTCCTTCGAGATGGCGCAGAACGCCCTCGACGGCTCTTTTGCCGAACAGGCTGCCAGATGGTGTTTCGTCAAGCAGATAACCCCAGCCGCCGATTCTGGACTTTTTTTCGCCATTAACGCCGTAGAGAACCGATCCGGTACCATTGATGCTGAGAATGCCATCGCCGCCTGCCAGGCAGGCCGCATGATTACAGGCATAGTCAGAGAAAATTTCGATACCTTCAGATTGGTCGTCGCAGCTGCCGAGGGTTTCTTTAAGCCTCGCTGCCGCCTGCAGATCATCGGCCCCGGCGGCACCTATCAGCCACAGATGACTGCGGCCCGGCAGAGCGGTTGCCATGTCACGCAGCTTGAGGCAGATTGCATTGCAGCCGGCTGCGTCGATAGCGCGCAGATTGCCGGACGGAAACCGGAAGTCGCGAACCAGCCCGGATTCGTTAAAACATGCTCCCTTGAGTTCTGTTCCGCCCCAGTCGATGCTGATAGTCAGTCTGCTCACTGAATGGCCCCTTTACGCATGCCCTCGAGCATATAGCGCGAGAAGAACATGAATACTGCAACCATCGGCACCGCCGCCAGGGTCGCACCGGCCATAAGCAGGCCGAAATCCATCATCTGCTGATCCTGCAGCGTCGACAGGCCGACAGTCAGGGTGTAATAACGTTCACTGTTGAGCGTTATAAGCGGCCAGAGAAAGGCGTTCCACTGAGCAATGAACGTAAAAATGCCGGAAGTCGCGAGAATGGGCATGGACAGCGGAAAATAGATGTGCCGGAAAACCTGGTAGTGACTTGCGCCATCTATCTGAGCGGCTTCGGACATCTGAATCGGTATTGAATCCATATACTGTCTGACCATGTAAACGCCGAAGGGCGAAGCGATTGCCGGCAGAATGACCGACCAGAGACTGTCGATCATGCCCCATTTGGCCATGAACAGGAAAAGTGGCAGCATGACGATCTGTCCAGGAACCATCATTGCGGCCAGCAGAACCATAAAAATCGCTTCGCGGCCCTTGAAACGGCCGGCGGCGAAACCGAACGCGGCGAGGGCGTTGAAAATAGTCTGAGCAATGGTCACCGCCGCTGAAACGACGAATGAGTTGATACTCCAGCGGGCAATGTTGCCGGCAGCCAGCAGAACCTTGAAATTTTCGAGAGACCATTCGCCGTAGCGGGGTGGGGTGGCGGCCAGCGCATCGGGCGAGGTGAATGCGGTGATCAGCATCCAGACAAGTGGGCCACCGGTTAAGATAAGCCCGACCACGAGGAAAAACAGGGAAATCTGGTTGGCAATGTGTCTGTTCATGCTAAATACTCCACATCCTGCTTTGCCAGATATTTCTGGGCGACGGTGATCACCATGATGGCAATGAAAAGTATCAGCGCCATGGCCGATGACAACCCGAAATCAAAATCCCGGAAAGCCGAAGTATAGACGCGATAAACCACTACCTGCGTCGAAATGCCTGGGCCGCCGTCAGTCAGCATCAGAACCTGGGCAAAAACCTGCAGCGCCGCAATGGCACCGGTTATCATCAGAAAGGTGGTGGTTCCGCTCAGAAGCGGCACCGTAATGTGCCACCATTTGCGCAGCGGCCCGGCGCCTTCGATGTCTGCCGATTCATACAATGACTGCGGAATATTGGCCATCGAAGCGAGATAGATCAGCATCGACCCGCCCGGCGACTTAAGAATACCAGAAATGATGACCGACCAGAAGGCAATATCGGGGTCGGTCAGCCAGCCAATCGGGGCCATGCCGAGCCAGCGCAGGGTGGTGTTGCACAGACCGACTTCGGTGTTGAAGATCCAGCGCCATACCATGGTGAGAACGACGACTGATGCAACGCCTGGCAGATAATAGGCGGCTCTGAAAAAGTTCTTCAGCCAGCCCTTCATACCATAAATCAGACTGGCAACCACCAGTGCCGTGAAAACATTGGCCGGAACTACGACCAGACTGTAGATAAGGGTGTTCCAGCCGGCTTTGACAAATTTGGGATCATTGATGGCTCTGACAAAGTTTTCGATCGTATAACCGCCGACTTCACCGATGCGGTAATCGCGAAAAGCCAGCAGAAGAGCGTCTGCCAGAGGGTAAAACAGGAACAGGCCGGTGATGCTGACTGCCGGAATAACCATGATCAGGTGTGCCTGCCGTGAAATGAGAGCGAATACCAGCGCCAGAACCGAGATGGCAGCAACGGCTTTCGCGAACAGGCTGCTCTGATTGATGTCATCTTTCATTGAGCCGCTTTCAACCGAAAGAATGCGGTTGGCCCTTTCGGCAACCGCCTGCATGGCCTTGTCTGCCGGTAATTTGTCGAGCAGAGCCTGCTGCAGTGAAGACTGCAGTTCTTCGTCTACCTGCGGCCAGCGGCTGTCGGCATAAGTCGATTGCCCTTCCTGCAGAATTTTCCAGGCTGCGGTCATATGCGGGTCGTCGGCATAGATGTTGCCGGCGCTCGAGCGGGTCGGAAACTGGGTATAATGCAGCAGATCCTTCTGATTGTCGCCGCTGGTAAGAAACTTCGCCAGTTTCATTGCCATCTTCACTCTTTCCCGGTCCGGGTGCTTGAATACATAGAGCCCGGAAGTGCCGAGAAATGCACCATTTTTACTGCTGGTGCCGGTTGGAAAATGCACCACCGAAAAATTCATCGGAAATTTCTTTTTCAGAGCGTCAATACCCCAGAGACCGAACGCGCCGATCGCAACCCGGCGTTCTCGACCGAAAGCTGTCCAGATGTCGTTGGCAGTGCGTCCGCCGCTGTCAGACGGTATCAGCTGCTGTTTTTTCAGTTCGTTGACCCATCAGAGGCCGCGCAGAAAATCTTCTGAATCAGCACAAAACCGGCCCTGGTCGTTTACCAGTCGCCCGCCGAAACTCATCAGAAATGGCAGGTTGGCTGTTTCATCTTTCTGAAAATATACTCCAAGCGGGTAATGCCCATGTTGGCCGTTCTGATATTTTTTGATCTGCTGCAGCGAGTTGACGAATTATTCGTTTGTCCAGCGGCCTGCAGCAGGCAATGCCACGCCGGCAGAAGCAAAAATTTCGTTGTTGACATAGAGCAGCTGCCCGCCCATATACCAGGGCCAGCCGTAGGTTTTGCCCTTGACGTTGAAGGCATTCATTGCACCAGGAAAATAGTCGTTTCTATCTTCAGGCGTCAGATACTCATCCACCGGTTCGATCAGGTTTTCTCTGATGTAGAGCAGGGGAACGGTGCCGGGTGCCACATCTGGATTATTGCCGCTGATCGCAGCAATTTTCAGTTTCTCGTGCCCGCGCTGCCAGGTCAGTTTGGTAAGTTCAACGCGAACTCCGGGGTTCTGCTGCTCAAACTCAGCAATTTTACGGGTCATCCAGGTGAAGCGGTCGGTTTTTTCGCCGGGCTCGAGCCAGCGCGGAAAATCCCATATCTTCAGCACCATTTCAGCGGAAGCAGTCTGGCTGAACACGATTAAAAACAACATCGGAAGCAGCAGACGCCAGATTGTTTTTTCTTTCCTCTGCATTTCGCGAACCTCATTAAAAAAGCTCATAATTGGACCTTACACCTTGCACAAGAAAATTGTTTGGTTTAGAATAACTGCTGTGGCGATTTCTGCACAAGTAAAATCATAGCGGCCTGCAGAAAATTCAGCTAAGCTTTATCCCGCACGGGAAATCATAAAACACGTCTGGAATAATTCATGGACAAAACAATTGAACAACTCCTGGAAAAGGTGAAGGCCGACCCGAATAACCCCGAGCTGCTCAAAGAACTCGGAAATCTGTATTTCAGAAACGATCAGTATGATCTGGCCATTGAGCAGTATGAAGCTGCATTACGTGCCAACCCCGAGTATTACAAGGCCCTCTATAACCTTGGTAATACCTATTATAAAATGGAGCAGCACGAAAAGGCCGTTCATTACTGGCATGAAGCGATCAAGATCCGACCTGATTTCGACCATGCCTATTTTAATATAGGTTATCACCATTATCAGAAAGGTTTCATGCGCGAAGCCATAAAAGCTCTCCAGG
>CAZFUG010000282.1:0-6171 GCA_964522035.1 uncultured bacterium
GTTTGGTTAGAGCACCACGTTGACATCGTGGGGGTCAGCGGTTCAAGTCCGCTCGGGCCTATTTTTTATTGCCATTTTTCGGAGATTTTCGCTTGTCAGAAACCAGCCCACAGCTCGCAAATATCAGAATTATTCTGGTCGAGCCTCAGGGCGCCCTCAATGTCGGTGCCACCTGCCGCGCCATGAAGAATTTCGGCCTGCGCGATCTTTACGTCGTGCGCCCCGGCTGCGAAATGAACATGGACGCCATCAAAATGGCCATGCATTCAACCGACATTCTCGAAAGCGCGAAAGTCGTGCAGACCATTCCTGAAGCGATTACCGGAAGCGTTCTCGTGCTTGGAACGGCTAATCGCCGGGGCGAGTATCACGAACCAAACTATACCGTCCGCGAAGGGCTTGAGCGCATCGGCGAAGCAGTTAAGAGCGGACCGGTTTCGATTCTGTTCGGGCGCGAAGAATGGGGTCTGACAAAAGATGACCTGCAGCACACCATGGGCACCATGCGCATCGTCACCGATATCGGCTGCACTTCTCTGAATCTGTCGCAGGCAGTTCTGTTGATCGCTTACGAGCTTTTTCAGAAATTTGGCATTCATGTGCCGCTCGAAAAAGCCGCAATTAACGATCCATACGAAAAACCCGCAACGACTGACGAGATTGGCCGCCTCTACCGTCACATGGAAAAAGTGCTGAACATGTGCGAATTCCTGCCGAAAATCAACCCCGATGGCCTTTTTCAATTTATAAGATCTTTTTTTAACCGATCGACTCCAACCCTGCGCGAAGTTAACATTCTCATGGGTATTTTTTCGAACCTGAACGGCTTCATGAAAAAATACGTGCGCAAAAAAAACTGAATCTCCCCTACCCGCCTGCCCCCCACCCAAAGATAAAATCACAGACCGTTTGCAGGGTTTGTGCTAAATTGTCGTAATAAATTGTTGGTGCAGACTACCTGAAGGTTCAGAAATATGAAAGCAGCAGCGGGCAAAACAAGCAGACTTGCCGGCCTTTTTCTGGCTGGGCTTTTATTCATTCTGCCGTTGTTTTTCCTGCAACAGATGCTCATTGACCTGGCCGCAAAAGATGAAACCCATCTCGGCATTCTTGCTCGTGAAAAGCTGCTCAACGAAATGGAAAGCTTTCAGGAAGCCCTGGCACCGGACAAGTATATCGAAACGGCACTTAACGATCTCAACCGACATTTCAAGCTTAAAGACAACAGCAATCAACAAAGAGATCTCGTCTTTCAGCCTGGCATCGACCCGAAACTGATTGACGAAGGATTTATCGACAGGGCCCGCGAGTTTCTGGGACAGCAGTATAAAATGCAGCCTTTTCTCTTTCTGGCAGCAGACTGCGATCTTCAGAACCACTGGCTTTCGACTACCCATGATTTTTTGCCCGATCAGAAAATCAGAGGCAAATTTTCAGAAGCAGCGATGTTCGGACTGGCCTTCCTTGATGAAGACCCGGTTAACGTTCTGTCACACACAAGCAACCTGAGCCTTCGCAAAGCCAGATTTATCGAGCAAAACCTGCATATCGACGATAACACCCACCAGATTTTTGCCAGATATTTCGTTCTGCATGTTTCGGCATTTTCAAACCCAGGGCTGTACCAGGGCCAGGCGCGAACATTCTATTCAAAAAGATTCGGACACCAGAGATCCTTTCAGATTTTTCACAAGCTGAGCCAGGGATTCTCTCCGCACGAGAAACTTTTTGGCCTCTACTACTGCTGCTTCAACAGTTCAGACATTTCACCCGCCACGGTTCTAAAAAAAGCGCTGCAAAGACAGGCAGGTCAGGCCCGTCGACACTTGTTGAAGCGTGTGGTAGAGCAGCCATTTTTCCATACAGAAGGCGGGCAACTATTTTATATTGCCGGCTTTCCGAGCAGCTTTCATACCATGGCAGCCGATTTCAGCGTTACAAACCCTCAGACCAGCCGCATTCTGCTCGATTTTCTGCAACAGCATTGTCTGGTTACCTCGATCGATGCAGAAGCAATGTTTTCTGGTTATCGCCAGGCAGCTCAGATGGCCGGCTGGCTGATAAGACTTCTGGTGATTTCTCTGCTGGCAATGCTTATAAAATCCATTTCTGGCCTTTCGCTCCTGCAGACTCTCAAACTGAGCGGCAAACTCAGAACCGCTGTTGCAGCCGCAGTTATGGTGCCGGTTGTCGGTTTTCTTGTCGTCAGCATGCTTATAAGGAGCAACAGTGAGCGCCTCCTCGTTCAAAACTGTCAGACTAGAATCAGACAGCATATGCAACTTCTCGAAAAACTTGTGAGCGAGAATGACCCACGACTGGTAATGATGCTGCAGGAGTTCAAAAAATACTACGCTGACATTTATTTTGCCCCACATCCCGGGCGTGCACTTATTTCAAACCTGACCGAGGCTTACGAGAAGCTGAAATTCTCAAACATCAGCCTTTTTTTCGACCGCGAGGCCAGAATTCAAAAGTTTTACGGGCAAAAGTTTTATCAGGGCCATCACAAGGAAATGATCGGACTTTTCAGAATCCTTATGGAACTGGGCGGGGTCAACCACGAAAATCGCCTGATTGCGGATTTCCAGCGCAAGAATCTTTTCATGAGTTCCTATTCAGATTCATACTGGAATGTCTACGCCAATTCAGCGGTGCTGGCACAGGAAAGCCTGTTGACCCGCAATTTCATGTCGATGTCGGCACTAAAAAGATCGTGCAATCATATTCTCGCCCACCCCACAACTCCTTTTACTCCTGAGGCCGTTCTTTTTCATGAGGCCGGCGACACTTCAGTCATGCGATCACTGTTGAAACAACTTTGGCGGATGAGTTCCCACCTTCTCTGCGACTATGGAAACGAGCAGCAGATAGATTACGGACTATTCCTGCGAGGTCCAACTGAACTGCGCGATATGCAGATTCCGCGCACTGGTCCGGGCAGATTTGCCCTGAGGGAATTGGCAGATCAGGCCATGAGCAAGCGCACCTCAGGATCAGCGGTAACACGGGAGCATGGAAACATTAAAATAAGCAGCTGGCTTTATTTTGATGATGCACCGGTAATAATCGTGGCAAAGGCAAATATTACCGAGGCATCGATGCGAGACTCAATCTATTTTCTTCTGCCACTTGGAATGCTTGCCTACGCATTGCTGGCAATGGGTCTGCTTTCTTCAACTCTTGCCGATGCTCTGCTTGGGCCAGTTCATACCCTTACAGGCTTCGTCAGAAGCATCCAGGCCGGCCAGCTTAATGTAAGAGCAGAGATTGCAGGCCAAGACGAACTGGGTGAGCTGGCGGCCAGCTTCAACAAAATGTCGACCGGGCTATGCCACAGAGAAAAGATGCGTCGATTCGTTTCTGAGAAGTTATTCACAAGCCTTTCTGAAGCAGAAACCAATAGAAGTCGCGGGAAAGCAAACCTGACGATTCTGGCTTCAGACATCAGAGGCTTTACCACAATATCTGAACAGAACACCCCGGAAGAAATCGTAAACCTTCTCAATGATTACTTTACCTGTATGGAAAGCGCAATTACCACTCATGGTGGTTCGATCGAAAAAATTGTGGGCGATGCAATCATTGCCGCCTTCTATGAGGGCGATACCGGCGACAATCATGCGGTAAGAGCCTGCAATGCAGCGAGAGACATGAGGCGGCGTCTGCGCGATTTCAATATGATGCGCAAACAAAATGGAAAATTCATTATCGAAACAGGAATCGCCCTTGCCACAGGCGAAGCGGTTCTTGGTTTTGCCGGCAGATCCGGCAGGCGCCGCGAATTCTTTCTGATCGGTGATGTCATCCAACGGGCAGAAGTGCTAGAAAGCATGACAAAATCAGGAACCAGCAGTCGAATATTCGTCGACCGCGCCACCTTTAACCTCTGCAGCACAACTGTCGCTTTTTGCCCTGAGCAGCAAACTGACGGGTCTGCCTTTTTCAGGGAGGTTGCCTGTGAGTGCTGACACTCAGATTCTTTGCCGCGCTTCGCTGCGTGCCGGGCCAGGCAAGCTCGCCGCAATATGGCTTTTTCTCATCATTCTGCCGGTTTGCCTTTTGACTGCCATAACCGACCTGATTCTCACAGAGAGCGAGAAACAGATTGCCCAGGAAACACAGCTGAAGTTGACCCAGGAAATTCAGGAGTTTCGCGACAGCCTGAGTTTCAAGAATTTTGTCGAAATAAGAATGAACGATTTCGCCAGACACCTGCAGTCCAGCCATAGCTATATGTCTGCCGAAAATTTTTCTGAAAAGCTCAAAGCAGAAGCTGGTTGCAAGACCGCCGCCGTATTCAGCCTTTCTGGACCTCAACCGGCATTGTCATTTCATATAGACCCTGAAGTAAAAAGCGATCTGGGTCTTATTTCGCATACGATGATGAAGAATTTTCTGGTCGATTTCAGCCGGTCTGAGAATGCAGACGCCAAAGAGTCCTTGAAAATCCAGCGCTTCAGGGAATATCTGCGCAAGGTTTTGAGTTCGACCGGAGACCTCAGAATTAAAAGGGGCCGGGCTATGCCGGTGCTTTCAGGAAAACCTTCTCTGGGCCGCCTGCTGATTTTCTTTCAGAACATCCAACAATCAGACAAAAACCAGGCAGCCTGTTTACTGATCTTTCGCGAACGCGACATCGAGCCGGCACAGCTTGTCAAATGGGCAACCGCAGAATCAACCTACAAAGGATTTCGGCGCAGCATCACTTTCAGTAACGATGGGGTTCAAGCGATTTACAAACAAAGTGAGAAACACATGCAATTTCTTACAGACTCTCGCGAAGGTATCTCACTTCTATCACTGCCCTCTCCAGAATTGCTGCTTCGACTCGTAACCAGAGGAACTCTCTACCCATTCGAATTAGACAAAATAATCGGAAAATTACCACTGCTGAAGGTTACCGCGCCTCCAGAAACTCTGTCGCATCCTATGCGCAACACGCTGCAACGGCTGAAAATTCCGGTTCTGGTAATGGTGATGATTGCCAGCATCGTCATTCTTCGTGTTCATTTTTTCGGGTTTGGCAGCAGTTTAAAGCTCGGCATTCGCCTTTTCATAAGTGTTCTGGCAGCCTCGGCTCTGCCATTTTCAACATTCATCGCGGCTGCAGCCTGGCATCAGAAGTTCATTGAAGACTTTGCCATGGCCGAGATCAGGCAGGTGATTCAACTGAAGGCGGATCAGGCAAGCAGAACGGTCAGTTCGAGCCTTAACTCACTTGAGCTGGAAATTGTCGGCCTGAAAAAAGAATTGAGTCGAAAAGATTTCAAAGATGCAATCGCCTTCCTTTCGGTCTGGCTGAAAAAACACGCAGCAAGCATGGCTATTTATCATACTGCTGCCAGAGAAGAAACCATTACCGTGCGTGATGGCCTCGAATTCGATGACTTCGAAAATGAAATGAAACAGATGGGACTGATGGCACTGCTAAAATCTCTGGAGCCAGAAGATTTTTCCACAAAAAGCGATGAAAGCCTGCTCGGAATGGTTAAAATAAAGGCGCGGGCCTTCAGCATCGTTCTCGACAATGTTGGCAGGCTTCACAAATTTTCGGCTTTCAAATTGAATTCGGTCTATGCAACTTTTCCAGTATTTGAAGATGACTCGGGTTTTTCTGCACCAAAATCAATTGCCCTGGTTAAATTCGACACTCGTGACCTGCTCAAACAGATCACAAGATTAAAGCCAGATCTTTTACAGACAGAAAACCATGGTAACTACAAGATTCAGAAATGCTTCATACCATTGAGTATCCAGAACGAACTGCCACCGGCCAGCAATATTCTATGCAGCAGCGATTTTCCGGTTGACAGGGTGCAGTCGATTGCTGAAAAATTAGCACAAAACCTTTCGGCAAATGCATGGACCGATGGAAAAACCAGCAATGTTGCCATGTTTATGCAGTCTTTGAGCTGCATTATGGTAATCCGGGCCACGCCATTACAGCAGAATGGCAACAGCATGCTCCAGATAGGCCTGCTGGCACTTCTACTTTTTGTAATGCTTGTCGGCATGCTGGTTGCCTTTCTAAGAAAATCGCTCATTGAACCGATTCATCTGCTTCAGGCCGGCGCAGCAAGAGTTGCGGCCGGCAACTTTTCTCAACCGGTCATGTATCGTTCAGGTGATGAATTTGAAACGCTGACAGATAGCTTTAACCGCATGTCA
>CAZFUG010000283.1:0-1719 GCA_964522035.1 uncultured bacterium
CGGCCGAAAGGCTTTCGCCGAGCCACAGCCAGCCGACTATTACGCCCCCCACGGGCTGGGCATAAAGGGTGACTGCCATGACTCCGGCTTCGGTATGTCTGAGAATGATATTCCAGATAACATAACAGATGGCGTTGCAGATCACACCAAGAAACATTATCGCAAGAATCGCCTCTCTTGTAAATTCAAGCGGCCAGAGCTGCGAAAGTTCCATGAACGCAATCGGGGCCAGCAGCAGAGCGCCGATGAAAAAACTGTATGACGTGGCGCGCATGGCTCCGAGCCTTTGTGCTACCGGTTTCATCAGAATTGAATAGAGTGCGGTGGTAAAAATCGACAGAACCACAAGAATGTCGCCAAGAAATCCGCCTGATGAATACAGCTCTCTGAAAAGCTGACCGACTGACTTGTTGTCGAGCAGCAGCATCGCCGCGCCGAATATGGAAATGGCGGTCGCTGCCATGGTGCGTTTCTGCAGGATTTCCTTGAGCATCAGAGCCGCCAGCACTATCGTGAAAACCGGTTCAAGTGATGCGGCAATCGCGGTTTTGGTCGAAGTGGTCATCTGCAGGCCAAGATTGAGAAGGGCATTCGAAATGGCCAGCCCGAGCGAGCCGATTACGAAAAGGTCTTTCCAGTCTTTGGTCGAGAGTTTTGAACGGTGCTCACGTGAAGGCAGAATGAACAGGAAAAAACCACCGATGAAAAACCTTATGCAGGCCAGAGTCGACGGGGGTACAACATCGAGGGCGTATTTCGCAACGGCATAGGATGCACCCCAGGCCAGGTTGATCGAAAGAAGCACCGCGATACTGAAAAGCGGTGAATAGAGGCGATGATGGTGGTCTGCATGAGATTGGTTCACAGGTTTTTCCCTTATTGCGTCTGAATTGTGACTGCCTGTTCTTCTTCGGTGATTTTGAGAAAGATCGCTTCAAGGTCGTTGCCGGGAAGGCTTGCTTTCTGCTGCAGCTCATCGAGGTTGCCAAGAGCGACGATATCACCGTTGCGGATAATGGCGATCCGGTCGCAGAGATCTTCGGCAACCGAAAGGGTGTGGGTTGTCAGAAAAACGGTCTTGCCCTCGTCGGCAAGCCTGCGGAAATAGTCTTTTGCCAGCTTGACGCTGCGCGGATCGAGACCGACCGTAGGTTCATCGACGACGAAAATTTCAGGGTCGTGCAGGATTGCCGCGCTCATTGCGACTTTCTGCTTCATGCCGTGCGAAAAGCTCTCGATCAGCTCGTGACGGCGATCCCAGAGATGAAAGAGCTTCAGCATTTCTTCGCCCTTTTCGACAATGCGCGAGGGTTTGACGTTGTAAAGGCCGCCCATGAAATCAAAATATTCGAGCGGGGTAAGCTTCTCATAAAGATAGGGCCGGTCAGGCACGTAACCGAGCAGCGCTTTCGCCTGGTCAGGCTGGGCATAAAGATCGAACGGGCCAACAAAAACTTTGCCGGCTGTGGGTTTGATAATACCGGTAAGAATTCTTATCAGGGTTGTTTTTCCGGCGCCGTTGGGCCCGAGAAACCCGAAGAGCTCGCCTTTGTGAATATCGAGGTTGATACCCTTCAGAGCGGTAAAATCACCGTAACGCTTTTTTATGTCGGCGAACCTGATCATTACATCATTCTGGTTCATAGTTTTCTATTGTTTCCAAGCCTTTCTGGAAGGGTAGGTAGACCCAGGCCGCAGTACAGGCAATCAGCAGAACGG
>CAZFUG010000283.1:1729-6159 GCA_964522035.1 uncultured bacterium
CCAAGAAAAACGTATGGCGAGCCGCCCCGGATCATATAAAAGCGGCTGTGAAAAAACCGGTACATCGGGTAGGTTTCAAGGGCCAGCAGGTTGATGACATAGAGCCCCGAAAGGATCATGTAGATGAAGCCGCCGTATGAACCGGCTATCTTTAACGGCGAATCGGCGGCAAAATCGGCATAGATAGCGCCAACGCCGATTGCCAGAGAGGTGATGGCCGTTGTAATCATGATGACGTTGATAAAACTCAACCAGAACAGGGCAGGGTGCGAAACCTGAAAAACCGAATTGGTGACGACACACAAAATGATGCCGAGCAGCAGCATCGGCACAAGATAGACAATCAGTTTGATTGTCAGAATCCGTCTGGGGTTGACCGGCGATGATTTAACGGCCCAGAAGGCACGGCCTTCCATGCTGATTGACGGAAAAACGAAGCGCATGCCGATCGACGCAATGATAAAACCGATAAACGGACCGTTGAGAAAGACGAGGGTGTCGTTGAGCTCGCCGCTGTAAAGGGTCGGAATATCTTTGAGCGGCAGTATCGAAAGGTTGTAGCCGTAAACGAAGACGATGGCGGCCATCATGAAAATCTGTGAGAAGATTGCCGGGTCGCGCATGAAGGTCGTGATTTCCTTGCCGGCAATAACCCTGAATTCAGGGCTGAAAAAGCGGAACGGCCAGATGATGACTCTTCTCAGCCATTCGAGGCTCAAGACCTGGTTGTCTACCGCTTCCATCGAAAGTTGCCAGCTGATGCGGTAAAAGCGCACCGCAAAATAATTGACCAGGAGAAAGCCGGCAACCGCCGCAAAGAACAGCGGCAAGAACTGCATTACGGCTTCATAAGTCGAATTGCGGAAAAGCGACATCGTTGCCTGGTGCAGCCACGATGATGGCGAATACTGCAGCAGCGGCACCTGAAGACTGAGAAGATACTGTGAAACGTCTTTGAAATAACTTGGATTGAGCAGTTTTTCCGCTTCAAGCGACCTTAAAAAGAAGATCAGGGCGGTTAAGACAATGATCGAAAGAAACTGAAAAACCTTTTTCATCTGCCTGACCGGGAAAAAGGCCGCCAGAAGCAGCGAGGCAAAGGCCCCGGCCAGATTTGGCAGCATAACGAAAGCCGAAATAAAGACCGGGAAAATAAAATAGGCCTGCCATTCTGCCTTGAGAGCAGTGGCAAAGGCCAGCAGCGCCGGCATGAAGAAAATGACCACCATCCAGGTGCTTTCGGCCGAGAGCAGAATGAATCTCGACCTGAAGATCATGCCGACCGGAATCGGCGATGACATCAGCACCGTCAGTTCATCATTGAGAAACAGACTCGACAGGGCCGAGATTATGCTGCTGAAGAGAATCATGAAAAACAGCGTCATGAACAGCATTTCAAGAAGTTTTGAAACAAGCAGGCCGCCGACAATCGGGCCAAGCGTTTCGCCCAGCATCGGGGCCCGCCCGACATAGTCAAGAAAGCGGTAGAGGCCGTAATAAATTGTGAAGGCCAGCAGCAGTGAGCCGATGCCAAGCGCCCAGAGAACCTTGCGGTTGCGCACCGAGAAAACGCGGCGCAGCTTTTTAAGGGCAGGCGTGACCAGGGTTAAAGAGTTCATTTACCAGACAAGGGGGTGCCAGTCAGGGCCTGAAGGGTCGAAGGGGGCAAATTCGTAAAAACCGTTTTTTCTGAAAAGAAGCCCGGCTTTTTCCGCCCGCGTAATCAGGTCGCTGTCTTTACACTGACAGATTGATTCGTGCAGTTTTTCGAGTTCTTCGGCGGTTGCCCTGCCGTTGAAGACATTCTGCCCGACAATCAGATGTCTGGCCTGCCATATCAGGCTGGCATGGATCTGAGCGATCACCCGGCCATGGTCGAAGGCCATTTCGGGGAGTTTTCTGATATCGAACCAGCACGCATCAGCGGCATCATCGTCGCCGCGCGGCGAGAAATCGGTGTCACGAACCATGCAGCCGAAAACCATGGTTATGGTGCGGCCGCGCGGGTCTCTGCCCGGTTCGCCGCAGGTGAACAGCGGCTTCAGTGGCAGATTTTCAAGACAGGTTTCCTCTTTGAGTTCGCGTGCGGCTCCGGTGCAGGGTGTTTCATCCATTTCCAGAAAGCCGCCGGGCAGAGCCCATCGACCCGAAAATGGGTCTCGGCCCCTTTTGATCAGAAGAATTTCTGGAGTTGTCAGATTGGTGACGCGTATTATTGCCGCATCGAGGGTGACAGAGGGGCGCGGGTATTCATAGGTAAAAGGCATTGGTTAATCCAGTATGGCGCGCAGATGACGTTCAAGCCCGGATTTGTCGATCAGGCCACAGAAACGCTCTTCGCCGCACTCGATGGTTGGCAGCATTCTGATGCGCTCGTGGCCCCAGAGCATGATAAGTTCGTTTGCTTTTGTCTCTGTTTGCGGGTCTTCAATTGCACTGGCGAGAATCGATGAGTCGAGACCCTCTGACTGCAGATGCAATCGCAGAGAAGTCGGAATGGAAATATCGATGCGCGCGCAGAAAACGCCTCTGAAAATACTGGTGATATAATCTTCGGCATTCATCGGGCCATAAGCCTCGATGGCGCGGGCCGCCGGAATCCCGTTGACGTAGCGCTCGGGCTGGCTGATCTTGAGGCCAACTGCAGCCGCATCGGCAATGATCCGGTTCCAGCGCTGTTCGCCCCATATTTCTCTGAAATGGTATTTGGTGTTGCCCGGCGGGTTCAGGCCAATTTCGACAGGCTGAAGCGTGAGACGGCTCTGCTTGAGAAGTGACCGAAGCAGCTCCCAGGCAATATAGGAATACGGGCACTGAAAGCTGAAATAAAATTTTATGTCAGGGTTGTTGAATGTGATGTTCATCCCAACAAATATAACAGCAAAACCTCAGCTTTTCAATCGCCCCGGTCAGTCCCGAAAAAAGCCTCTAGAGGACCTCTTCCCCGGACAACGCCAGGCAGATGCGAGTGATGGGCAAGATATCTTCGCTGATCAAGCCCCAGCGGAACCGTTGGGTTTTATGAAGCTTCTCTTTGATGCTGGCTACCAGGTTGTTAAAGTCGCTGTCTTTCATTTGAGTTCCTCTTCTACCAGCTTGCTCAGCGTTTTATTCTGTTTTTCATGCGAATATTTTAACGCAAAATCAGGTCACTTAAACAGGTGAGAATGAGTTCCTGTTCTCTCCAAAATCAGTACATCATCTTCAATTTTATAAATCAATAGCCAATCAGCCTCAACGTGCAGTTCTCGTCTGCCTTTCCAGTTTCCGACAAGGAGATGATCGGAATATTTGGAATCCAAAGGTTGCTGATTCAACAGCATTTCAATGATTGCCCTGAGCTTTTCATAGATCTTTCCCTTATCTGTCATCTTTTGAAGATCTTTTTTGAATCTGTTGGTAATCTTGAGATTAAGCATTAATCCCTCAGAAACTCTTTATCAAGCATTTCCAGGCCTTTTTTACCAGACCTCTTCCTGGAAAGCCCCACTCCTTTGTCTGTGTTTTCAAATGTTTCAATTGTTTCTTCATTTGGTTCACTGTAACGAAGGCAAAGTGCGCACTCGTCAGGATGCTCAATGATTTCTCTGTTCACGAACATTTTTATCAATTCGCCGACTGCAAGATCTTTAAGAGCAGCCAAAGCTTTCAGATTCCTGAAGGTGGAATCGTCCAGAGTTAAGTTCATTCTTTTCATGTTTGCCTCCTTACACTTACAACTAAATTATGGCACAAAAATTATTAATGTGCAAATTGCGCTTTTAGCACTTTAGTAACACTTGAGCGACATGTGCTCTTAGGCGCGGTTGCAAGGGAACAGCCAGACCGCACTTCGATAGTTCGACAGGCTCACCACACCGCGAGACCGGTCTGGCTCAGCAACCAAAGCCGCACCGAGGTTTAACAGCAGCCGGAACCTGGCCTTGGCGTTTCGCCGAGAGTGTATTCGTGTGATTCGTCGTTGCCATCGTAGATAGAGACGAAAGAGGCCGTTTTCGATTTCTTCGAACCGCCATGTCGCCTGCTGTCTTCAGCGAAAGTTTCTTCACCGGTTCTGCGGCTTATCCGGCGCCAGTCTTTGGGCAGGTATGAATATTCTTCGTAAGCGACTGTTTTGCTGTCGTGTTTCAGGTGACCGTAACCATGGCCATTTCGGTCTTTGTCGTGTTTGCAGCCGTTCTGGGATTTCTCGACTCGAATCAGTCGGTGGATTCTGTCTTTATGAGGTTGCCGTCTGCGTCATAAGAAGACAGCTCGTCGCCTTTTCTGACAAGCCGGCCGGCGGCATCATACTCGAAAACAACAGAAACGGTATTGTTGTTGAAGGTAAGAGATTCCTGCAGCCGATCCCCGGCTTCGTTATAGGAGTATGCAGCTTTTTCCGAGTTCGGGTAAGTCACTTCAGTCAGCAAGACGTTGAAGGTGTAGGC
>CAZFUG010000284.1:0-5340 GCA_964522035.1 uncultured bacterium
GCCTGTTCAAATGGTTTTCGATGAATATGTTGCAGCCGCAGAGCATTTCCCTGCCCGATGGCGGCCATAAAGTCGTGCTCAACGACATGCGCTACGGCATGTTCCTGGAACCGGCCAAAGCCCTGTTCGCCGCCGAAGCCCATTTCGACAAAGACGGCAGGCTGACAGGCTTCCATAGAGTTCAGAACCACCGCTCGATCAGCATGAAACAGGAACTTAACGCCACCCTGGCCCATGTTTTTGACGGCACCCCCGACGCCACCCCGGCCGCATACGGAGATCAGTAAATGCCCAGAATCATTCTCGCCCGCACCTCGGGTTTCTGCATGGGAGTTAAACGCGCCATGCAGATGGCTCTGCAGACCGCCGCCAAAGCTCCCGGCCGCGTTTTCACCAGCGGCCCGCTTATCCACAACCCGCAGGCTGTCGAATACCTGCGCGAAAACGGCGTCGGCACGGTTAAAGACTGGCACACAGTCACCGATGGCACGATCATTATCCGCGCCCACGGCATGCCGGCCGGCCAGATCAGGGAAATTTCCGAACGCGGTCTCGAGATTGTCGTCACCAGTCAGCGCCAGATAAAAAAATACAGCGAAAAAGGCTATTATATCTACATTATCGGCGACCCCGACCACCCCGAGATTCTCAGCCTGCAGAGCTTCGCCACCACCCAGGAAGTCATCGCCGGCGAAGAACAGGCCCGCCGGGTGCCGCGCCGCCCCAAAGTCATGGTTATCGGTCAGACCACCTTCAATGAAGACGAATTCAACCGCGTCGCCGAAATTCTCAAGGCGAGCGCCGATGAAGCGGTGATCTGCGATTCGATCTGCCAGGCCACTTCAGACCGCCAGCAGGAAATCAGAAAACTCGCAGCTGAAGCCGATGCGGTCGTCATCGTCGGCGGCAAATCGAGCGCCAACACCCGGCGTCTTGCCGAAATCGCCGCCGGCCTCTGCCCGCGCACATTTCACGTCGAAACCGAAGCCGAGCTCAACCTCGGCGATTTTGCCGGCTGTCAGAACATCATTGTGTCTGCTGGCGCTTCAACGCCTGATTTCATCACTCAGAAAGTCATCGACTTTCTGGCGACCCTCGATCAGGCTTGAAAAAATCGAAGCGGCAGAATTCTTCGACATCGAGCAGGTTTTTGACCTGGTCATTGGCGGGGTTCTGAAAGACATCCTGCGGGGTTCCTGACTGAATGACCCGGCCGCCGGAATAAATCATGATCTTATCGGCCAGTGAACAGGCTTCGAAAAGATCGTGCGTCACCATGACAATCGGAATATTGAACTGCCGCTGCACCTGAATCAGGAACTTGCGCATTTTCGCCCGGATCGGGTTATCGAGAGCCGAAAACGGCTCATCGAGCAGCAATGCGAGCGGTTCCCCGATAAGCGCCCTCGCAAATGCAACGCGCTGTTTCTGGCCGCCCGAAATCTGATGCGGAAACTTCTGCAGCAGATCATCGATCTCGAACTGGCGCGCCATTTCGAGCAGATGCTTTTCGCCGGCAGCCGCATCCTTGTCGCGCAGACCGAATCTGATATTGTCGGCCACGCTCATATGCGGAAACAGCGAACTGTCCTGGAAAACATAGCCCAGTCGCCGTTTCTGCGGCGGCAGATGCAGACCGGTCGCCGAATCGAAGAACAGGTTGCCGTCAGCCTGAATTCTGCCCGCATCAGGCGCCAGAAGACCGGCGATCAGCTGCAGCGACAGGCTCTTGCCGGCCCCGGAATAGCCAAAAATCACGCCGATTTCCTTCTTCACTTCCCACTCTACGTCGAGAGAGAAGTCGGCGAGCTGTTTCTGTATTTTAATCTGCAGGCTCATCTGGTGCGGTATCCTGAAAAGAATCTCGATGCGAACACGGCCAGCGCTGAAACCAGCGTCAGAACGACAACGAAGATCTGCGCTTTTCCCCATTCACCAAACGAGGCCAGCGAGTAAATCTCGATCGGCATCGTATTCGTCTCACCTGGAATATTGCCGGCCAGCATCAGCGTCGCGCCAAATTCGCCGAGCGCACGCGAAAAGGCGAGAATGAAGCCGGCCAGAATGCCGTTCTTCGCGAGTGGGAAAATCACTTTAACCGCCGTATCGAGCTCGGAATGGCCAAGAGTGTATGAAACCTGAATGAAATGCTTGTCGACCGACTCGATCGCCGATTTGGCGGCCTGAACCATCAGTGGTAGAGCCACGACCGCCGAAGCGACCACCGCGCCCTGCCACGAAAAAATCAGCGTGACGCCGAACAGGTCGTGCAGGAACCGCCCGATCAGGCCGTTTTTGCCGAAGATCAGAATCAGGTAGTAGCCGGTAACCGTCGGCGGCAGCACCAGCGGCAGCATGACGGCGATCTCGAGCGCCCTCTTTCCGGGGAAATTTTTCATCGCCAGAACGTAGGCAATCGCCGTGCCGATAAAAAAAACGATTATCGAGCTGCAGAGCGAAACCTTCAGAGAGATTTCAAGCGGCACCCACCATTCCAATGTCTGGCTCCTATTGTTTCGGCAGCAGAAAACCTGCAGCAGTTAAAATTTCCCGGCATTCCGGCCCGGCCATGAAAGCAATGAAGCGCTCGACCAGCTCCGGGTTGTTCGCCGCCGTCAGCCGGCCAAGGCCATAGACGATCGGCGCATGCATCTCAGGGGAAACGGCAAACGCCTGTCTGATCTCGCCCGCAGCCGCCTGCGCCGCGTCGGTGCGATAAACGAAGCCGCCGTCGACTTCGCCGCGAATCACGTAATCGAGCACCTGGCGGACATTCTCGCAGAGAACGAGTTTTTCGCGCAACGCTTCATACCGGCCTGACGCTCTGATAGCCTCGTCGGCATAGCGGCCGGCCGGCACCGTTTTCGGGTTGCCTATCGCGATCTTTTTCAGGGCATCCATTCTGAGATCTTCGAAAGCCAGCGGCCCCGCTTCGCTGTTTTTCGGAACGATGAACACCAGCTCGTTACCGGCAAACGGCTTCGGGTAGCCTTCAGCAATGATTTTCGCCGCAGGAGCGTCGATTTTTTCGAAGTCACGAATGTCGGCAGAGATAAACAGGTCGATCGGAGCGCCGCTTTTGATCTGATTCAGAAGCATACCGGAAGCCCCGAAATTGAATTTGATCTTCACGTCGGGGTTCTTCTCTTCAAAGCGCTTCTGACAGTGCTCGAGAACGTTTTTCAGACTGACCGCCGCCGAAACGAGAATGCTCTTCTGCTCGACCGCGTTTACAGGCGCGATGAAAGACAATGAGCCGACAGCAACGATAAACAGCAGAATGGCAGCAATCTTTTTCGTCAACATAAGCTTTCCTTTACGATTCAATTATACTTCAGATTCAGTAATTTTCCGACCCGGAATTCGGCAAAACGAGTTCAGTTTCATTGCCATAGCAAGTTAAAACCACTGATTGCATCTGAAATCATCATACTCTACTTTCCGATTCAGTCATAATCAAAACAACTAATATCGACTGATAAATATCATTTAGTAGCATACAATGCTATAAAATAATCCAGCAACAAATTTCAATTATTCCCGGTCAGAAAATTGAACACCTGCTCTGCGACAGTTATTTCCTGCGAATTATTCATGCATAAACAAAGTTGAACCGGTTCGTCGACAACGATTCTACTTTTGCCTGCAGTTATCAATAAATACCGGATTTATGCCGGTTGATCACCGGTTGCATTTTGTCGGCCCATAAGGCACAATCACGAACAGACAGGGATACGGGTCACCGAATGGAGGTTTTGCATGCACAGAATACTTTTTTTCCTGCTTTGCGGCTTCGCACTTCTCAACACGGATGCATCTGCCGGAAACCGCTTCGACAAAGTGCAGCATGCCGACGAAACGATTACGCCCATCAGCATCAGCAGCCGGATTACCGACAATTTCGACCTGCAGCAGGTTGTTAAACAGGGCGAAGGCCGGTTCGACAACTCGCTTGGCCTCAATGTCCACCCGGAAGAAATGCCGCGGCTCAGGCAGCTGATCGGCGCCAGAATCGGGCGGCCGCTCGATTTTTTCAAAGGCTGGAACCCGCAGGGCGAAGCCCATGTTACCGTGATCACCCCGCTTGAATATATCGATATTTTACGCGGCCCTGACCCGTCCAGGCCTTTGCTAACAATGCAGCGCATTGGCGAAATTGCCGAAAGCATGCAGATGCAGCAGGCCAGGCTCGAACTGGTCAGCATCGGCAGCGGCAAAAAGCTTATCGAAGGCAGACTCGAAGAAACCTTTTTCCTGATCGTCGCCTCAGAAAAGCTTCTGCAGATACGCCGCGCCATTCATGCCGAATTCGTCAAAAATGGCGGCAAAGCTGAAGCCTGGAACCCTGACCGTTTCTTCCCGCATATCACGATCGGATTTACGCTGCGCGACCTGCACGAAGCCGACGGAATCATCAAAGACGTCGCAAACTCATGCGACTCAAGATTCAGGATTCAGCTGGACGGTGCAGCAGACTGATACTGCCCACAAACCCCAGCCTTCGCGATCGATGCGGTCTTTGATGCGGGCCGCCATCGCGTTGCTTTCTTCTTCTGACAGAGCTTTCGGAAAGAATTCCATCACCGCCGGGTCAGCATTCAATCTGGCAAAGGGCTTCATATCGGCTGCCCGCCAGTTTCTGAGAAGCAGCCTTTCAGTTTCGCTTCTGCATTCGGCTTTATTCATGGCTTCAACCATTTTCAAGCAGCCTTTTCAGCCGTTGCATGAAATCTTCTTTTGCCGGCCAGGTGAGAAAATCCTGAAACGATTCAACCCGACCGGCGAGCTGGCGAAAAGCATGCGCATAACGCCGGTAATCGCCCCTTTCACTCTCGGCAAAAATGCCGAGCAGCTCATTTTCTGCCAGCGGCTGGTATGAATCGGCAAACTGGCTGGCGGCAAACAGGGCAAAGCCCTCATAAAACCAGACCGGCCCCATCGCCTCTTCGTTGCCATCGAGAATTCTGATATGAAGGCGATGCGCCATTTCATGGCACAGAAGCTTTGCAAACGCCTCAGGTTCGTCGCCCTGCGGATAATTTGCGAGATAAAGCCCGGGGGTGACGGTTACGAGAACCCGCCGCTCGAGCGCCCCCGAATAGGTTGCGGGAAGCTTCGTGTCAGTCGCGACGCCGGCCAGTTCGCAGATGCGCCGGTCGAAGTCTCTCTTGTCGTCGTAGATTTCCCATGAATCGACAAAGGTTTTGTCGGTCAGGTATTGCCAGCCATACCGCCCGGCGAATTTCTCCAGTCGCAGTTTTGCAGCCGCAAGATATTCAGAAAATTCGGTTTTCCGGGCTTCAAGGCCCGCAGGAACAACAATCGGAGTATCTGTCTTTT
>CAZFUG010000284.1:5350-6119 GCA_964522035.1 uncultured bacterium
TTTTTCATTTTCTACCTGTCATCTGATTTTCATAAAATACATACCCCAGGCCCGAAAAAAATAAAACCCTTACTTTCCGGCGGCACGGGTCAGGAGTCGAAAGACATCGAGTTGCCAGAAAAACAGAGGCGGCGGTCGACCAGGTGCGACAGGAAAACCGCGTCGTGGCTGACGAGAATCAGCGCCGATTCGATCTGCGCGAGCGCGCCTTCCAGCAGTTCGATCGCCGGCAGATCGAGGTGGTTCGTCGGTTCGTCCATGATGATCACCCAGGGCTTTTTCAGCAGCCCGAGCGCGAGACAGATCTTGCGCACTTCGCCGGGACTGGGAACCTCGGTTTCGCGCAGCCGCGCCGGAATCGAGCCGAGGCAGCTGACAAACGACATCACCTGGCCGAGCTGTTCCGATGGCAGTGACAGCATTTCCCTGACGATTTCGCCCGAGCGCTCGATCGAGATTTCCTGCGGAATATAGAGCACCCGGTCCGGCGGAAAATCAATACTGGCGACGAGCAGCCGCAGAAACGTGCTCTTGCCCGAGCCGTTCGGGCCGACGATACCGATGCGGTCACCGGGCAGAATCGTCATTTCCGGCACTTCGAGAAACCGCTGCGGGCCCATCGGCAATGCCTGCCGCCGCAGTCGCGCGACGCAGTCACGCGGGCTGCGCTCGCCGACGAGGCGAAAGTCGAGATCGTAGCGTTTCTTCACCCGTGTATTGTCGATCTCTTCGTGCAGACGGGCGACGCGCTTGCCCCTCGAGGCGGCGA
>CAZFUG010000285.1:0-6090 GCA_964522035.1 uncultured bacterium
GCCTGTCACAAACGAGAAGCATGCCGGGCAAATACGACTACCTGGTGCTAAACAACAACCTCACCCAGCAGGAACTCACCCAGGCCATGCAGACAGCCCGCACCATGCGTGAACCTCTCGAAAAAGTTCTGCAGGCAAAATTCAACATCGACCGTGGCACGATCAACAATGCCCTGAGCTTCTTCTATAAAAAGCGCTTTGTTCCTTTCCAGACTGATATCAAGATCGCAACCGGCCTGCTTGCCGACGTTAAACCCGATTATCTGCGAAAGCACTTCTGGGTGCCGATCATTCTTGAAAACGGCGAAACGGCGGTTCTCGTCACCGACCCCACCGAAATCGACCGCATGGACTCTGTCGCCGCAGTGATGCGCGGTAATCGCTACACACTGCTGATCAGCTCACACGAAGACATTCTCAGGTTCATCGACCACTGGGAACTGGGCGGCGCCAGCCAGCAGCCCGGCCGGGCAGCAGCACCAGCAGGCGCCCCGTCTTCTCAGCCGGGCAAGCCTGTTTCCGGAAAAAGCGCGACCGGCGCAAAAGCATCGCAGACTCAGTCAGGTCGCCCGGCCGATGCCTATGACTCAATGATCGATGGCGATGATGCAGAAACTGACGGCACCATCGTCAGACTTGCCAATCAGATCATTGAAGAGGCTTACACTCACGGCGTATCAGACATTCATATCGAGCCATGCCGAGACAAGGAAACCCTGGTGAGATATCGAAAAGACGGGTCATGCTACACAGCCAAAACCCTGCCGTACAATCAAGGCGCACCGTTGATCTCGCGCTTCAAGATCATGGCGAATATCGACATTTCGCAACGGCGCATTCCGCAGGACGGCAAAATCAAGACCAACGTTCAGGGCCGTATCGTTGAACTGCGCGTCGCCACCATGCCCACCGTCAACGACCAGGAAGACGTCGTGCTGAGAATTCTCGCCAGCGCCGAGCCATGGCCGCTCGAAAAGCTCAACCTGATGAAGCCGACGATGAACCAGTTCAAAGCCGCACTTGAAAAGCCATACGGCATGATTCTCGTCGTCGGCCCGACCGGTTCAGGCAAAACCACGACTTTGCACGCCGGCCTTGGCTACCTCAACCACCCGCAGAAAAAAATCTGGACTGCCGAAGACCCGGTCGAAATCACGCAGTATGGGCTGCGCCAGGTGCAGATCAACAACAAGGCCGGCCTCACCTTTGCGGCCGCGATGCGCTCGTTTCTGCGCGCCAACCCCGATGTCATCATGGTCGGTGAAATGCGCGACATCGAAACCGCCAGCATCGCCATCGAAGCTTCGCTGACCGGCCACCTGGTATTGTCGACGCTGCATACGAATTCAGCCCCCGAAACGGTCAACCGCCTGCTCGACATGGGACTCGAGCCGATCTATTTTGCCGAAGCCCTGATCGGAATCATGGCGCAGCGCCTGGTCAAGTCATTCTGCCCGGCCTGCCGTACCCAGCACATGCCTACCCCTGAAGAAAAACGCACCATTATCGAAGAATTCGGCCCCGAACTCTGGAATCAGCGCATCAAAGTGCCACTCAATGAATGGGAAAGCCATTTTAAAATGTACAAGGCCAACGGCTGCGAAAAATGCAATTACACCGGCTATAGTGGCCGCCTTGGCATTTATGAATATCTGCACAATTCAGACGACCTTAAAAGACTGATCCACAACAAGGCCAGGGTCGCCGAAATTCGCCAGAAAGCCATTGAAGAAGGCATGTGGACCCTGAAAATGGACGGCATCACCAAGGTTCTCAAGGGCGAAACCTCGCTGCAGCAGATAATGGCCGCCGCCATGAAGTAATAAAACCGCCCGCTGACAGGCTTTAACTGTCAGCGGGCGGCATCTAAAAACGACGCAGCGTCTGTTTTATTCGCCAGCGATCGGCTGGTCGAGGTGACCAGCTCTGATAACTTTATATTCGCCGGTTTCAGTGTTCAGATCGTAAATATTGAAGTTGGTTTTGATATCGAAACCTTCGGTGTGAACCGCAAAATTGACCGAAGCCGAACCTTTGACTTCGCAGCTGCGGATGCGGTGAAAAACATAACAGGGCCAGACCAGCATGGCTGCGCCATCATAGGCAAGTTCGCCATCGATAACGATGCGGTCAGGGGTAACATCGACCTTGAGAACGCGCCCGAATTTCTTTGTGTAGATCTCGACATGGCGCTCACCATGCAGCACCATCAGATTGTCAGCCTGATAAGGGTGCATATACCAGGGTCGCTTAACTTCACCGACCGGCCCGGGCGAAACCGCACCGGTAGTATGAATAACCCGGTCGAACGCATCAACGCGGGGTAATTCTTTCTTGTCGAGGCAGTCAAAATTTACGCCAGGGGTGCGGCGCAGAACTTTCAGCGGAATAATCTTGTAAAGCCCTTCGATTTCCTGTGCTACTTTGGTTGCAGGCATGCCATCCTCCAGAAAAAAATCAGATAATAACCTGATAATTATAACACAGCGACAATCAGATGAGAGATCATTGATGCTTATCTGGGCAATTCCAGGCCAAGCGCACTAAAATGCCCATATCCCTCATCAAAACAAGATTCCCGCCTCCGCGGGACGAATATTAACTGCGTCATTCCGGTCTTAGACCCGGAATCCAGAAGTTTAATGCGATTGCCCTGTGGGCAATTCCGGTTAAGCGGGGAAAACCCGTATTTTCATCTGTTCAATCCGTTCGCACGATGCGGGAATCGTAATCTGCAGCTTCCTGCATCCAGAAGCCATAGAAAACGATCTTAATTTTATTGCCTCTGCAACATTTCAATCAAATTGCATGATTTTGGCAAAGATATGATAGAATCGGCAGTAAGGATTAAAACACCGGCAAAACTCCGGATAAAGAGATACGGACTGAGCAACGGCGTAAATGATTGGCAAAAAAGCAGACAACAGGATCCTGCAGCAGGCGGTTATACCGCTTGTTCTGATATTTCTGCTGCTTTCATGCTTTTTTGCAGCTGCCGGTGAAGCCGAAGAGCCTCAGCTGCTGTCGAACGACGAAAAGGCGTGGCTGAAAAAGAATGCGGCACACCTGCAGGTCTGGTTCAACGACAGTTTCCCGCCGCTCGAATTTGCCGACAGCAACCGTGAATTCACAGGTCTTGGCGCCGACATCATCGGATTGATCGAAAAAGAAATCGGTTTCACTTTTCCGCAGGCTCTCTGCCCTGACTGGAACAGGCATCTGGCCGCACTGCAGTCAGGTGAATGTGCTATAGCCCCCACAATTGTCGAGAACGAAGAGCGATCGCGCTACGCCTATTTTACCTCTTCATATGCCCAGGTTCCGGTCGTCATCATTTCGACACTGAATTCAGGCTCCAGAAAAACTCTAAAAGATTTTGCAGGCAAAAAAGTAGCAGCAGTAGCTGGTTACGCCACCGAAGGCTATCTCAAAGACTTCAAAGGAGCTAAAATTGAAGTCGTGACAGTTGCAAACGTCACAGAAGGACTGCAGGCAGTGGCATTCGGCCAGGTCGATGCCTATGTCGAGAACCTCGCAGTCGCCTCATATTACATCAGCCAACACGGCATCTCGAATCTGAAGGTAGTCGGAACCACTGACTTTAACTTTGTTTTCCGCATCGCGGTCAGCAAGAAATACCCGCTGCTGTTTTCCGCTATCCAGAAGGGCCTCGACAGAATTGCACCAGAACAACTTGCCACAGCCAGAAAGCAGTGGATAACACTTCTCACTGAGCAGGGCATGTCTTCTGAAACGGTTCAGATTCTGAAAATTACCGGCATATTCCTGGTCGTTCTTATTTTAAGCCTGCTTCTTATTTCGCTGCTGTTGAAGCGTAATCTCAACGATCAGATGATCAAACTGCAGGCCGCACAACAGGAAGCTTTGAATAACGAACTTCGTTTTCGCTCGTTGTTCATGTATGCTCCCCTGCCGCTTGTCGAGGTAGATTCGACCAACCGGGTTCTAAGCCTGAACCATTCCTTTGAAGAAACTTTTGGTTATAAGGTAGAAGACGCCCCAACCATCGAAGAATGGTGGCCTCAGGCCTATCCCGACCCAGCCTACAGACAGGAAGCGATGGAACGCTGGTCCAGGGCTGTTGCAACCAGCGAAAACGGCCGGGTAAAAACAGAAGAGTATGAAGTGACCTGCAAAAACGGCGAGAAGAAAAGAATCACGATCGGTGCCAGCATCATCGGCGATCGCCTGCTGGCTTCTTTCTACAACATCACCGAGAGATTGAAGGCTGAACAGGCTCTGCGCCTGAATGAAGAAAATCTGCGCGTCACTCTCAACGCTCTTGGCGAGGCGGTAATTGCAACCAACACCCGCGGCATCGTTTCGCGTATAAATCCCGCAGCCGAAAAACTGACCGGCTGGAAAGCAGAAGAAGCTACTGGAAAGCCTCTTGCAGAAATCTATCGCATCTTCGACCCGCTCAGCCGGCAGCGGGTAGAAAGCCCTGTAACCCGCTTTATAGAAGGACTGGCTGCACCCGGGCCAACAGGCAATACCATGCTGCTGTCTGCAGATGGCAAAGAGTATCTGATAAACTCTTCATTTGCGCCGATCAAAAACGATGCGCAGGAACTTATCGGCCTGGTTCTGGTCTTTAGAGATGTTACCGAAGAACACGCGCTTCAGGAGCAACTTAGACAGTCTCAGAAAATGGACGCAATCGGGCAGCTTGCAGGCGGCATCGCCCATGACTTCAACAATATGCTTGCAGGCATAATCGGCGCTGCAGAATTGTTACAGCCGTTTGCCAAACACGAACCGAAAGCAACCGACTATCTCAAAACCATTATTGAAGCATCTAACCGGGCTTCATACCTTACTGCCAGACTGCTGGCTTTTGCGAGAAAGCAGCCGGTCAATTTGAGCCCTCTGAATGTGGTATTGCCCCTGCGTGACGCTGTAGATCTTTTCCAGCGCACAGTTGACAAGCGAATCCAGATTTCTCTTGGCATAGATGACGAGAATCTGCCAATTACCGGTGACTTTCCGCAGCTGCAGAGCGCCTTTCTCAATCTGCTGCTGAACTCTTCCCAGGCCATGCCGGATGGCGGAACAATTTCAATTTCTGCGCAGAGAGTATTTCTTGAGAAACCATTCCGCGCATCATCTCAGATTGAACTTGCATCCGGGCATTACGCCAGGGTTGAAATCAGCGACACCGGTTGCGGCATTCCAGCCAAAGATCTGCCACATATTTTCGAACCATTTTTTACGACCAAGGCCCCGGGAAAAGGCACAGGGCTTGGCCTCGCGGCAGTCTTCGGCACGATGCAGCAGCATAACGGAGCAATCGACGTGTGTACAGAACAGGGAATCGGAGCCAGCTTCCGACTCTATTTTCCGATCATTGCCAGAAGCGAATCTTCCGAAAAGAGTGGTTCAAGTGATTTAATACGTGGCAATGGTACGGTCATGCTGATAGACGATGAGCCAATGCTGAGATTTGTTGCAGGCAGCATTCTTGCAGAGCTTGGTTACCAGACCCTCGAGGCAGAAAATGGGCTTGAGGCCACAGAAATTTTCCGACAGCAACACAAATCGGTCTCACTGGTCATTCTAGACATGATAATGCCTGGCATGAACGGAAAAGAATGCTTCTTTGAACTGAAAAAAATCGATCCGGCGGTCAGGGTTCTTGTTTCGTCAGGTTTTTCTGGCGACGAGGACATCGAAGCAATGAGAGATGCCGGGGTCAGATGGTTCATCAGAAAACCATTCACGGCAGCAGAACTCAGTCGGAGTGTCGCCGAAGCCATCAGGAACTGAAATCAGTCTTTGAGCGCTCCGCTGGTGATGCCTTCGATTATCTGCTTCTGAAACAACCAGAAAAGAACAATCAACGGCAGCGAACTGACCGAAGCGCCTGCCATCAATGCCCCCCAGTCTGTTGCGTGCGGCCCCTGGGCGAAATAAGCCAGTGCAACGGGCAGGGTTTTTACAGAAGCCGTGTCGGTGAAAATCAGCGGAAAGATGAATGAATTCCAGTTGACGATAGCCGTATTTATAATCAGAACGGCAATGGCAGGGCGGCTCAAAGGGGCGACCACATGCCAGACAATCTCGAATTCG
>CAZFUG010000286.1:0-6081 GCA_964522035.1 uncultured bacterium
ACCACTTCGGCTAGTTTTTCAACCGGCACGCCGCAGATTTCCGCGGCCTGTACACCGATTTCAGCAACCGCCGCCGGCTCATTGCACTTTTCTGACCATCCCGGCAAAGGCATATCCGGGGCATCGGTTTCGAGCAGAAACACCGAAAGTGGCAGCATTGTAAGCATTTTCTGCAGTTTTGCACGATTACGCAGACTGGTCGCCGACAAAGAGATAAAACCGCCGGCGGCAACGAATTCCAACGCCATTTCAGGCGAACCGGAATAAGAATGCATGATAAAACCCCGTGGCAATGCTGCGTTTTGCAGCATTTGCAGCGCCCGCTGCCCATGCCCGACCAGGTGCACGATTACCGGCAGATCATAACTGCGTGCAATCTGCAACTGCCAGTCGAACACTTCTTCCTGCCGGCTGATTGGCAAAGCCAGCCGCCGATCAAGACCGCACTCGCCAATTGCCACCGGTACCGGCCCATTTTGCCAGTCAGGTATCACTCCGATTTTCACATCGGCAGCGGCAACAAAATCCGGGTGTACACCCCATGCCGTGACAACTTTTATATTTTCAGAGGCAGAAACTGCTGACGGCAAACGCACCGCCCCGACTACCCCAGGCACCAGAATTTTTCTGACCCCTGCCGCCAATGCCCGCTGCAGCACCATATCGACCGCCACATCTGCCGGCAGCCGATCAAGATGACAATGAGTATCAAACCAGCGCATACCCCTCCTGTACCGCACACATTATACCCCACCCCCGCACCTCTGTCTTTTCCTTGCCTTTTCTTTCTTCATTCTCTTTTATCCGTGTCCATCCGTGTCCATCCGTGTCCATCCGTGTCCATCCGTGTCCATCCGTGGCCTTTTCCTCGTCTTTTCTTTCTTCATTCTCTTTTATCTGTGTCCATCCGTGTTCATCCGTGGCCTTTTCCTCGTCTTTTCTTTCTTCATTCTTTTTTATCTGTGTCTATCCGTGTTCATCCGTGGCCTTTTATATCTTGTTCATCCGCAGCTCTTTATCTATTTCTGTCTATCTGTGTTAATCACAGCCGGGTTTTTGGTTGAAAGATTCATTTTTTTGCGTTATAATCGTCCACTATGATTTCAAGTTTAACTGGATTCGGGCGCGCAACCTTTACTGATGAAGCCGGGCGCATAGGCGTCGAGCTTAAATCAGTTAACAATCGTTTCCTGCAGATCGACCTGCATCTGCCATATGGCTACAACTGGGCTGACGGCCTGATCAGGCAGTATCTCAGTTCGCGCATTTCACGCGGCAAGGTTTACCTGCACATGGAAGTCGTTGATTACAACCCGAACCAGGAAGTGATCATCAACCGCCCCCTGCTGAAAAAGCTGATCAACCTCAAAGACGAAATCAGCCGCGAAACCGGCAAAGATCTGCCGGTCGACCTCGACGGGCTCCTTTCACTGCCCGGCGTCATGAAGGTCGATTCGAAGCAGGCTGACAACGAAGAAATCTGGAAACGCATCGAACCGGTTCTCGAAGAAGCGGTTAAAAACTTCATCGACGCACGCAACCGCGAAGGGCAGAATCTGGCCAACGACCTGCGCCAGCGCAGCCAGTTTCTGCGCGAGACGATTGCAAAAATCGAAACACTGCTTCCCGAATTCAATAAGCAGTTCACCGAAAAATTTACCGAACGTATTAAAGAACTGGCGGGCAAAGCCGGTTATGACGAAACCAGACTGGGTACCGAGATCGCGATCTGGGTCGACCGCAGCGACGTCAGCGAAGAAATTACCCGGCTCCGCAGTCACCTCAAAGAGCTCGAAAACATTCTTACCACAGATAAACCCGCCGGCCGCCGCCTCGATTTTCTTGTCCAGGAAATCAACCGCGAAGCGAATACCCTGAGCAGCAAAATCAGCGATGTGGCCATTACCCAGCTTGCACTCGACATAAAATGCGAAATCGAAAGAATTCGCGAACAGGCACAAAATATTGAATAGGAGCGGAGTATGAAGGCTCTTCTGCTGAACATTGGCTTTGGAAACGTTGTGGTGGCAGACCGCATTGTCGCTATTGTCAGTCCTGGTTCTGCGCCCATCAAGCGCCTGAAAGAGGATGCAAAGGAACAGGGGCGTCTGATCGACGCGACCTACGGCAGAAAAACCCGCGCCATCGTTGTCACCGAATCGAATCACGTGATTCTTTCGGCGATCAACCCTGAAACCGCTGCCATGCGCATGCTTGGCAAAAAAGTCAGTCATGAAGGCGAAAGCCACGAAGATGATATTGTCGATTCTGAACTTGATTCAACGGAGGTTGACGAATGAAATTCCGCTCGAGAACCGAAATTACCCAGAAGATTCCGAACAAATACGATGCAGTGATGGCAATCTCCAACCGTGTAAAAATGCTGGTTGAAGGCAAAAAACGCCTGGTCGAAGAATACGACGAAAACTATGTAAAGATCGCCATGGAAGAAATCGCTTCAGGGGCCCTCGAAATTGAAATCAAGGAAAAAGACAAGGACAAATAAGTCCCGCGTTCTGATTGCATTCGGAAAAGGCATTGCCAGTACGCTTGCGCTTGAGCTGGCAATGCTTTTTTCTCATAGCGGCACCGAAGTCAGGGCAGCCCTGATCGACAGCGGCCATGAATGGTTGCCTGAAGCGCCGCTCAAGCAAATCTGCGGTCACTCGCCCCTCACCGTCGGTCATCAGCCCGGCTGGTTTTTTGCCGGGCTCGAGTTCGACGCCTGCCTGATCGTTTCACCTTCAACCCTGGTGCAGCACCAGCTTTTAAGCGGCCAGACAGCAGACCCGATCATCGAATACATTCTTGCAACGGGGCAGACTTTTCACGTTCTGCAGAACCGTCAGCAGATGCCTTCTGATACTGCTGCAGTGCCGGCAAACATGCTTTTTTCAGAATTACCAGCTCAACCAGGCAAACTCAGCAGCTTTTTCCAGAAAGTTTTTGCCGACACAACTGCCAGAATTGCTTCTCAAGCTCTTTTAACGCGAACCACCGCCTGCATTTCATTTGTGGTTCCTGAAGCTCTGCAGCCTCTTGTTGCCGGCCGGCCCGAATGGCTGCGGCGTCTGCAGAGTGGTCTCGAAAAGCATAATATCCGGGTCGAAGAATCTGGCGATGCCACCGATCTGTTTATCTCAGCTTATGACGGCCCTGCAGTCGATGCAGCCGAAAACCGCCTGACCGACGCCGGCCCAGCTGAAAAGGCCAATTGCCGCCTGCAGGTTGATTTCGTTGCTGCTGCCGTTGCTGACGCCGATCTCGTGCCGACCGGCAGCCGAATTTTTGTAAGGCGCCGACCGAATGGCCTGATTATCATTGATAAGCATGGGCAGAGATTTCTGCCCGATGTCTGCGGCGCCTGTTGCTACGAGCGGCTCGCCTCGTATCTTGCCGTAAACCTCAGCCGCAGGCTGAAACCCGCCGAATCTGAAGAACCGGCATGACGGTTTTCGTTGAAGTCTCCTTTCCTGATCCGATCGGCGATGGCACCCTGACCTATCACCTGCCGCCAGGCCGTGATTGCCCGCAACCGGGTGCCCGCGTCGTGGTGCCGGTGCAGAATCGCCGTCTGATCGGCTATGTTACCGGCCTGCACGAAAATCAGCCAGCCTTCAAAACCGTTGCCCTCGGCGAAATTCTCGACCCGGTTCCGCTGATTTCACCGAAGATGCTGCAACTGGCTTTTGCCGTCGCTGAAGACTGCGTCTGCAATGTCGGTGAAGTTCTTCACTGCATGCTGCCAGGCGGCATCAAGCAGACGATTGCGCGCCAGGTAAAATACTGCGGCAAAGGTGACGACAGCCAGCCCGCTCTGCAGTGGCTCTCCGAAAATGACTGGGTCAGCTACAACAGCTTCTGCGAAAGATTTCAGCTGGCGGCATCGACTGTCAGCCGCTGGGTCAGCGACGGTCTCATCGAAATGGCTTACAGCGTCAAAGCTGCCCAGGGGCCGAAAATGATCACGGTCCTCAAACTCAACCCCGACCAGCCGGTAGAAATCGATAAGCTGACACCCAAAGAAAAACTGGCGGTGCAGACCCTGCTTACCTTTTCGACCGCCCCGACCGCCGCCCTGCTCGCCCGCACCGCCCAGATCAGCAGCGCGCCGATCGCGCAGCTGAAAAAGAAAGGGCTGATTATCGAAGTCGAAGAGCGGGTCATGCGCCAGGTCGGCACCGAAGAATATTACCGGCGCGAAGCCACCCCGCCACCGCCATTATCAGAAGACCAAAGCCGTGTCATCGCCGAGATTTCAGCAGCCAGCGGCTCCGATCGTCGCCCGGTTCTGGTGCGCGGCGTAACCTGCTCTGGCAAAACCGAGGTTTATCTGCGCTGGGTAGCTGAAACTCTCGAAAAGAACCAGACCGCGATCGTGCTGGTGCCAGAAATATCTCTGACCCCACAGATGATGAAGCGATTCACCGACCGCTTCGGTGACCGGGTCGCAATTCTGCACAGCAAGCTTTCCGATGGCGAACGCTTTGACCAGTGGGAAAAAATCCGCCGGGGCCTCTGCCCGGTCGTAGTCGGTGCCAGATCGGCGGTTTTCGCGCCACTTCCCCGTCTCGGAACCATCATTCTCGATGAAGAAGGCGAACCATCTTTCAAACAGGGTGACCCGCCACGCTACCATGCCCGGGAAGTGGCAATGCGCCGCTGCCAGATCGAAAACGCGCAGCTCGTCATGGGCTCGGCAACCCCGACGATCGACTCGTTTCAGAACTGCCTGAACGGCCGTTACCGCCTGGTAGAAATGAATTCGCGCGTCAGCAACCGACAGCCACCGCGCGTCAAGGTTGTCGACATGCGCCACGAACTCGTTACCCGCAAAAACCGTTCGATCTTTTCCGAGGCACTCGGGCAGGCGATTCAAAATACCCTCAAAAACCGCAAACAGGCAATTCTGTTTTTGAACCGGCGCGGCTTTTCGAGTTTCGTTTTCTGCCGCGAATGCGGCGAAGCAGTTCAGTGCCCGAAGTGCAATGTCTCGCTCGTCTATCACACCGGCAGCCAGATCATGCGCTGCCATTACTGCGGCGAAATGCAGACCGTGCCGCAAACCTGCCCAAAATGCCAGAGCCAGGCCATTAAATTCTTCGGCGCCGGTACCCAGCGTGTTGAAAGCGAGGCAAAGCGGTATTTTCCACAGGCCCGCATTCAACGACTCGATTCAGACAGTGTATCAACGAAAGGCAGCATGGAAGAAATTCTCGACCGCTTCGGCCGGGGCGAAATAGACATTCTCGTCGGCACCCAGATGGTCGCCAAGGGACTCGACTTTCCCAATGTCACTCTGGTCGGCATTCTTGCCGCCGACAGCCTGCTGCGCGTTCCTGATTTCCGGGCTTCTGAGCGTAATTTTTCTCTGCTCGCACAGGTTTCCGGGCGGGCAGGCCGTGGCGACATGCCGGGCGATGTGGTTCTGCAGACCTACTGCCCTGAACATCATTCAATCAGACATGCCCTGACCGAAGATTACCACGGCTTCTTCGCCGAAGAGGCAAAAATGCGGCGCGAAGCGCTGTTTCCGCCGTTCATCGAACTGGCCTCGTTCATAGTCTCTGGTTCTGACCAGCAGAAAACCCTTGCCGCCGCCAAAGAACTTCACGACCTGTTTGCCGCCTGCCCTGAAGTTAAGGAATTTCAGCTGTTCGGCCCGGCGCCGGCATCACTCGAAAAAATCAATGAAAGATACCGTTTTCAACTGATGCTGAAAATGCCTGACTTTGCCACTCTTACCCGCGTTACCCGAGAAGTCTGCCGGCAACTGCGCAAACCCGGCGACACCAGACTCAGCATCGATATAAACCCGTTTTTTATGCTGTAAAAACCAGCAAAAGCCTTAAAGAAACCGCATTGTAAAAATGGGTAGGCGGTACAGACAAAGTTCTTTCGATTTAATGAACAGCCCCTTAAAAGATGCTTGAAGGCCAGCCTGAATGTGGTATACTTAAAAGCTGACACACTTTGTAAGCCACTTTCTTGCCCGGAGGCCCCATGAAATACCGCATTCTTCATTACGGCGAAGAACCGCTTCGCGAAGCATCACAACCCGTTACCGAAATTAACGACGAC
>CAZFUG010000287.1:0-6068 GCA_964522035.1 uncultured bacterium
CATCCCACATGACCCGGGCGGCCGAAAGGCCTGACTGGATATGCGGAGAAGTGGTTACCAGGAGTCTTGGAACTGAAGAGGTGGTTGCTGTGGATATTGCATTCATTCCAGCTTATCCTTTGCTTGCGGCTGATTTTTTGCGTTCAGCCATGACATTTTTCTTGCCGAGTTTGAAGGTTTGCACCAGAGGCAGGCCGGCCGGGCAGGCGTAGGCGCAGCAACCGCACTCGATGCAGTCGAGCATGCCGATCTGATCAGCCTTTTCCCATTTTTTATGGTCGACGAGCTGTTTCATCTGCTGTGGCAGAAGACCCATCGGGCAGGCTCTGATGCAACTGCCGCAGCGCAGGCAGGCGGTCTGGACCGGCACCTGTGCCTGGGTTTCGTCCCAGCAGAGAACGCCGCTGGTACCCTTGATGATCGGAACATTGAGGTCGAACAGGGCAAAGCCCATCATCGGGCCACCCATGATGACTTTTTTAAGCGGCACATCGGCCTTCAGGCCACCGGCCATTTCAATGAAATCGCCAACCGGGGTGCCGATACGAACCCGGTAATTGCCGGGTTTTGCCGCGCAGTTTCCGGCAAGCGTTACGACGCGTTCCATCAGAGGTTTCTGCAGGTTGACGGCGTCAGAAATTGCTGCAGCTGAAGCGACGTTCTGTACAACGACGCCGACATCCATCGGCAGTTTCCCTGAAGGGATTTCGCGGCCAAGGCAGGCGTAAATCAGCTGTTTTTCGCCACCCTGGGGATATTTAACTTCAAGCGGCTGTACCGAAAGATTTTTTTCGTTTTTGAACTTTTCGTTGAACAGTGCAATGGCATCGGGTTTGTTCATTTCAATGCCGATGATGCCTTTTTCAGAGTTCAATACCTTCATAATCAGCTTGAGGCCATTGATTATGCGATCTGGTTCTTCGAGCATCAGGCGATGGTCGGCGGTGAGTGCCGGTTCACATTCGACACCATTGAGAATAACTGTGTCTATATGCTTGGTGTCGGGCGGAGAAAGCTTGACATGCGTGGGAAAGGTCGCGCCGCCAAGGCCAACGACGCCTGACTGCTGAATGCGTTTTTTGATTTCTTCGGCGGTCAGGTTGAGACCATCTTCTTGTTTGTACACTGGTTCTGCTACATCAGGCGAGCGCTCGATGACGATTGCCGGGCTCGGAACCCCGAACGGATGCATGAAGTTACCGGCACCGATGACGGTTCCGGATATGGTGGCATGAACCGGCGCAGACACGAAACCACCAGGTTCAGCGATACACTGCCCGCAGGCAACTTTATCAGTTATCTTCTGAGTTGGTTTTGCGGGTGCACCGATATGCTGAGAAACGTGGAGAACGACTTTGGATGGGACTGGCAGATTGACTATGGCTTTGTCTGCGGTTGCCTTTAAATCGGGCGGATGCAGGCCACCGGAAAAACTTCTGGGCTCAAGCATGATGCAACATCTCCTGCGAAACAATGAACTCCAATTTTGAAACGTGCTACACTAACACATTAAGGGCGAGTTTTCAATGTTTCCGGAGTGCTGTTTTTATTTTGCCGGTTTGTTTGGCGCGGGCTTATTCGCCGAAGCCGCAGGCTGCGTTTCTACTGCAGCGGTTTTATCTTCAAGGAGGGCCGCCACATTGTCGGGGCCCTCTTCACTCGGTGTCTGGCGGCCGGTTCCGGTGTATTCACGGGTTTCGAGAACGAAATGCGCGAGCATGCGGTTCATTTCGTCTGCAACCATGCTGAGGTGCTTGGTGATCTTAGCCATGTCCTGAATAGAATCGCGCTGCGATTTGAGCGATTCGAGAACCCCGTCGACTTCTTTTGTCGTAGTCTTGGTGGTTATAGAGAGGTTTTCAATCGACAGACTGATGGCTTCAATATTCTTACTCTGTTCGACCGATGACTTGCTGATGTCCTGGACCTGAACGTTGACGCTTTCCGAGGCCATGCCGATTTCGTCAAGGTAACCACCAGCCTGATTGATGATTTTAACGCCTTCCTGAACCTTGTCTTTGCCTAGGCTCATTTCTTCAACGGCCTTGTTGGTTTTGTGCTGAATTTCACCGATAAGAGCGCCGATTTCTTCAGCGTCCTTGGCGCTTTGCTCAGCAAGTTTCTTTACGTTGGCGGCAACGACGACAAAGCCCTTGCCCTGCTCGCCGGCGCGTGCGGCTTCGATTGCAGCATTGAGCGCGAGCAGGTTCGTCTGCCTTGAGATCGCGGTAATCGTAAGAACGATTTTTCCGATTTTGCGCGACTGACCTTTGAGTTCTTCAAGAACTCTCGAAGAATCACCAACGGCTCTTTCGATTTCCTTGATCGTGGTAGAGGCTTCTCTGACGGCCTCCATGCCCTGGGTTGCTTTAAGACGGTTCTGTACCGATTCTTCATAGGCCCGATTAGAGCGCTTGGCGATCAGTTGAGAATTGGCTGAGATTTCTTCAATGGCAGCAGCGGTAGATTCAAGCGTGGTGGCTGAATCTTTCGATGCCTTGGTGATGCGCTGCGTATTACCAAAGATATTCTGAATCGATTCATTTGATTGAAAGGTCAGATTGGAGATGCCGTTGGCCATGTGCGACAGACGGTTGATAACGTCCTGAATCTGCAGCAGCAGGCGTTGAATGTAGCCGATAAAGCGGTTGAATCTCTCAGATACTTCGGTCAGTTCGTCTTTGCCGATAATCGCGAGACGCTTGGTAAGGTCGCCGCGACCGCGGGAAATCTCTTCGAGACCCTGAGAGACGCCGCGAATCTGCTTAACAACGCCATTGATGACCACCATGGTAATACCTGTCATGACCACAAGGCCGAAGATGATGAGAAAAAGGGAAAAATTCTGCGCTTTGTTGAGTGCGCCCATCAGGCCCTGTGTGTCTACGACAGTCAGCAGCACCCAGTTTGAGTTCTGGATAGGCGCGGCCGCAAGCAGTATGTTTGATTTTTCGGCAAGCAGAAATTCATGAAAACCGCTTTTGTTGGTAACAATTCGTTCTGCGTGATCCTGGAGTTCGGGTTCCTTGGAATTCAGGAAAATACGCCGTTGCGGGTCAAGAACGTTTTCCATGTCGGAGTGGGCGAGATAGAAGCCATTCTGAGAATATTCACTCGAGATGACCGAGGTCTTGCCGCCGACATTGGCGAGGGCGCCGGGCACGTTTTCAAAAAGGTTCTCAAGACTGATTGCCATTGCAATGGTACCAATCTTTTTTCTCTGATAAAAAACGGGTTTGAAAAGATAGATTACTCTTTCTTTGTAATCTTCTGAATTCTGCTGAAAGAAAACCTGGCTGCGGAAAATCCCCTCTGCTTCCATGGTATCGCGCATTTTGCCATTTATGAACTTTTCGTAGGGGGGCTCGTCTTTTCCGGGCTCCCGGCCGTTTACAATCAAACGGAAAACCGTCTGGTCATCGGAATCAAGAATTGCAATGTCAATGATGTCATTGCTCTGCATGTCCTCGCTTTTTTCGAGAAGTCCTGCGACCGGGGCCTTCAGGACCTGCTTCCACTGTTCTATCATCTGGGTTTCATCAGGTGCCTGCTGCAACCATGAAAGGAACTGCACTGTAGAATTGAGGCGTGTCAGGTAGCCGAGAGTCTGCTCATATCCGCGCATGGCGGCATTGATTTTGCCGGCTTCGGAATTGAGGATTGTCAGTATCTGCAGCGGGATCTGGCTTTTAACTGCACTTCTGATGCGTTCAGAAGTGAAAAAGGTCATCCCGAGAAGAATCAGAGAGACCAGAACCATTGTAAAGAACAGTCTGGTCTTGATTTTGAGATTACTGAAAAATTCCACTCTGCAAATCCTTTATTTTGCCGGAATAACGAGAGTCTGACCGGCTTTGATAACCTGCTTCGAAGAAAGTTTATTGGCTCTGGCGATTGCAGCAGATGAAACCCCGTGTTTGGCGGCAATGCCTGACAGGGTGTCCCCGGATTTTACTTTGTAAGTGCGGGTTTTGCCTTTGCCTGACGTCTTTGTTGCTGCCTGAGTTTTGCGCAGAGCCGCCTTGCGGGCTCTTTCTGCTGCTGCGGTCTTGATGAAGTCCAGATAACCGGTGTCATAGCCTTCTTCAATGTGCCCAAGAAGAAAGTCGCGAACGCCGAAATAAAGACCCTGAGCCAGCCTGGTGCGGGCTGTATAGTTTTTGAGAATTTCGGCATCGGTGAAGTTTGAAACATAACCGAATTCAACCAGAACCGACGGCATTGCCATTGAGTGCAGAACCTTGAATCCGGCACGTTTGACGCCGCGTGAGGGCAGTTCGACAACTGAAGCAGCGAGCTGAGCTTCGACCTTTTCTGCCAGCTGTCGGCTCTTATTCATCGTAATAGCCTGTTTTTCAATGATTTCGCGCTTGGTGATAATCGGGGCGGCATTGTTCATCGCTCCGGCAAAGTCGACCTGGTTTTCTGTTTCGGCAACGAGGCGTTCGGCTTCACCGACTGCACCCTTGGGTGACTCATAATAAACCTCTATGCCTCTGATGGCTTTCTTTGAATTGTAGTTGGCGTGCAGGCTGATAAAAGCATCGGCGCCCAGGCGTTCAGCGATTTCGCGCCGGCGTTCAAGCGGAATGATGTAGTCGCCGTCGCGGGTAAGAATCGCCTTGAAGCGCGGGTCGCGGTCAAAGTAGGCTTTAACCAGTTTGCCCATGGTCATTACATAGTTCTTTTCGATTATACCGTTGTGGCGGGTGCCGGGATCTTCGCCACCGTGCCCCGGGTCTATGACAACGATTTTGACGTTGCCGGCCTTGAGGCGGTTGACTTCAAACAACTCGGCATTGCGCTTCTGCATCAGAGTTGCCTGCGGTTCGCGCAGGAAAATGACGATGCGGTCGCCCTTGCGATCGTTTTTGGCCAGAACGAACGTTTTGGCTTCTACTCCCTGGGGAACTCTGAAGAAGACACGGGCAGATCTGTCATCATTCTGTTGAACTGTCAGAACTTCAAGAAACGGGTTCTGAAGGGGGTATCGCTGGCGACCCGGCCTGAACGCGCATTCTGAAATGTCAAAATAAAGGGTGCCGTCGCGCAGCATTGAAACATCAGAAACCCTCGGTGGGGCACTGATATCAAGAACAACCTGGGCTTCTTCTGGGCTCTGCCAGAATCTTATGTCGGTGATTCTTGACTCTTCTGCGAAAAGGCTGGTCACACAGACCAGAGCCAGTACAAAAACCAGGGCGGCGCGTGTAATAATTGTTTTCTGCACAGTTTTCCAATGCCTTCGGGTGAATAGTTTTGTTTCCGCAGAGATTATATCAGGTTTAACCAAATGATAAAAGCTGCCATAGAAAAAAACTTTCAGAACGAACAGGATTTGTCGAGGGCCGGGATTAGACGGCTTAGATAGTCTTTGCGGCAGATTTCGACTGCACCAAGGCTTGCGGTATGTGGCGAAATTACCTGAGAATCAAAAAGTATAAACCCCTGCTTTTTCAGATGTTCCATGAGCCAGGCGAGAGCCATTGTCGACGCATTGCTGACCGTATGAAACATTGATTCACCCGCAAAAAAGCCGCCAATGGAAACACCATATATCCCGCCGGCAAGTTGTTCCCCAAACCAGACTTCTGCACTGTGTGCATAACCCATTTTGTGAAGTCTGGTGTAGGCAGCTATGAATTCAGGGCTGATCCAGGTCGATTCACGCCCCGGCGCTGGGGCAGCACACTCTTCCATAACCCGGGTGAAGCATCTGTCTAAAGTGAAGCTGAAGCGGCCGCTGCGAAAGAGTCGCTGCATCCGCCTCGAAAGCCTGAAGTTGTGGATTTCAAAAATAGCTCTCGGGTCTGGACTCCACCAGGTAATTGGTTTTACCGTCCAGGGGAAAATACCGCTGCGATAAGCCTTCAATAAAGTTTCTGGCCGCAGGTCGCCGCCGATTGCCAGCAGGCCATCATCATCGGCATTTTCTGGGTCTGGAAAAACGACTTCATACATGCGGGTGATTCTAACATAGTTTTTGTAAAAGACAAACAGGGCTCCGTTTTACGGCAGGGCAAACGCAAACCTTATTCAGATACCAAGGACTTTTGCGAGGTAATCCT
>CAZFUG010000288.1:0-6065 GCA_964522035.1 uncultured bacterium
GCCGGTTGAAAAGAAAAAAGAACCCGGCTTCCGGGCTGCGAACAGCAGTCTCGAGAAGCGGGTCGACGGTGTCGGTAAGATTCGAACCGAATCTGGCATCGAGGCAGAAGCGTGCAAAAGCATCAGAAACCTCGCGCATACCCTCTGAAACCAGCTCATTCTGAAGCGAAAACAGCAGTTCGGCACTGCTGGCACTGCGCAGTTCATAAATGATCAGGGCGTTACTTCTGATGCCAGGCTCAAGCTGTCTGCGAAAAGCCGGCTGCTGGTGCTGCCCGGCCAGGCGGCCCATTTCCCGGAATTCGTCGATAAATGCGTCGCCGGCCCTGCGAAAAGTCTCGTCAAAACTGACGAGATTGCGACGGCTGGTGCTGGTAACCCTGGCCAGCAAAGTTGCCTCACGGTCAGACAGGTAGCGATAACCCAGATAAGCAAACCCCATGACCGGGCTGATTACGGCAACCAGAAACAGCGCAAGCAGTTTAAGCCGGATCGGCAGAAAAAGCCGGTTGTCGAAAGCATGACGATGGTAGGCAATCAGCGCGAAAATACCAACAATGAAGATGATGCTGAGAAGATAATGCTGCAGCGACTGAAAGACCTCCAGCCCGGCCGGAAGACTCGCGATTACCCAGAGATTATCGATCTGTCGACCACCCCAGATGAGCCCCGCGTCACTCAGGTAGTTTTTCTGGCCGAGAATCGCGATGCGGCCCGCAACTTCGCCGAACTGCCGGGCTTCGGAAAGATTATCCGGCTGCTGCAGAACCTCGCCGGATTCAGAAACGATCAGCCCGTGTGAAAACCGGCTGCGCATCTTATTCAGAACATGCTGCAGCCTGAAATTCAGGTCTGGCAGACTCCAGAAAATCAGCATCAGGCCGCGCCCCGGTCTGGCCGAATCATTGACCCAGTAAATCAGCCCGGGTTTCTGGCGGGTAACGATCTGAGTCACGCTGTCGCGGCCTTCGAGAAAGTGAGCCATACGAAATTCGTTGCCCAGAAAGGTTTTCAGCTGACGCCGCAGTTTCTGAAACCTTTCGCTCTGCTCGATCGGGTCGCGGCCGATCATTTCCCAGAGGCGTGCGCCAAGAAACCTGGAACGCAGAGGAACTTGAGGCGGAGTCACCAGCTGACCGCGCTCATCAAAGGCATAAAGGTCAAAATCGACGGGCACAAAAGCAGTCAGTGAGCGGTGAATTTCGGCAATTCTTTCGCCGGCAAAACCTGAACGACTGACAAGATGCCAGATGCCACGCCCGAGCTTTTTGAGAAAAACCTCGGTCTCGGCTTCGCAACGCACCTGCGAAAGAGAAGCCTCGAGCTGGGCCGAGGTTTTCTGCAGTCGGCTCTCCCTTTCAAGCCAGAGGGTGTGGTAGCCGAGTCCGCCTGCAACCAGCAGAGGCAGCAGAACAAAAAGCCCGAGCAGAGCGGCATGCTTGAGAAATTCGGCATACCATGTCTTCTTTTCCATGATTGCGCAACCTTGAGGTTTAGGTTATCATCAGCACCTCAGCTTATATCTTTCTCAGCCAAAGGACAAGCCACCTTGACAAGACTCATCAAAAGCCTTTACGACTGGGTTTTATCATGGGCCGAAAGCCCATATGCGGTTCCAGCACTCTTCGTTCTGGCATTCACCGAATCAAGCTTTTTTCCAATTCCACCCGACGTTCTGCTGATAGCACTGGCTCTGTCTAAACCGCATCTTTCTCTATGGTTTGCCACCGTCTGCACAGCCGGTTCGGTTGTGGGCGGCATGTTTGGTTATCTGATCGGTTACGCCTTCTGGCAAGCGGTTGGCGAATATTTCTTTCTGTATGTGCCTGGTTTCACCCGCGAGTTGTTTGCCCAGATATGTACGGCCTATGAACAGAATTCGGTAGTCATTATTTTTACCGCAGCGTTCACGCCGATTCCCTACAAGGTATTTACGGTAACCGCCGGGGTCTCGAAGATTTCGCTTCTGCCCTTCATCGGTGCCTCTGTTGTGGGGCGTGCTGCCAGATTTTTCCTGGTCGGCATACTTTTCAAAAAGTTCGGGCCAACAGTCAAGGTTTACATCGATAAATATCTCAATCTGCTGACTATTCTTGTAGTTCTCATCTACTTCCTGGCGTTTTATCTGATTCCGAAACTGCTTTAAACCAGATGTGACGATACTGCAGCAGCGATTCGCCCATGGCGCTCAGGGTCAGGCCTTTTACCTGGGGCTGATAAAGCACATGCACCGTGTAGAAATACATAAAGACCCAGGGAGCCTCTTCAACGATCAACTTTTCCGCCTGGCGATACAGCTCAACACGCCGACTCATCTCGGTTTCAAATCTTGCCTTGTCGAGCAGCGCGTCAACCTCGGCATTCTTGAAGCCGGAAAAGTTATAACCGACACCGATGTTCGATGAATGGAAAAGCGTGTAGAGAAAGCTGTCGGGGTCAGGGTAATCGACGGTCCAGCCCATGCGGAAAAAAGGCGCCGCACCGTTTTCGATACTGCTGAGGTGCTCGCCAAAATCGACTTCTTTAACCGTGCAGTTGATGCCGATATCGCGCAGATTGGCGAGCACAAATTCAGCCGTGCGTGCATGAATCGGGTCGCGGTTATACTGCAGTTCGATATCAGGAAAACCCTTTCCATCCGGGTATCCGGCTTGAGCCAGCAGGGCGCGCGCTTTTGCCAGGTCGTAGACATAACCGGCGAGCGCCTCGTCATGCCCGGGGAATCCAGGGGGGAGAACACCATTGGCGGGCGCGGCGCGGTCATTGAGAACCAGCTTGACGATGGTATCGCGGTCTATTGCATAGTTAAAGGCCTTGCGCACCAGCGGATTGTTGAAGGGCGGTTTTGCCAGGCTCATGCCAAGATAATTGATACCCCAGAGATTCGATTCGAGAAGGTTGGCTGCCAGCTTTGTATCCTGCCTGATGCTGCGGTATTTTGAATCGGGAACATCGACATGACTGAGATGGCCGGCCATGAATTCGGCAAAACGCTTTTCCTCGTCGATGATCACCGGAAATTCTAGACGGTCAAGCCAGGGGCGCCCCCTGTAATAATCAGGGTTGGCCTCGAGAATGATTGTATCAGATGCCTTTTCGACCCAGCGGAACGGCCCGGTACCGACCGGCATCTTTTCAAGACCCGCTTCAGCATCTTCATGCGGTATGACACCGGCATTTATCATCGCCAGCAATGAAACGAACGGTGCAAATGGCTTTTCGAGAACGAATTCGACGGTATGACTGCCGATTGCACGCAGACCTGCAATATCGGTTGTCTTGCCTTCAGTAAAGGCACGCGCCCCTTTGATGACCCAGAAGAAAGATGCCTGCGAATCTTCTCGGGGTTTCAGCAGGTGTTTGAATGAAAAAACCACGTCAGCGGCAGAAACTTTGCGACCGCCGTTGCGGGTCGGCTGACTGCCTGCCTGACTGTGAAAAGCGACATCTTCGCGCAGGGTAAAGGTATAGGTCAGCTTGTCATCACTGATTTTCCAGGTGCTGGCGAGGGCCGGCACGACCCTGGCATCGTTATCGAATTCGACGAGGCCATCATAAAGCTGACGACAGACTTCGTGTGAGTTTGAATCCTTGATCATGGCCGGGTCAAGCACAATATACGAATCGGCAAAGGCCCGGCGGTAGACGCCACCACGCACCGGCTGATCTTCAGCCTTTTTATCGATCTGAGTCTGATTCTCCGAGCAGCCACTCAGAAAAACCACCAGCGCCAGCATATAAATTATTCTGCGTAAAAAAGGGTACATCTGATAACCTCTCAGGCAAACTAGGAAATGTATTCTATCACAGTTCCCCTGCCCCGACAGAAAATTTACGTCACGGGACAGGCAGAAAGATGGAATTTTTTGCGGGAGTTGCCGTGCTTGATTTAATTGGGTGAACGTGTTAGAATTTGCGCTCGACCTTCAAAAGCTTAGATTGAAAGGAACGCAGCAAAGCCGCAGAAGATGCGGTGTTTGTTGTTTTTCTATATCACAGGAGAAAGAATTGCATGACTGAGTCAGTTGAACACATTACAACTGAAGTCCGGCGTTTCGTTGAATCGTCTTTTTCCTATGAGGTCTATGACGTAACCTTCAAGCAGGTCAACCGCCGCATGGTGCTCGAAGTAATGATCGACACACCAGACGGAGTCACGGTCGAAGACTGCGAGAAGGTTTCGCGGGCATTGAGCGATTACCTTGACGAGACAGACCTGATTCATCGGGCCTTCACCCTCGAGGTTTCATCGCCAGGGGTCGAGCGAGTGTTCAAGCGCCTTGTCGATTACGAGCGGCATGTCGGTAAACTCGTTAAATGGACGCTCTACGACGAGGAAAAGGGTCAGAAAGAGGTTTTCAGGGCACGATTGACAGAATTTTCACCCGAAAAGATCGTTGTTCGTTCCGAAAAAGGGCTCCGTGAGTTCCCGTTGAAACTGGTTAAGGAAGCCCAGGCAGTGTTCGAGTTTCCGGCAAAGATGCAGCGTGGATGACGGGGGAGGTTATTTAAAGTGACAAAATTTAATCTGATAGATGCATTAAAAGAAGTGATTGGCGAAAAGAACCTGCCAATGGAGGTTCTGGTTCACGCAATTGAAGAAGCACTGGTCGTGGCTTACCGCAAGAATTTCGATTCTGAGGAAGACGTTAAAGTCACTCTCGACCAGAAAACTGGCGATTTCAAGGTCATCTCGCGACGACTCGTCGTTGACAGCGATGATCTCGAAGAACCCGATCGTCAGTATACCCTCGAAGAAGCCCGCGAAATTGATCCTGACGCTCAGCCGGGCGACACTGTCGAAGAAGATGTGACACCGCCGTCTTTTGGCCGCATCGCTGCCCAGACAGCCCGTCAGGTCGTCAGCCAGAAGCTGAAAGAAGCTGAACGCGGCATCATCTATGAAGAATATCAGAACAAGGTCGGTCAGATTCTTACCGGCAAAGTTCAGCGTGTCGAAAAAGGTCATGTTTATGTCGAATTCGCCAAGGCCGAAGCGGTTCTGCCACCGAAAGAACAGATTCCGGGCGAAGTTTTCCGCACCAATGACCGCATCAAATGCTACATTCAGGAAGTAAAGCCGACCCCGAAGGGTCCGCAGATCATACTTTCCCGCAGTTCTGCAAAGTTTGTCGAACTGCTTTTCCGGCAGGCAGTGCCTGAAATCGGCGATGGCATCGTCGAAATAAAATCTTCGTCACGCGAAGCCGGCCTGAGAGTCAAAATCTCGGTTGCCACTTCCGATTCGAAGATCGACCCGGTCGGTTCATGCGTTGGCATCAAGGGCAGCCGCATCAAGGGCGTTGTCGACGAGCTTAACGGCGAGAAAATCGATATCGTGCGTTACAGCGAGAACCCGGTTGAATACGTAATCAACGCCCTCAGCCCGGCCAAGGTGCAGTCGGTAACGGTCGCCGAAGACCGCCGATCGGCTCTGGCGATCGTTGCTCAGGGTCAGCTGTCGCTGGCCATCGGCAAAGAAGGGCAGAACGTCAAGCTCGCCTCGAAACTGACCGGTATTAAAATCGATATCAAAACTGAAAAAGACGTTGAAGACATGGTTTCTGACAGGAAAACCGATGAATGACAGCGCGGAGGTAACGGATGGGTATACGAATACACGAAGCAAGTAAAAAGTATAATTTAAGCAACAAAGACATGGCAGATCTGTTGGCCGCCCTTGGCTACGAGGGCAAGACCAACCCACTCGCAGGCCTTCCCGACGAAATGCTGGAAGTTCTTGAAAAACATTTTGCCGCCAAGGGCGACAAATCCGTACGTCCGGCAACTCCGGCCGTGACACAACAGCCAGCTCAGGCCGTCAAGCCGAAAGCCGATTTAAAACCGGCCCAGCCGCAACCGCAGACCGTCGCCCCCGCCAGCAAACCCGCGCCAGTCACCCAGTCTACGCCCGCCGTTTCCCCTGCCCCAGTTGTCAATCAGCAGCCTGTCAGCGAAAAGAAACTTGATGACCGCGAACGTGAGCGGGAAAGAGAACGCGAGAAAGAACGCGAAAAAGAAAGAGAAGCCCAGGCCGAAAAAGCCCGGCAGGAAAAGAAGAAACT